>CAZSYV010000092.1:0-10636 GCA_964610955.1 uncultured Klebsiella sp. | reverse complement strand
GCCCCCTGGAAAACTGCTGCTTTCATGCAAAGTCCCTCCATGTGTATCGAGCCACACCCACCAGCGGAGCGAGAAATCCCCTGTATTCACGTTCACCTTCCGTCGCTCAAGAGCACCACTCCGTCATTCCTGCACCCTCTCCGTCATTCCTGCACCCTCTCCGTCATTCCCGCATCCCTCCATTATTCCCGCACCCTCTCCGTCATTCCCGCTCCACCTCGTCATTCCCGCTCCACCTCGTCATTCCCGCGGAAGCGGGAACCCAGAAATTGTCGTGGACTGGCCCCCCGCTTCCGCGGGGGTGACGGTGGAGGGTATCTCTGCGTCATTCCTGCGAATGCATCTCTACGTCATTCCCGCGAAGGCGGGAACCCAGAAGCTGTCGTGGACTGGCCCCCCGCTTCCGCGGGGGTGACGAGAGAGCCGGTGAGGTAATCCCGCACCCCCTCCGTCATTCCCGCACCCCCCGTCATTCCCGCACCCCCCTCCGTCATTCCCGCGAAGGCGGGAATCCAGCATTCCACGCATCACCGTGCGAGCGTCTGGCCACTCTCGCCTTTCACATCGAGCAGTCCGTTCAGCCGGATCAGCGCGATGCTCGGATCGCGATTCGCATCGAGCGTGACCCAGGCGATGTGATCCATCCGGCCCGGGCCTTCCTGGTGCGAGACGGCCCCCGCCGTACCCATGGTGATGTAGTCACGACCGGCACGGCGCTCGTGGCGGTAATAGTGGTTGTGCCCGGCAACGACCGTGTAGGGGCGGGCGGCGAGCAGCGCCTCGATCTCCCCGAAGCCGCTGTCAGGCGTGTCCCATGCGGGCTTGTGCATCAGCACGAAGGTCCATCGCACACTGGCGTTGTCACGGATGACCCGCCTGAAGTAGTCGAGCTGCGCTTGGCTGAAACGTGCGCTGTTCAACAGCGCACCGCCAAAGGCATCCCCCTTCTCGCGATCGGCGTTGACCCGCGCAAGCGCCTCGTGCAGTGCACGCTCGGTACCTTCGGGATCGCGTGCCATGCCTGCCGCCATTTCCCTGAACCCCCGCAGCATCTCCTCGGGCATCGGCGCGGGCGGGTCCTCCGTGTCCATGCACAGGAACAACACATCCTTGTAGATGAAGTGATACCACGGCGTACCCCGGCGCTGCTTCCAGATATCGAGCGCCAGATCGTTGCCGAGGTCATGGTTGCCCGGGATGTAGAAGAAGGGGCGATCGAATCCGGCGATCGCCTGTTCGATGTGCTGCCACTCGCCCTCGAGTGTGCCGCGATCCTGCGCGTAACCCTCGACCAGGTCACCGACGCTGATGAGGAACTCGGGCTGCATCCAGCCGATCTGGCGCAGCGCCTGCTCGAACACGCCCGGGCGCGCCAGCCCGGTGCGATCACCGATGAGCGCAAAGCGCAGCGCACTCGGGTCCGGCTGCGGCACGGCCGTCCACGGCTTCGATGGCCCGATCGAATCGCTGTGAAAGCCTGCAACGGTAGTGTTCGTGCAGGAGGATGCCAACGACAGGGTGAGTGCGATCGGGAGGCTGAAGACCAGCTTGAGCAGCGTCTTTCGATGCATGGACCGTTCCTCGAGAGCAATGGCCAGCAATTGCTATATGGCATATACTAACCACTGTCACCCACCTGTGCAACTGCTCGTTTCGACACGGAGAGCACCCCATGCATACCGCATTCATCCGCATCAAGGTCCGCGCAGACAGCGCCGAGCGCGTGGCGGAGGCAATGCGTGCACTCGTTGCCCCCACGCTCGCCGAGAAGGGCTGTCATGCCTACACGTTCTACCGGGACCTCGACGAACCCTCGCTGTTTCTGTGCTTCGAGCGCTGGAGCAGCCGTGCAGACCTCGACGCACATGGCAGCACGACGCATGTGCAGGCCTTCCTGCTGGAGTTCGGCCCGCTCATCGAGCGCTGGGAGTCGAACCATGCAACGGCACTGCTCAGCGAATATGATTCGCCCGATGAAACCGAAACACCCTGAAGATCAGGCGCAATCCGACGCGCAGAAAAAACCACGTGCCACCCGCCGCGCCGGGCGGCCACAGGCAACCTCACGCGAGGCGATCATCGCCTGCGCAATCAGGATCCTGCGCAAGGAGCCTCAGGCCGGCGTATCGATGAGCCGCATCGCACGCACGCTGGGGCTCACGCCAATGGCGCTCTACACCTATTTCGCCAACCATGACGAGCTGCTGCAGGCCGTCTCGGCCGAGCTGCTGCAGAGCGTGGTGATCGAGATGCCTGCGAGTGCCAGCTGGCAGGAGAAGATCGGCTGTTGGGCGCGCGGCATGCGTGCATCGTTCCTGCGCTACCCGTACCTGATGCAGGTGCTGCGCTGGGAAGGACACATCTCGATCGCCTGGCTGCAGCAGATGCTGCTGGTCTTCGAGGCGCTCGAGGAAGCCGGGCTGCAGGGACGGGAACAGGCGCGAACCGCCCTGTGGGTCTTTGCCTCGATCATGGGCATCATCCAGACGGAGATCACGGAAATCGGTGCCGGCCTGCAGTTCAGCGATAGCGATTTCGCACAGCTCGAACCCGATCAGCGCCGCTGGATCCGCAATTTCCATCACTATGCGAGCAGCGTGAACTATTCGGACGAGCTCTTCGAGCACCAGATCGGATACCTGATCGACAGCATCAGCCGCGACGTCGGCAGCAATGCTTCCGACACGGCATAGCGACTCCGTCCACCGCGTCCGCGCATCCTCTGATATTCTGCCCCCGCAACGGGTCAGACACCCGAGCGCGGAGGCGCGAACGGCATGAAACGACTCAGCCTGATGGATGACGCCTTCCTGCGACTGGAAAGCCGCCGGCAACCGCTGCACGTCGGCATGCTCATGCTCTTCGAGCCGCCTGTCGGAGCACCTGCGGATTTCGTCACGCGGCTTGCAACCAAGCTGCGTGAATCGAACCACTCCGCAGCGCCCTTCAACTGGAGGCTCGTGCGCCGCGGCGCCCTGCACTACTGGCGCGAGGACAGCGATTTCGACCTCGAGCACCACTTCGTGCACATGGCGCTGCCGGTGCCGGGGCGTGTACGCGAGCTGTTCGAGCTCGTCTCACGCCTTCACGCCAGCCACCTCGATCGTGCCTATCCGCTGTGGCGGCTCTACCTGATCGAAGGCCTCGACGACGGGCGTTTCGCCGTCTACCTGAAGACGCACCACGCGGTGGTCGACGGCATCGGTGGAATCCGTCTGCTGATGAAGACGATGTCACCAAACTCCCGGGAGTCACTCGACCTGCCACCGTTCTGGGAAGTCGAGACGATCAAGGCCACCGCCGCGCAGCCGCTGCCCGTCCCGGCACCGGCAGCCGAAGGCATCGCGGGCCTGCGTGCCCTGGCACGCGAAGGACTGAAGTCGGTGGGCCCGGTGCTCCACGAACTGCGCCGCAGCATCGATGACTACCAGAGCGGAGAACCGAACCTGGTCGTCGGTGGACAGGCGCACCGCTGCCTGCTCAACCAGCCGGTCACCGGAACGCGCCGCTTTGCCGCACAGTCCTATTCGATGCCGCGCATCCGCGCCGTTGCGCGTGCCTTCGAGGCCACCAGCAACGACGTGATGCTGGCCATGTGCGGCAGCGCACTGCGTCGCTACCTCTCGGAAGTCGATGGTCTGCCGGAGGCACCGCTGATCGCCGGCGTACCGGTGTCCGTGCGCCGGCGTGCCAGCACGCAGACCGGCAACGAGATCGCCTTCACGCTCACCCACCTTGCGACCCACATCGACGATCCGGCCAAGCGCCTCATCGCCATCAAGGAGTGCATGGAGTACAACAAGGAGCGCATCCACCTGCTCTCGCCGGGGCAGTTGACCGCCTACGCGGCCACCATGCTGATGCCCGGTGCGCTGAACAGCCTCCTGCACATCAACCCGGACCGCACGCTCGTGAACGTGGTCATCTCCCACGTTCCCGGTCCGCGGCGCGACATGTACTGGCAGGGTGCACGGCTGAGCGGCCTGTATCCGTTGTCGCTGATCATCGACGGCAGCGCGCTGAACATCACCATCATCAGCCGCCACGACCTGGCCGACTTCGGGCTGATCGCCTGCCGCAAGACGGTGCCCCACATGCAGCGGCTGCTCGAATACCTCGGGGACGGATTGACCGAACTGGAAGCAGCAATCGACACCTGTGCACCACAGCGGCGCGGTGCCGGCAAAGCCACGGCACCCGACGACGACAGCAGCACCGATGGCGCCCACAGGCGCGGTGCTGCACCACGCCGCAAGCGCGCAGCGGGCGCAGGCAGCAAGGCCAGAACCGCGCGCGCAGGCAAGGCGGCGGGGCGCAAGGACCCGCGCCCGCCACGCAAGCCGCGCGGCAGCCCCGGCTGAGCCTACTCGTAGACGATCTCGGGGCGCCGTGAAGGCGGCGTGACCACGCCCGCGCGCGCGACGAAGTCACCGAAGGCCTCACCCGGGCTGCGCTCCTCAGCAAAGCGTCCAAACAGCCCATCGAGCGCCTCGAGGATATGCGCCTCATCCGTGTTCTCGATGTACATCGCGTTCATCCGCTCGCCGGTGTGGTCGGCACCGATGCGCAGGTCATAGCGCCCGACTGCACGCCCGATCAGGGCGATCTCGCCAAGATAGGGGCGCGAACACCCGTTCGGGCAGCCGGAGATACGGAAGTGGATGGGCTCATCGCGCAGCCCGTGGCGCTCGAGCAGCACCTCCAGCCGATCGAGAAACTGCGGCATGTAGCGTTCGCTCTCCGCCATCGCCAGGCCACAGGTCGGCAGTGCCACGCAGGAAATCGCGTTCCTGCGGATGCCGCTGTCGCGCCGGTAGTCATCGAGGCCATGGCGCTCGACCAGCGCATCGATCGCTGCGCGATCTGCCTGAGCGACGTTGGCGATGATGAGATTCTGGTTGCAGGTCATGCGGAACTCGCCCTTGTGCATGCGGGCGATCTCGCGCATGCCGGCCTGGCGCGAATGTCCGGGCAGGTCCGTCAACCGCCCGGAGGGTATCTGCAGGGTGAGATGATGCCTGCCGTCCTCGCCCTCGATCCAGCCGAAGCGATCGCCGTTGTGCAGGAAGCTGAATGGGCGTGGCTTCTCGATCCTGAAGTCGAGGCGTGACTGCAGCTCGTCGTGATACCACTGCAGGCCACGCCGATCGATGGTGTACTTCAGTCGGCCATGGTGCCGATCACCACGATCACCATAGTCACGCTGCACGGCAACGCCATGCCAGCACACGTCGAGAATGTGCTCCTTCGGCACGTAGCCGATCAGATCGCCGATCTGCGCGTAGGTGCTCGGATCACCCGCAGTGGCTCCCATGCCACCGCCGGGTGCGAGATTGAAGCCGAGCAGCCGGCCCTCTTCCATGATGGCGATCAGGCCGAAGTCCTGTGCGAACACATCGATGTCGTTGTACGGGGGAACGGCGATGCCGAACTTGAACTTGCGTGGCAGGTAGGTCGGGCCGAGCAGGGGTTCGGAATCGTCAGCGCCGTCGGTGGTCTCGGCCAGCCTGTCGATCCACAGCTCCCGATAGGCGCCCGTCTGGGGTTGTACGTGGCGCATGATGCGCTGCGCCCATTCGTAGACCTCGGCGTGCGCCGAGGACAACGCCGGGTTGACCGAGCAGATCACGTTGCGCACATCGTCGCCACAGGCGGCAAGCGTGGACAGCCCCGTCGCGTTGATCCCACCGATCATGTCGCGCAGCCTTTCCTTGCGCACACCGTGGTACTGAAAGGTCTGGCGCGTGGTGATGCGCAGGCCGCTGCTCGCGTAACGCACGGCCAACTCATCGAGGTCCAGCCACTGCTTCGTGCTCAGCACGCCGCCCGGCAGGCGCACGCGCACCATGAACTGGTAGTCGGGCTCGAGCTTCTGACGACGACGCTCATCGCGCAGGTCACGATCATCCTGCTGGTAACTGCCGTGGAACTTCAGCAGCTTGGTGTCGGCCTCGCAGATTGCTCCGGTCGTGGTATCGGCCAGCCCGCGGGCGATGGTGCCACGCAGGAAACGGCTGTTTGCCTTGATGTGTTCGAGAGGGGAAAGCTTGTCGCTCATGGCGGGTGATCAGGCCTGCAGGGTAATGAAGGGGGCGCATTATCAGGAAGTGGGCGGTGTGATGCGAGCCCATGTAAAGGAAGCCATCCGTGGCTTCATCCCGTTGACGCATCCGGCACGGGTAAACGGACTCGCTGACTCAGTACACGTCGCGCGCGTAACGGCCTTCATTCATCAGCTGCTTGAGCCAGACCTCGGCAGCCTCGTGGGACATGGCACCATGCTCGGTGACGATATCGAGCAGCGCAGCGTGCACATCGGGTGCCATGCGGTTTGCATCGCCGCACAGATACAGGTGCGCGCCGCCCGAGAGCCACGACCAGACATCACGGCCCTGTTCGCGCAGGCGATCCTGGACATAGACCTTGTGCTCCTGGTCGCGCGAGAAGGCAACCGAGAGGCGATCGAGCGCCCCGTCACGAACCGCCTGCTGCCACTCCAGCTGGTAGAGGAAGTCGGTACGGCGGTGCGGATTGCCGAAGAACAGCCACTGACGGCCACTCGCGGCATCTTCCTGGCGCTGTTGCACGAAGGCACGAAACGGTGCCACACCGGTTCCCGGCCCGATCATGATGACATCGCGTGAAGCGTCCTCGGGCAGACGGAAACGGTCGTTCGCATCGATGAACACCGGCACGGAATCACCTTCCTGCAGCGCGCAGAGGTGGTGCGTGGCAACGCCCCAGCGATCCTCGCCACCGTGCTCGTAGTGCACGTAGGCCACCGTCAGGTGCACCTCTTCGCCAACCACGTCCTGGCTGGAGGCAATCGAATACATGCGCGGTGCGAGCGGGCGCAGTGCGGCCACCAGCGCCGTCGCATCCCAGCCTGCCGGCCAGCGGCGCAGCAGATCGAGCAGCTGATGCGTGTCGAACAGCTCCGCCAGTCGGGCACGCGCCTCGGGCTGCAGAAGCTCCGCAAGCTCGGCATGGCTGCCGCGCTCGGCATGGGCGCTCACGAAGGGACGCGTGAGCGTCGTCAGCTCGCGGCGCTCGCTCAGCCAGCGCTCGAGCTTCAAGCGCTCGCCGTCGTGCTCGACCTCTTCGGCAGCATCGAGCCCGAGCAGGTCGATGACCGAAGCGACCAGCCCCGCGTCCTGACGCGGCCAGATGCCGAGCGCATCACCCGGCCTGTAGCTGAGCCCGCTGTTGGCGAGCGACAGTTCGATGTGGCGGATGTCCTTGCCGCTGTCGCTGGCGACGATGCGCTGGTTGACCAGCACCTCGGCCAGGAAGGGGCGCTGGCGCGTCCAGCCCTGGGTGAGTGGGTGCAGGGGTGTGACCACGGCACCGGTGCTGGCCACGGACGGAGCCGGCGAAGCGTCGCTTCGCAGTTCCCTGCCGGCGAACTCGACCGCCTGGCGCAGCCAGGGCTGGGCGACGGTGTCGACATCGACATCCGCATCGCCACGCAGTTGTACACGGGTAGCGCCGAGCCCCTGCAGACGCTCATCGACCTGGCGACCGATGCCGCAGAAATCGGGATAGCTGGTATCCCCGAGCGCCAGCACCCCGAAGCGCAGGTTGGGCAGCTGTGGTGCACGCCGCCCGAGCAGGAACTCCATGAAGCTGCGCGAATCATCCGGCGGCTCGATCTCGTCTCCCACGCTGTGCGTGCTGATCACCACATACAGCAGCCGCTCCTTCTTGAGCTCGCTGGTGCGGTAGGCGTCGGCGCGAACCAGGTTCACCTCGACACCGGTCGCCTGGATATCGTGCGCGAGCTGCTCGGCAACACGCTTGGCATTGCCGGTCTGGCTGCCGTAGAGCACGGTGGCACGCTGCACGGCCTGGCCTGCCGGGGCGCTGCCGGGTGCTGTAACCGCATGCTGACCCGCCAGCTGCGCCGCCGCACCGGCCATATAGCCCGACAGCCAGTGCAGCGCGTGGGGCTCCAGCCCCTCCACGAGGCGCGCCATCAGCACCGACTTCTCGGCGGAAAGCGGGCTCAGGGGTAACATTTGGGCGGCTGCCTCTTTCATGGTCCGGACTTCTCGATCACCTGATGGAGCCCGCATGGTACGGGTCGGCATTGAGCAGGTAAAAGATCATGTATTCATATCGTTATGGCACGTCGGCAATACCGCCCGGAACATGTGCCAGGACATGTGCCGGAACCCTCGCGGTTCCAGCCCGCCCTCAGGCCGAGGATTCCGCACCCAGCACGTAGCGCAGCACGCGCGGATCGCTCAGCATCCAGCGCAGGCGCCCACGCGTGATCTCGCGCCCGCAGAGCAGCAGCTGATCACCGCGCTGCAGCTCCTCCCCCTCCTCGGGAAGCAGGATCTGTGCCTTGGCAGCGCCGCGCTCGAGCAGCAGCGGCACGGCATCGAGTGCCAGGTCACGATTGTCCGGCGCACGCATCAGGTCACCCACCGTCACGCACTGGCCCCTTGCAACGGCTGCGGTGAGCGCCGGTGCGCTCTCTTCGTCCAGCGTGATCGACCAGGTTGCCGCAATTTCATCACCGATGCGCGCGCGCATGCGCCCCAGCAGCCTGCTTGTCCACTCCTCGTCCTGGTGGCGTGCAACACGCAGGAACTGCGACAGCCGTGGCGTGCGGATGATGCGCAGCACCTCGGCGGCGACGATGTAGCCCGAGAGCGTGATGATGTCGGCATCGAGCGTGCGAAACAGCGGCGTGTTGCGCCGGTTCGACAGACGCACGACGCGAAACAGCTCGGCGTTGAGCTCGCGCGCGAGCATCGCCACCGCCAGGTTCGTGGTGTCCTTTGCCGTGCAGATGACGATTCCCACGACAGTCGCGATACCTGCCTTGCGCAGGTTCGCCGAGTCGATGACGCTGCCACGGACGTGTTCCGTGCCATCGTCGGGAATGGCGCTTTCATCGACGACGACCGACTCGATGCCGATCTGCCCGAGGTGGTGGCGCACGGTACGGCCAAAGCGCCCATAGCCGACGATCATCCAGCGTCCGCGCGGAAAGGCGGGCGCAGCGGCCATGGGCGTGATGTTCTGCGTGGTCAGACTCTCGTAGATCACGTGCAGGCAGGGCTTGAGGATCGACTGCGCGAGCCGATCGGCGAAGGTATCGTGCGGGTTGATCAGGTGTTCGGCGCCAACGCGCGCCATCGCTGCCTGGTGCTCGTGGTGGTGCGCGACGCAGATCACCGGGCGCTCGGGTGCGAGGATCTTGGCATTCAGCGACACGGTGAGGTTCGTCGTATCACTGCCGGTGAGCGCCAGCGTTGCGATGCAGCGCGGGTGGGTGATTCCGGCAGTCAGCAGTGTCGCCGGCACCACGGCGTTGGCCTGCAGGGCAGGCACCGGCAACGCCAGACGATCGATCTCGACCGACTCGACGCGCTCCGCATCATTGTCGACGACCACCACACCGATGCCTTCCTCGGTCAGCTCGCGCGCCACCAGACGCCCGGCGTTGTCGTAGCCGCACAGCACGACGAAAGGCTCACGGATACGCTGCACCGCACTCGCAAAGCGGTTCTCCAGACGAATGCGCTGGAACAGCGGATCACGCAGCGTCGCGAGCATGCCGGTGATGTTGTAGAGCCAGGCGATCACGGTCGCGTAGATCGATGCCGTCGCCCACAGGCGCTGTGCATCGGAGAAGGGGTACGGGATCTCGCCAAGCCCGATCGAGGTGCCCAGATAGCTGACGAAATAGAAGGCGTGCAGAAAACTCATGCGCCACGGACGCCCCTCCGGGTCCACGCCGGGCACCAGCGTGAAACCGATCACCGCCACCGCGTAGACGAGGATCAGCACGATCATCGGCCGGCGCAGCCGACGCAGGAGCAGGAACGAACCCTGCTGGGTGCGGCGTACCTCGATGCTCATCGGCGCAGGCTGGCCGTCTCGATCATCAGCAGGATGACGGATACCGCGTTGGCCACTACCGCACCGCTTGCCAGCGACACCACGGTCACCGAGTCCTGTGGCGAGATCTCTGGACCGCTGAAGGTTGCGATACCCCAGGTCACGGCAGCAGCGATCAGCTGCACGTCGGCAACGAGGCTGGTCGCGAGCATCGTCGAACCCAGCAGCGAGCGGTCGCCGAACTTCATCACCGTCGAGATCAGGCTGACGACGATCGCCAGCGCAAGCTCGTGGGCAAGGTGATAGTCGATGCGCTCCATGTCACCGATGACGAAGCTCACGTTCAACGTCAGTGCGAGCACGATGACGAACGCAAAGAAGGTTTTCTCGAAACTCATGCCCAAGGATCCTTGTACGACGTGTCGGGGAGCATTTTCCTCTTACCGTCCGGTCGGCGCCAGCGCCAGCGCCAGCGCCAGTTCCAGCGCCAGTTCCAGCGCCAGTTCCAGCGCCAGTTCCAACGCCAGCGCCAGCGCCAGCGCCAGTTCCAACGCCAGATCCAGCGTCAGCTCCAGCGACGTGTCACCATTCGCGACCCGGCCACCGTACACGAGCACGACGGCGGAATCACCTCGGCGCGGGATTACCTCGGTGCAGGGTTACCTTGGTGCGGGATTACCTCGGTGCGGGATTACCTCGGTGCGGGATTACCTCGGCGCAGAATCACCTCACCGGCTCTCTCGTCACCCCCGCGAAAGCGGGGGGCCAGTCCACGACAGCT
>CAZSYV010000091.1:0-10689 GCA_964610955.1 uncultured Klebsiella sp. | reverse complement strand
GCGTGCAAACCGGAGATCACGGACAGCATGGGTTCAACTCCAACCAGCGCGTGGCGGTGTCGGTGCGACCTGGTCGAACAGGAAACGATCGGCATACCAGGTGTTCCAGTGCTCGGTGAGATAGACGATCCTGCCGTTGGCATCGAATTCGAACACAAAGCAGTAGACGTTGCAGTAGTCGCGCCCCGATTGGGTTTTCGCGTACATGGTCTGCTGGCGTACCACGCGGTCACCGTCGACCACTTCGATCACGTTTTCGTAGCGCACCGTCGACAGGTCGTAGGCGTCGATACCAAGATCGCGCCGGTCCTTCGCCGACCCGCTCACGATGGCGCGAATCGCCTCGATCCCGCGGTGCTCGCAACTGGCGCCCGGTGCGTGCAGCCTCGGCAGACCATTCCACCAGACGGCATCCTCGGCAAACAGCGTCATGATATCGAACCCCGGGGGTGGGGACATCATCCTGCGCACGGATTCGAGATTGCGCAGCTCGGCAGCAGAGTATTCGCGCGCCATCGTTGTTTCTCCTTGCCGGCAATGGACCGCTTCGCCTGCAACGGCAGACAGTACGATCCGGTCAGTCAAAACGGTTCCAGTCCAGTACTTCCGAAACCGGCCTGCGCCAGGCGCGACGAAAGTCTGTACCCAATGTATAGGCTACGGGCAACAGCCCGACCTGTGTGTAGCGGGACGGGATGCCGAGCAGCTCGCCCATCTCGCGTTCGCGGCACAGATGAACCGTGGTCCAGCAACTGCCGAGCCCGCGCGGGCGCAGTGCAAGCATGAAGCTCCACGCCGCCTGTACGACGGAACCCCACATGCTCGCCTGCATGAATACGCTGGCACCCTCCGGGCGCCCCGCAAACAGTGGAATCATGAGCAGCGGCACCTCGTGCATGTGTTCACGGAGGTACTGCACCGAGCTGCCAATTTCTCCAGCGCCGGGGATCGACGCGCCGGCGTAATCGTCCCCGACGGCATCGCCAAGAGAGCGGATGTGATCATCCATGGCCGCACCATAAATTGCCGCCATCCGCTCGATCGTCTCGCGGTCGTCGACCGCCATGAAACGCCAGCTGTTCATGTTCGATCCATTCGGTGCCTGCATGGCGAGTGCCATGCATTCCTCGACCACCCCGCGGGGCACCGGACGGGTCAGATCAAGACGTTTACGCACGGCGCGGGTCGTGGCAAGAACTTCGTCCGCCGTGAGATCGAGCAGGGTGGTGTTCATGCCTTTATTCCTTCTCCGCTGCAGTGATTGCACTGCAGTGCATATAGACACACTGACTCCTCAGCCGCAACACCCGCCCATCACGACTACAGGTACGGTGAGAACACCCAGAACAGCGCGTCACGCAACTGGTGCAGCACACCACGCCGACGCCAGTCGCGGTAGGTGTATTGCGCCGAGCGCTCGAGCGTGTCGCTGAAGTGGCACTGCAGCTGCTGCCCGAAGGTGTGATCGTAGACCTCGACCGCGATCTCGAAGTTCAGCCGCAGACTGCGCGGATCCAGGTTCGATGAGCCGATCTGCGCATAATAGTCATCGATCAGCAGCAGCTTCGTGTGCAGGAACGGACCCTCGAAGAAATGCACCCGGACACCCGTCTTCAGCAGCTCACCAAGCGCGTGCGTCGCCGCCCAGGTCATGAACACGAAGTTGTTGTGTTCAGGAAGCACGATGCTGACCTCTACACCGCGCAGCGCCGCAGTCTGCAGCGCCAGCGCCAGCTCGCGTGGCGGCAGGAAGTACGGCGTCATGATGCGGATGTTGTGACGTGCCGCGTTGATCGCCCCGACCAGCACCCACAGCAACTTGTCGATGTCCTCGTTTGGCCCATCGACGATCACACGGCATTCCGCCTCATCGGGCAGCGTCGTCGGCTGCAGTGGCTGCACCAGGCGCGGCAGGATCTCGCGTGAGCTGAACAGCCAGTCGGCGGCAAACACTTCCTCGATCTGGTGCACCACCGGGCCGCGCAGCCGGAAGTGCATGTCGGTGACGCGTGCCGGCCTGCCGTTCTGCGCCATGTGCTTGCCACGGATGTTCATGCCACCGGTGAACGCCATCTCGCCATCGACGACGAGGATCTTGCGGTGGTTGCGCAGGTTCAGCGACAGATTCGGCGGCAGCAGGCGGGGCTGCAGGAAGCGCGCCACCTTCACGCCAAGGCGCCGCAACGCAGGCGCCGCCAGCGGCAGGGTGTAGAACTGCCCAAAGCCATCGAGCAGCACGCGTACATCGACGCCGCGCGCACGTGCCGCGCCAAGCGCGGTGATGAACTCGCGCCCGATGCCATGCGCCTCGAAGATATAGCTCGCCAGCCAGACATGGTGTCTTGCCTCGCCGATCGCATGCAGCATCGCCGGATAGGCGTTCTCGCCGCACAGCAGCGCCTCGACACTGTTGCCGGTCAGCAGCTCGTTGCCACTCGCTGCATGTCCGAGCAGTGCGAGGTTGCGGTATTCGGGAGCGATCAGCCGTTCGGCAGCCACGTATTCGAGAACGAGAGGCTCTGCCGCCTCGTCCTGATCCGGCTGTGCCCGCAGGCGCCGTGCACGAGTGCGGATGCGGTTGTTGCCAAACAAGGCGTAGGCGATCGCGCCCAGCAGCGGGAACAGCAGGCACAGGGCTATCCAGACGCCGGCACTGCGCGGATCACGCTTGGTGAGCAGCGCATGGGCCGCCGCACCGAACGAGATCAGCGAGACCACCAGGCCCACAATGAAGGCCAGCATCGCAGCCAGCTCGGGTTCGCCTGGCAACCAGTGCATGCGTTTCTCCGCCAGTCAGCGAGCGCGCGATCATAGAGCAGGCCGTCGACGCTGCGCTATGATGCGCGCCGTGCTGCCTGCGACCACACCGATGATCCACGATTCCCTGCCCTGCGTGAACGGCTTCGGCCCCACCGAGCCCGAATGGCTGGACGACGGCACCCCTTTTTCGCGGGAATTCGCCGACGTCTACTACAGCCGCGACGACGGCTGCGCCGAAGCACGCCATGTATTCCTGCAGCACAATGCGCTCGAGGCACGCTGGCGTGCCCTCCCCGACCGCCGCGACTGCGTGTTCGTGATCAACGAAACCGGCTTCGGTACGGGACTGAATTTCCTGCTCGCCTGGGAACTGTGGGAGCGTGTTGCACCGGCGAATGCCCGGCTGGTGTTTCGCAGCCTCGAGGCTTTCCCGCTCTCGCGCACTGCGCTCAGGCGTGCCAATGCACGCTGGCCCGAACTGGCACCATTCGCCGACGAACTCGCTGCCGCCTGGCCACCGCTGCTGGAGGGTCTGCACACGCTCGACCTGGCCGACGGCCGCGTGCGCCTGCAGCTCCATATCGGCGACGTGATGCACGCACTCGCCGAATACGGCGCGAACCTGCACCCCGAACTGGCAACGGCGGCAGACGCCTGGTTTCTGGATGGCTTCGCACCGGCACGCAACCCGGCCATGTGGACGCCGCAGGTGATGCGCCTCATCGCTGCGCTCAGCCACAGCGGCACCACGCTGGCGACGTTCACCGCCGCCGGAGCGGTGCGCAGGGAGCTGCAGCAGCTGGGGTTCAGCGTCGAGCGCGTTGCCGGTCACGGCCGCAAGCGCGAGATGCTGAGTGCCCGCTTCAGTGCCAACACGGACCGGCAGCAGGAGACCGCCAGCGAAACTCCCTGGTATCTGCACGCGCGGCCGCAGACCCGCCCGCACGATGTGCTGGTGATCGGTGCCGGTGTGGCCGGTGCCTGCTGCGCGCACGCGCTGGCGCGGCGTGGCCTGCGCGTCACCGCCATCGACGCCGGCAGTGAACCGTCGGGGCAGGCGGCCCCCAACCCGCAGGGTATCCTGTTCACCCAGCTGCCGCTTGCCAGTACGCCGCACGGCGAATTCATGCTGCACAGTTATCTGTACGCGCTGCGTTTCCACGCCGCCGTATTCGGGGGCGATGGCCCCGACTACGCCCGCTGCGGCCTGTTGCGACTGTGCGACGACGCCGGCAGCGAATTCGCGGCACTGCGCGAGCGCTACGGTGCCCTCCCCGAGCTGGCACGCTTTCTCAACCGCGACGAAGCCTCGGAGATCGCCGGCGTCGCGCTGCGCCAGGGCGCCATCCACCTGCCCGGCAGCGGTTGGCTGGTACCACAGGAAGCGCGCCGGCGCCTGCTCGACGATGCCCTCATCGCAACCCGCTTCGATTGCCGGGCCATACGGCTCGAACGCGCCGACGCGGGCTGGTGCGTCGAGCTCGAAGGCGGCGAACATATTCGCGCTGGCGCCGTGATCATCGCCACTGCAGCCGACGCCAACACGCTGCTCGGCACCAACCCGCTGCCGGTCAGTCCACTGCGCGGGCAGGTCAGCTTCATCCCGCGCACACTGGCCGAACCGACACCACGCTGCGTGATCTGCGCCAACGGCTACGTGGCACCGCCGCGTGCTGAGTGGCTCTGCTGTGGCGCCAGCTATGTGCGCGGAGCCGGTGACTTCCAGCCGACACGGCAGGAACAAGCGGGCAACCTCGAACGCGTACACGAAATCCTGAGCCACATCGACCCGGCGCAGATCCCGTACGACGCGCTCGCCGCAGGCGTCGGTTATCGCAGCAGCACGCCGGATCGTCTGCCGATTGCCGGTGCCGTGCCCGACGCCGCCGCTTTCCGCCGCGACTTCGCGCAGCTGCGACACAACGCACGCCAGGTGCTGGAGCACACGGGCAGCTATCTGCCCGGCCTCTACGTCAGCATTGGCCACGGTTCGCGCGGGCTGAGCAGCGCGCCGATCTGCGCCGACGCGATTGCCGCTTCGATCTGCGCCGAAACCTCCCCCCTGCCACGCAGCCTGCAGCGTGCCATCGCGCCGGGACGCTTCCTGATCCGTGACCTCATCAAGGGCCGCGGCACATGAAGAAGCTGCTGTCCGCCGTACTGTGCGCGTTCGTGCTCGGCGTTCTCACACCACATCCCGGCACGGCAGCCCCGGCTCCGGAACGGCTCCTGCAAAGCCTGCCGACACTCCCGCACACGGTCCTCCAGCGCGTGCCGCACGATCACACGCTGTTCACCCAGGGGCTGGCGATCGACGACGGCCTGCTGCTCGAGAGCGGCGGCAACTACGGCCGCTCGCGCCTGCTGCTGCGCCGCCTGGATGACGCAAGGCCGCTGCGCAGTCGCACGCTTCCTGCCGACTGGTTTGCCGAGGGCATCACCGTTCACGACGGCAGGCTCTACCTGCTGACCTGGAAGGAAGGCGTCATGCAGCGTTTCTCGCTGCCCGGGCTCGAAGCCGAGCAACGCTTCCATTACCACGGCGAAGGCTGGGGGTTGACCAGCGACGGGACACAGCTGATCCAGAGCGATGGCAGCGCGACGCTGCGCTGGCGCAGCCCCGAGGATTTCAGGGAGCTGCACAGTCTCGACGTTCGCGTCGGCCGCCAGCCGCTTCTTCGTCTCAACGAACTCGAGTGGGTGAACGGCTGGCTGCTGGCCAATGTGTGGCTGACCGACAGCGTGGTCGCCATCGACCCGCGCACTGGCTGTGCGCAGTGGCGTCTCGAACTCGGCGCGCTGCTCGACGCCGGCGAGCGCCGTCGGGCCGACGTGCTGAACGGCATCGCCTGGGACGCCGACAGCAGGCTGCTGTGGGTCAGCGGCAAGCTGTGGCCGTGGCTGTTCGCGCTGCATGTCGAGCTGCCAGCGCTACCGGCACAGACCACGCGTGGCGGCAACTGCCAATAGGTTCCCTGCCCCGAATCCGTCCGGCTATGCCTGCTTCCCCGCCAGACGGGCTGCCCCGCGCTCACTGGCGTCGCTCATGAATGAGCTGTCGCCGGATTCCCACAGCACGCTGAGCCTGACGGACACGACCCGCCACTGCCCGCTCGCACCGCGTTCGAGGCTGGCAGTGTAGTATCCGGCGACGACGTAGCGCCGTGCCTGCGGACCGTCACCGAGGAAATGCTCGGCCTGCATGTAGACGATGCATTCCGCCCGCCTGCCCCTGACCGTCACACTCGGGTTGCTCATGCTGTGCTGGGTTCTGTCGAGCCCGGCAAAAAAGACCCGGATATTTTCGGTCAGGTCATCGGCCCGGATCACGTGGCGTGGAATCCCGTTGTAGGATTCGAAATCCATCTCCACTTCATCGGCAAAGATGGAGCGATAGAGCGCCCAGTCACGCTTGTCGATGCCGGTTGCGTAGCTGTAAAACGTCTGCGCAACGTCGATGCGCTGGTCCTGCGGGGGGCTGTCGACGGCAACGAGTTCGTGCCCCTGCCGGATCCGCGTGAGGGGGCGGGTTTCCTCCCAGTCGACCACCAGCCTGCGCGACAGGAACTGCCACTCGCCGCCACTGCATATCATTTCGTCAAGGTAGCGGATCGACCAGACGAGAAGCTCTGCCCGCTCACCGGCAAGGGTGACATGCTCTGCCGTGCCGTAGGTGACCCCCGTTGCCCGGTCGCCGTCGATCTCGTAATGCTGATCGTGCACGCAGTGGCGCGTCATGGGGTAGGACTGTGCGAGACGGTCGAGACTGGCGAGGTTGGCGGCCAGACCTTCCGCCCGGAAACCGGGACCTTCGATCACGCAGTCTGCAGCCAGTACCTTCGACCAGAGTGCCCGGTCGCGCCGGTCTGCCCCGAGTGCATAGAGTTTCGCGGCGCGCCTGATCGAGTCCTCTGCTTCTGTCCTGTTCACGGAAATACCCCTTTCAATGGCGGAGTCATGCGATGTCAGGGCAACCCCTGCTGCTGCCGGCATTCGGGGCGGCGTCGATCACCCCCTCTTCATCCGCGTCCATCACCCGGGCAGGTCCAGATTGGCGTTGTGGTAGACGTCCTGGGCGTCATCGAGATCCTCGAGCGCATCGATGAGGGCCTGCATCCTGATGGCATCGTCACCTTCCAGGTCCACCGTGTGATCGGCGCGCATCGTGATTTCGGCCACGTCCGGCTTCAGGCCGGCCGCCTCCAGCGCCTGCTTGACGGCGTCGAAATCTCCCGGTTCGGTGATGAGCTCGATGGTTCCCTCCTCATCGGTGTCGAGATCGCACGCACCGGCTTCCAGCGCCACTTCCATGATGTTCTCTTCGTCCGCACCGGGACCGAAGAAAAACTGGCCCACGTGCTGGAACTGGAACGCAACCGAACCTTCGGTACCCAGATTGCCGCCGTGCTTGCTGAACGCATGGCGCACCTCGGCAACGGTGCGCACGCGGTTGTCGGTCATGGTGTCGACGATGATCGCCGCCCCGCCGGCACCATAACCTTCGTAACGGATTTCTTCGTAATTCGCGCCCTCGAGGTTGCCGGTGGCCTTGTCGATGTTGCGCCTGATGGTGTCGGCCGGCATGTTGGTCGCCTTCGCCCGGTCCACGGCCAGACGCAGGCGCGGATTGGCGTCCGGATCACCACTGCCACTGCGGGCAGCGGCGGTAATTTCGCGCACCAGTCGCGTCCAGATCCGTTGCCGTTTCTCGTCCTGCTTGCCCTTGCGGTGCTGGATGTTGGCCCATTTGCTATGACCCGCCATGAATATCGAACTCCTGTCATGCGTCGATTCAGCAGGCCAATGATGCCCGCTTTCTGCAATCGGTTCAGCGCACGAAGCGGAATCCGTCTTAACACGTTCGGCGCCAACGAGCTAGAATCCGCGGCGCCGGATCGCCCCCGTGGCGCGCAATCCACCCACGATGTTCCATTCGCACAGCAACCTCGAGCACTTCATGAGCAGCATCCAACCGCACTCCGCCCCCGCAGCGCCCGCCGCCGTTCACCCCGCATTCAGCTGGATCCGCAGCGAGCCGATCAGCGCCCTGGGCGTCGTGGTCGAGGAATACCGGCACCGGGCGACCGGCGCGGTGCACTATCACATTGCCAGCGACAACCCCGAGAACGTGTTCCTGGTCGCGCTGCGGACGATCCCGCAGGACTCGACCGGCGTGGCACACATCCTCGAGCACACGGCGCTCTGTGGCAGCGAGAAATACCCGGTGCGCGACCCCTTCTTCATGATGACACGCCGTTCACTGAACACCTTCATGAACGCCTTCACCAGCAGTGACTGGACTGCGTACCCCTTCGCCAGCCAGAACCGCAAGGACTTCCTCAACCTGCTCGACGTGTACCTGGATTCGGTGTTCTTCGCCCGGCTCGACCCTTACGACTTCGCACAGGAAGGCCACCGTCTGGAGTTCGCCACGCCCAGTGATCCCTCGACACCACTGCAGTTCAAGGGCGTGGTCTACAACGAGATGAAGGGGGCGATGAGCGCGATATCGAGTCAGCTCTGGCAGACGCTGACGAAGTACCTGTTCCCCTCCACCACCTACCATTACAACTCCGGGGGGGACCCGGAACACATCCCCGACCTCAGCTACGAACAGCTCCGCGAGTTCTACCGCACGCACTACCATCCAAGCAACGCGATCTTCATGAGCTACGGCGATATGGCCGCCAGTGAACTGCAGCAGCGCTTCGAGACCCGTGCGCTGGCGCGCTTCGAGGCACTGCCGCTGCACATCAGCGTCCCGGACGAGAAGCGCTACCACGCACCGATTGCGATCGAGGAAGCCTACGCATGGGAAGAGGAGGAGGAACCCACGCGCAAGAGCCACGTCGTGCTTGGCTGGCTGCTCGGGCACTCGACCAGCCTCGAGGAATTGCTCAAGGCACACCTGCTGAACGGCATCCTGCTCGACAACAGCGCCTCACCGCTGCAGCTTGCGCTTGAGACCAGCGAACTGGGCAGTGCACCCTCACCACTGTGCGGACTCGAGGACTCGAACCGCGAGATCGTCTTCAGCTGCGGGCTGGAGGGCTGCGACACGGCCGACGCCGAGGCAGTGCAGGAGCTGGTGCTGCGTACGCTGACTGAAGTTGCCGACAAGGGTGTGCCACTCGAGCAGGCACGCGCCGTGCTGCACCAGCTCGAACTGCACCAGCGCGAGATCGGGGGTGACGGCTACCCGTTCGGACTGCAGCTCATCCTGATTGCACTCGGCAGTGCCATACACCACGGCGATCCGGTCGCGGTGCTGAATATCGAGCCGGTGCTGAAGCAGCTTGCACAGGACATCGAGGAGCCGGGGTTCGTGCAGCGGCTGGTGCGCGAGATGCTGCTCGACAACCCGCATCGGGTCCGTCTGACCATGCACCCGGACCCCGAGCTCGCCGGGCGCCGCCGTGCCGCCGAAGAAGCGCGCCTCGCCGAGATCCGCTCCACGCTCGATGCCGAGGACTGCAAACGCATCGTCACGACTGCCGCAACGCTCGCCGAACGCCAGAACAGCAAGCCCGATGACTCCTGCCTGCCCCGGGTGACGATTGCCGACGTGCCGCTCGAGATGCCCGATCTCGACGCACGGCAGCTGAGCACATCGACCCAGCCGCTCACCACCTACACGCGTGGCACCAACGGCATCGTCTACCAGCAGGTCGTGGTGGACCTGCCGCAGCTCAGCCCCGAACTCACCGAGCTGCTGCCCTACTACGGAAACTTCCTCTGTGAGGTCGGCAGCGGTGGGCGCGACTACCTGCAGACCCAGGCGCTGCAGGCTGCGGTCAGTGGCGGCGTGAATGCCGGCACCACGATCCGTGGCGGAATCGACGACGAACAGCGCACGCAGGCGGTGCTCACCGTCTCGTCGAAGGCGCTGGCACGCAACGCCGACCAGATGTTCATGCTGCTGCACGAGACCCTGCTGGCACCACGCTTCGACGAGTTGCAGCGGCTGCGCGAACTGCTCAGCCAGATGCGCGCACGTCGCGACCAGTCGATCACTGGCAACGGCCACAGCCTGGCGATGACCGCAGCCACAAGCCACATGAGCCCGGTTGCCCTGCTCACGCACCGGCTCTCCGGCCTCGAGGGCATTCGGCACACACGAATGCTGGAAAAGGCACTGCAGTCGGATACGGAACTGCAACGCTTCGCAGCACGGCTGCAGCAGCTGCACGAGAAAATCGCTGCCGCGCCACGGCAGCTGCTGCTGCTCAGCGACTCCGCAAGCGAGGATCTCGCCGTACGGGCACTCGGCAACTGCTGGATCGACACGGCGCAGGGTACGGCGGCAGGTAGCTTCACGGCCCCTCCGGTACGCGAGGCAGTACGCGAAATCTGGCAGACCAGCACGCAGGTGAACTTCTGTGCCAAGGCCTACCCGACGGTACCGACCACACACCCCGATGCAGCCGCGCTCACCGTGCTCGCCGGTTTTCTGCGCAACGGCTTCCTGCACCGTGCGATACGCGAGCAGGGCGGTGCCTATGGCGGTGGCGCTTCGCACGATGCCGGCATCGCGGCGTTTCGTTTCTATTCATATCGCGATCCGCGTCACGCGGCCACGCTGGCCGACTTCGATGCGGCGCTCGAGTGGCTGCATGGCACGCAGCATGGGTGGCAGCAGGTCGAGGAGGCGATCCTCGGGGTGATCGCCACACTCGACAAGCCCGGCTCACCGGCAGGCGAGGCGAAAAAGCACTTTCACGAGAAACTGTTTGGACGCGGCATCGAACAGCGTCGCAAGTTCCGCTCGCGCGTGCTGGCGGTCACCCTGGACGATCTGCTGCGCGTCGGTGCGACCTGGCTCGATCCGGCACGCGCCAGCATCGCCGTGATCACCAACGCGCCGGGGGCAGCCGAACTGCAGTCACTCGAACCATTCTCCGACACCACACTGTGTGTGCTCTGACACGA
>CAZSYV010000090.1:0-11231 GCA_964610955.1 uncultured Klebsiella sp. | reverse complement strand
TCGGGCAGCAGCAGCGGGATATCGAGTTGAAGTGATCTTGCCATGCAGCACCCCCCTTTTCCAATCCGCCATTCCTTCCCAACCCGTCACGCCTTCCCAACCCGTCACGCCTTCCCAACCCGCCATTCCTCCCCGATCCGTCACTCTCTTCCCACCCCGTCATTCCCGCGAAAGCGGGAACCCATCCCTTTCCACTCCGCCATTCCCTTTCTCCTGCGTCATTCCCGCGAAAGCGGGAACCCATCCCCGCAGCAATGCCATAATCGCCAACAGCGTTGATGCTGCCCCCCTCGAACAGAAGGAATCGCAAATGGAATACACGACACTGTCGATCGAACGCGACGGGCCAGTTGCCTGTGTGTGGCTGAACCGCCCCGAGCGCCGCAATGCACTCAGCGCGCAGCTGCTCGAAGAGCTCATTGACGTGTTCTCCGGGCTGCAGAGCGATTTCGACGCACGCGTGGTCGTGCTTGGCGGGCGCGGTGCGTCCTTCTGCGCCGGGGCGGACCGCAGGGACCCACCGGGTGGCCACCTGATGGGGGATGTGCAGGCAAGCCTGCGCGAGCGACGTCATATCTCCGGACTCGGGCCACGTGCACTGCGCGCCATCAGCGAGCTCGAGGCGATAACGATTGCGCGGCTGCATGGCCACGCGGTGGGTGGCGGCCTTGCGCTGGCACTTGCCTGTGATCTGCGCATCGCCGCCGCAGACACCGTCTTCCACATTCCCGAGGTCGATCTCGGTGTGCCGCTCGGCTGGGGTGCGGTGCCGCGGTTGATTGCCGAAGTCGGAGCCTGCCGGGCGAAGGAACTGATTCTGCTGTGCGAGCGTTTCGATGCCACTACCGCGGAGCGCTATGGCTTGCTGAACCGCGTGGTGGCAGCGGAGCTGCTCGAGACGACGGTAAACGACTGGGCGCAACGCCTCGCCGCCAAGCCTCCAGGCGCACTGCATGTCACCAAGACACAGTTCCAGGCCTATGCGCACAGCATCGCGCTTGGGGATGCTGCTGCAGCCGATGGCGACCTCACCGCCGCGGCCGGGCGTGAAGCATACCAGCTGTTTGCCGCCAGCCCGGCTCGCTGAGGGCCAGCCGGCTCGTGAGCGAGTGGGCACCTGCCGTGGCACCGCTCAATCCTCGCGTGCGTGGTGGCAGGCAACGAGTGTGCTGCCGATGCTGCGCAGCTGTGGCAGTTCGCGGGCGCAGCGTTCGGTGGCTATCGGGCAGCGTGTACGGAACACGCAGCCCGAGGGTGGCGCGAGTGCCGATGGCAGTTCACCCTCGAGCGGTCTGACCCGACGCAGCCGTGCCGCCCGCGGGTCGGGGATCGGCACGGCATCGAGCAGTGCGCGCGTGTAGGGGTGGCGGGGCACGGTGAACAGCTGGTCACGCGGCGCGATCTCCATCACGCGCCCGAGATAGAGCACCAGCACCTCGTCGCAGCTGAAGCGCACCGAGGCAAGGTCGTGTGAAATGAACAGCAGCGTGAGCCCGAACTCCCGCTGCAGATCCTTCAGCAGATTGCTGATCTGCGACTTGATCGAGACATCGAGCGCCGACAGCGGCTCGTCGCACACCACCAGCTCAGGCTCGAGGATCAGCGCACGCGCAATGCCGATGCGCTGTGCCTGTCCCCCGGAAAACTCGTGCGGAAAGCGCCTGAGGTGTTCCCGTGCCAGACCGACGCGCTCCATCATCGACAGGATCGCCGCACGCCGATCGGCGCGCGACCGTGTCGGCAGGTGCACACGCAACGGCTCACCGATGATCTCCTCGACGGTCATGCGCGGATCGAGCGAGGCGAGCGGGTCCTGGAAGATCATCTGCAGGTTGCGCCGCGTCGCCTGCAGTTCCTTGCCCGCGAGTGCGAGCAGGTCAGTGCCGCGAAAGCGTGCCGTTCCCGCGCTTGCCGGCACCAGGCGCAGCAGCGCACGGGCGATGCTCGACTTGCCGCTGCCGGATTCGCCGACAATGCCGAGCGTGCGAGAGCGCATCACGCTGAAGCTCACGTCCTCGACGGCGTGCAGCAGCTGTGGTCGACCGCTGGCATCGACGACCCGATAGTTCACCGAGAGTCCGCGCACATCGAGCACGACATCGTCTGCGCCAGTCATGCCCCAGTCTCCGCATCGGGGTAGATGTCGTCGCGAATGCAGGCCTTGCGATGATCCCTGCCGACGCAGCGCAGCGGCGGTACCGCAAGGGTGCACTGTTCGATGCGATAGCGGCAGCGCGGTGCGAAGGCACAGCCCGACGGCAGGTGCATCGGGCTCGGTGGATTGCCGGCAATGCTTGGCAGGCGCTCCGGCAGCGCGACGTCGATGCGGGGAATCGACAGCTTGAGCGCTTCGGTATAGGGGTGGCGGCTGGCACGAAACAGCGTTTCGGTACTTGCCTCCTCGACGATACGCCCCGCGTACATCACCGCAATGCGATCGGCCAGCTCGGCGACAATGCCAAGGTCGTGGGTGATCAGTACCACGGCGGTACCCAGGCGTTCGCGCAACCCGCGCAACAGTTCGAGGATCTGGGCCTGCACGGTCACATCGAGTGCCGTCGTCGGCTCGTCGGCCAGCAGGATCTCCGGTTCGCAGGCCAGCGCAATCGCGATCATCACGCGCTGGCGCATGCCGCCCGACAGCTCGTGGGGGTACTGTCCAAGCCTTTGACGCGCCCCGCTGATCTGCACCGCATCGAGCAGTTCGACCGCACGCACCGTTGCCGCTCTGCGACCGAGGCCGCGGTGCAGGCGCAGCACCTCGGTGATCTGCGTGCCGACACTGAGGTAGGGATTCAGCGCCGTCATCGGGTCCTGGAAGACCATGCCGATGCACTTGCCGCGGATACGGTTGAGTGTGCTGGTACCGGCACCAAGCAGTTCCTCACCGCGGTAGCGGATCGAACCACTCAGGATCGCACCCGGCGAGGACAGCCCCAGCAGCGCCAGCAGCAGTTGTGACTTGCCGCTGCCGGATTCGCCGACGATGCCGATGAACTCGCCCGGGCGAAGCTGCAGGTCGATCTCGCGCACCACGCGCACCTCGCCTTCGGGCGTGCGGTAATCGACGCTGAGCGCATTCACGTCGAGCACGGTGGTGTCAGTGGCTGTTTCGTCATTCATCGGTACGGTCAGCGATCGCGTGGGTCGAGCGCATCACGCAGCCCATCCCCAAGATAGTTGAATGCGTAGATTATCGCGGCGAGGAACAGCGCGGGCACGATCAGCAGGTGCGGATAGCTCTGCATGTGTCCCGCGCCCTCGGCGACCAGTGAGCCGAGCGAGGTCATCGGCGACTGCACACCCAGACCCAGAAAGCTGAGGAAGGACTCGAACAGGATCACCGAGGGAATCGTCAGCGTCGCGTAGATGATCACGATGCCGATCAGGTTCGGCACCAGATGACGCAGGATCATCGCACCTGGGCCCACACCGGCAACGCGTGCCGCCTCGACGAACTCACGCTGCTTCAGTGCCAGCGTCTGTCCACGGACGATCCGTGCGATATCGAGCCAGGAAACAGCGCCGATGGCGATGAAGATGAGCAGCAGGTCGCGCCCGAACAGCACCGTCAGCACGATGACGAAGGGAATGAATGGCACGGAGTAGAGTACGTCGACACAGCGCATCATCAGCGCATCGATGCGCCCTCCGAGGTAGCCGGCACTGGCTCCCCAGAGCACGCCGATCACGATGGTGACGAAGCTCGCGGCGATGCCGACCAGCAGCGAGATGCGACACCCCCACAGCGTGCGCACCAGCAGGTCGCGCCCGAGCGCGTCGGTGCCGAGCGCGTGCCAGCCGTGCCAGCCCGGTGCGAGCAGCAGGTTGTCCCAGTCGGGCGCGTAGTAGGAGTAGGGCGACATCACGGGCAGCAGCAGCGCCGCGAGCAGCACCAGCAACAGCAGCACGGCGCTCGCCATCGCGGCACGGTTGCGCTTCAGGCGCCGCCAGGCGTCGGCCCACAGTCCCGAGCGGTTCATTGCTGCAGCCTCACGCGTGGGTCGAGCGCGGCATAGGCAAGGTCGACCAGCAGGTTGCAGGCGATGATCAGCACGCCGTAGAGGATGGTGATGCCCATCACCAGGGTGTAGTCACGATTCAGCGCGCCAACGGTGAAGTAGCGGCCGATGCCAGGCAGGGCAAACACCGTCTCGATGATGATCGAGCCGGTGATGACGCCGGCGATTGCCGGCCCAAGGAACGAGATCAGCGGCAGCAGGGTCGGACGCAGCGCATGGCGCAGCATGATCGTGTGTACCGGCAGACCCTTTGCCCGTGCAGTGCGGATATACGGGCTGGCAAGCACCTCGAGTGCGCTGGCGCGCATCAGGCGGGCGATATAGGCGGTATAGGGCAGCGCGAGGGCAATCGCCGGCAGGACCAGGTGGGCAGGCGAACCGCTCACCCAGCCACCTGGGGGCAGCCAGTGCAGCGTGATGGCAAACACCAGGATCAGTACCGGGGCGATCACGAACAGCGGCACCGAGATGCCGATCACGGCAAGTGCCATCAGGGCATGGTCGGCACGCGCGTTGTGATGCAGCGCGGCGTAGAGGCCGATCACACCGCCGGCAAGAAAGGCGATCAGCAGTGCAGAGAGGCCGATGGTGATGTCGACCGGAAAGCCCTGCGCGATGATCTCGTTGACCGTGGTGCCGCGGTACTGGAACGAGGGGCCGAGGTCGCCCTGCAGCAGATCACCGATATAGCGCAGGTACTGCTGCCACAGTGGCTCATCGAGATGGTACTTCGCCATGATCGCCTCGCGGATCTCGGGCACCATCGGTTTCTCGCTGTCGAAGGGTCCTCCGGGCACGGCGTGCAGCATCGTGAAGGCCAGTGTTGCGATCACGAAGAGCGTCGCGAACGCACCCGGCAGGCGGCGCAGCAGGTAGCGCAGCATCAGCGTGTCGGTGTCCGCGCTGCGGGAGTGGATTGCACGTCGGGTTCTCCCTGGTGTTCGAGCAGGTACATGTGGCGCGAGGGGTTTCGGTCGAAGGCGTTTGGCACATAGCCCTTCAGGTAGGGCTTGATCAGGTGGCGGACTGCATAGTGGCTGACCGGTATCAGCGCGGCATCCTCGTTCAGCATCCGTTCGGCACGTTCAAAGGTGTGGTAGCGACTTTCACGGGTCGGCTGCCTCGACGCATCATCGAGCAGCGCGTCGTAGGCGGGGTGCGAATAGCCACCGTAGTTCAGGTCGAAGCCGGTCCGGTAGAGCTGCAGGAACGTGTAGGGGTCGGGATAGTCACCGATCCACGCGCTGTGGAACAGGATGTTCTGGTGGAGCCGGTTGTTCTGCAGCAGTACCTTGAATTCCTGCGTGTGGATCGAAATCTCGGCACCGAGCACGGTGCGCCACATCGCGCACAGTGCCTCGTAGGAGAGCAGCGAGGCCGGATCACCGCTCGCGGTGGCCAGCTCGGTACGCAGCGGGTGTTCTGCCGAGTAACCGGCCTCTCGGTACAGGCGCTGTGCCAGTGCGTGACGCTCGGGTGTCGGCAGCCGTGCCCAGTCGGGAATCTGCGGTTCGTAGTTCTCGAGCGGTGGCATGATGGTGTAGGCAGGGAAACCAGCGCCATTCAAAACGTACTTCGCAAGCTTGTCGCGGTCGATGGCGATCGAGAGCGCCAGGCGCAACTTGGCGTTGCCGTGCAGCGGCCCGCGCAGATGGTTGATGCCGATCATGAAGGTGCCGAAGTAGGGCTCGACGACGACCTGTGGCCCGAGCCGTGCGCGCAGCCACGGCAGATCGGTTGCCTGAACGGTGTCGACGAACTGCACCCGGTCGGCCAGAAATCGCTGGCTCTGTGCGTTGCGATCCTCGAGCACGTGGTAGATGACGCGCTCGAGCCGGACGTTTGCCGTGTCCCAGTACTCGGGGTTGCGCTCGAGCGTGATGCGGTTGCCGATCACGTTTTCGACCAGACGGAACGCTCCGTTCGAGACGATGTTCTCGACGCGTGTCCAGCCATCCCCATGCTTCTCGATTGCCGGAAGATACAGCGGGTACATCCAGGCGTTGGTCATCAGGAAGGGCAGGTAGGGCGCGGGCTCCGAGAGCTGCACGCGCAGCGTGTGCGCATCGAGTGCCTCGACCCCGAGATCACTCACCGGGCGCTTGCCGGTGGCAATCTCCAGGGCGTTCAGCACCGGTGCGACTGCCTGGGCGTAGGATGCGGCAGTCTTTGGGTCGACGGTGCGGCGCCAGCCGCGGACGAAGTCGTCTGCGGTCAGTGGCACGCCGTTCGACCAGCGAGCCTCGGGGCGCAGATGGAAGGTCCAGACCAGGCCGTCCTCGCTCGTCTCCCAGGAACTTGCCACCCCGGGGCCTGGCTGACCGTCGGCGCCAAAGGCCGTGAGCCCCTCGAACAGGTCGTCGAGCACGCGCTGTGCCGAGACATCGGTGATCAGCGAAGGATCGAAGCCGGTAGGCGTGGAGCTCAGGGTGCGGGAAAGGATCTGCTCACGGGACGGCCTGGTGCCGATGCCTGCCGAAGCTGCTGCAGCGCTCTGCTGCGCGGCGCTTCGTGTTTCGTCCGCCCCGCATGCGGCAAGCAGCAGCGTGGCGATCAGAAGCACTGCCGTCGGCAGCAAGCATGAGAGGGCATTCCTCACGTGCATGTCCTGCGTTCTGTGCCGCTGAGTGGCTGCATCACCGTCATTTTCCCCATCGCCCCGTCGCGACTTCCTGACCCCTGCCCAAGGGCGTCCTTCGGCTTGCGGCAGTGTAGCCGAAGCAGCCAGCTGTCAGGACCTCCACCTGCCTGGGGCTTGTCGGGAAACTCATGATGGGGTACTACAGCCAGCAGTTTCTTCAGGGATGGGAGATCGATCGAATGGACGGACCGAAACGCACCATCCTCGTCACCGGTGCTGCCTCTGGCATCGGCAGGGCCACGGTCGAGCGGCTGCGGGCACAGTCGCACCGGGTGATCGGTGTCGATCTGCAGGGCGCCGAGATCGATGCCGACCTCGGCAATCCCGAAGGACGTGCGCAGATGATCGCGCGAGCTCGCGAGCTCGCGCCGCAGGGCCTCGACGGGGTGCTCGCCGGGGCCGGAGTCGGCAACCCCGACAGACCACGCGAGATCGTCGCGGTAAACCACTTCGGTGCCGTGGCGACGCTCGAAGGCCTGCGCCCCCTGCTGGCGTGTGGACACCGGCCGCGTGCGGTCGTGATCAGTTCGACCTCCGCCTTCATGCCCTTTGATTCGGAGCTGGTGGACCTGTGCCTGGCCGGTGATGAGCCGGCGGCACTGGCGAGGGTGACGGCGAACCCTGCCGGGGCCTATCCGAGCTCGAAGCAGGCCTTGAGCCGCTGGCTGCGTCGAGCCAGCGTGCGACCCGAGTGGACCGGAGCCGAAATCCTGCTGAATGGCGTGGCGCCCGGGCTGATCGAGACACCGATGTCTGCCCGCCTGCTGCATGACCCCCACTGGGCGGAAGTCATCCATCAGGGCAATCCCCGCGCACTGGAAGGCTATGGCGCACCTGATGATGTGGCCGAGCTGCTTGCTTACCTGCTGTGTTTCGAAGGGCGCTGGATGCTTGGGCAGATCATCTATATCGATGGTGGCAACGATGCGCTGAGCCGCAGCGGGCAGGTGTGATCGGCAGCCAATTCAATAAATTTACCTTGGCCTTCAATGAAGTCATTTAAAATCAACTTGATACAGATGATTTTTCAGGTAATTTCATGAAAGAGGATTCCAGCAGTATTCTCGATTTCTGGTTTCGCGAGCTGCAGCCAGCCGATTGGTGGAGCAAGAACGAGGAGGTGGATCACACGATCAGCCGGCGTTTTTCCGCCACGCTGGAGGCTGCTGCCCGGGCGGAGCTCTTCGAGTGGCGGGAGAGCGCACACGGGCGCCTTGCGGAGATCATCGTGCTGGATCAGTTCTCGCGCCAGATCCACCGCGATACTCCCCTGGCCTTTGCATGCGATGGCATGGCACTGTTGCTGGCTCAGGAGGCGGTGCGTGCCGGGGCAGACAAGGGACTGGCGGCGGACGAACGTGCGTTCATGTACATGCCGTACATGCACAGCGAGTCACGCCTCATCCAGCGCATTGCGGTCGAGCTGTTCGATCAGCCGGGGCTCGAGCACAACCATGCCTTTGCCATTGCGCACCGCGATATCATCGAGCGTTTCGGGCGCTATCCGCACCGTAACCGCACTCTCGGGCGCAGCAGCACGCCCGAGGAGCTCGAGTTCCTGAAACAGCCGGGGTCGAGCTTTTGATCACTCGTTCGAGCAGGGGAGGCGTTGTGCAGACATGAAGACCAGTGGCAGCTTTGCGCTGAGCGAAGAACAGACCGATGCATTCCTGCGTGAGGCGAAGATCATTCGTCTGGCCACACACGGGCTCAACGGCCGCATCAATCTGGCGCCGCTGTGGTTCTGCTGGACGGGCGAGCGGCTCTATGCCTTCACGCGTGGGCAGAAGATCCGCAACCTGCGCCGCAATCCGCAGTGCACGGTGATGCTCGATCGCAACGAAAGCTACCCCGAGCTGCAGGGTGTGATGCTCGAGGGGACGGCACGGGTGCTGGAGGATGCTGCAGCCGAGGCAGCCGATGAGCAACTCGATGCCGTGGTGCGCGAGGTGATGGGCGCGAAGTACTCGATGGGCGGCTTTGGCAGCGCGGGCAGCACGCGCAACAACAGCAGTGCGATGGGTGATGACTGGCGCTGGATCGTGTTCACGCCCGATCGTGGCTTCAGCTGGGACAACACGCGACTGCCACCACCGCGGGTCAAGCCATGAGCTACCGCACACTGCTTGTCGAACAGCGCTCTCGTGTGGCGATCATCACGCTGAACCGCCCGGAGCGGCTCAACGCGCTCAGCATGGAGCTGCTGCATGAGCTCTACGACGCCTTTGAGCACTGCAACGCCAGCACGGAGGTCGGCGCAATCGTGCTGACCGGGCAGGGACGGGCGTTCTGTGCCGGACTCGACGTGCAGGACTGGGAGGCATCGGACAGCGATCCGGGTGGGGAACCGGCGAGCTACCGCTCGCAGCTGCGCTGGCTGCACACCATGCGCGATTCGAAGCCGGTGATTGCGGCGGTGAATGGCCTCGCAGTGGGTGGTGGACTGACGCTCATCCTGTCATGCGATCTGCGCATTGCGTCGGAAAAGGCGCAGTTCGAGGAACGTCACGTGCGCATGGGGCTCGCGCCGGATATGGGCAGCAGTCGTCTGCTGGCACAGACGGTTGGTCTGGCTCATGCGTTGCGCCTGCAGCTTACCGCCCGGCGCATCGATGCGCGCGAGGCGCTGCGTATCGGCCTGGTCACCGATGTGGTTGCCGACGAGCAGCTGCTGGATGCTGCGGTTGCGCTCGGCGCGGAGATCGCGACGCATCCGCCATCCTCGCTGCTCGCCTGCAAGCAGCTGGTGTGGGCAAACCTGTGCGAGACGAACGGGGATGCGGTGGTGTGGCGGGAGGCCGAAGTCGAGGAACGCCTGATGCAGGGACCCGACTTTGCCGAGGCGACGCGCGCATTCCTCGAGAAGCGCCCGGTGCGACGGCACTTGCAATCAATGGACACGAAATCCCTGTTGGATGGTGAGTGACATGAGCATGCCTGACGGAATCGGGGTCATCGACCTGATGCTGAACATTCCCGGCGAACATACCGGCAAATGGTACGACTTCATGCGACCGTTGCTGCTCGATGCCGAAAGCCGTGAACAGTTCCGCATGCCGGCGCAGTACATGTTCAAGGATGTGCCGCGCATCGAGGGCAAGGAGGACTACATAGGCTGGACAGTCGCAGAGATGGACAGGCATGGCATCGAGCGGGCCATGCTCGGCATCGACGACGACAACGAAGTCACGAAGGAGGCCCTGCGGCGCTTTCCACAGCGTTTCTTCTGCTCCTACGAGGCGAACCCGAATCACGGCATGGACGAGGTGCGCAAGATCCGCCGCCTGCAGCGTGAGTACGGCATCAAGGCGGTGACGGCGTTCCCCTCGGGCCTGTGTCCACAGGTTCCGGTGAACGACAGGAAGTGGTACCCGATCTATGCAGCTCTGGTCGATCTCGACCTGCCATTCTGTCCCTGCATGGGGGTTCCCGGCCCACGCCTGCCGATGGATCCGCAGCGTGTCGAACTGCTCGATGATGTGTGCTGGTTCTTTCCCGAGCTGAAGATCGTCACTCGTCACGGCTGCGAGCCGTGGACCGAACTGGCAGTGAAGCTGATGTTGAAGTACCCGAACCTGCACTACATGACCAGCGCCTTTGCACCACGTTTCTATCCGCGCGACATCATCGAGTTCGCCAATACGCGTGGCGCACGGAAGATCCTCTACGCGGGCTATTTCCCGATGGGGCTGTCGCTCGAGCGCATCTTTGCCGAAATGCCGGCTGTGCCGTTGCGCAAGGAGGTCTGGCCCCTGTTCCTGCGCGAGAATGCGATCCGGGTGTTCAAGCTCTGAAGGAGATGCATGCGTGCGTTATGCAAGCGTGACCGAAGGAAGGCGTGCCACAGGCCTGCGCCTGGTACTGAGCAAGGGATTGCCTGGCCCCTGGGGTGTTGCTGCAAAGGCCATCCTGGACATCAAGGGTCTGGCCTACCTGGCTGTCGAGCAGGAAGTCGGGGGAGAGAATGCCGGGCTGCGCGAATGGACCGGACAGGTCTCTGCGCCGGTCCTCGCCTGGAACGACGAGCCACCATGCAGTGATTCGCTCGATATCCTGTTCCTTGCCGAGCGCCTGGCACCCGCACCACGCCTGATTCCCGGTGACGTGGACGAGCGCGTGCGCATGTTCGGCATTGCACGCGAGATCGTCGGTCGGCGGGGCCTTGGCTGGATGCGTCGTGCCATGTTGCTGGCACCGCTGCTGCAGGGTGGCAGGGCCGATGGGGGCGTACAGGCAATGGCCGCACGCTATGGATGTGTCGAGGAAACGTTTGCCGGTGCAGCTGCTGCGCTGACGGATATCGTGTCCTTCCTGGCACGGACACTCGCTGCACAGCAGGCACGCGGGAGCCGCTACCTGGTGGGCAGTGCGCTGAGCGCAGCCGACATCTACTGGGCGGCATTCTCGATCATGCTGCACCCCCTGCCTCAGTCCGAATGCCCGATGCCCGACTATATGCGCGATGCCTATTCGGGCGCTGGCACGGTGATCGGTGCTGCGCTTTCACCCGAGCTGCTCGCGCATCGTGACTTCGTGTTTCGCGAGCACATCGGACTGCCGTGTGACTT
>CAZSYV010000089.1:0-11546 GCA_964610955.1 uncultured Klebsiella sp. | reverse complement strand
CTGCGCCGCGGCCGCGCCACCGCCAACGCGAACTGGGGCAACGCACCGAGCGTGCTGGTGGGTGACTTCATTTATTCCCGTGCCTTCCAGGTGCTGGTCGACATCGGCGACATCGAGATCCTGCGCCTGATCGCCGACACCACGAACCAGATCGCCGAAGGCGAGGTCGAACAGCTCGCACGCGCGGGCGACCCCACCACCACCGAGGCGCAGTACATGCAGGTCATCCGCAAGAAGACCGCCGTGCTGTTCGCTGCCGCCACCGAAGGGGCGGCGATTCTTGCAGGGGCCAGCACCCCGACGCGTGTCGCCATGCGCGACTACGGCATGCAGCTCGGGCTTGCCTTCCAGCTCATCGACGACGTGCTCGACTACAGCGGCGACCCTGCCGTGATGGGCAAGAATCTGGGAGACGATCTTGCCGAGGGCAAGCCGACGCTGCCGCTGATCCACGCGCTGGCAAGCGCGCCTGCCGAGCGTGTCGAGGTGATCCGCAGGGCCATCGTCGAGCGCAGTGCAGCGCAGCTCGGCGAGGTGATCGACACGGTACGCGGCTGCGGGTCGCTCGAATATGCCAGGCAACAGGCACACGCCCGGCGCGACCGCGCCACGGCGGCGCTGGCCGGCCTCGTCCCCTCGGCATTTCGCGACAACCTGCTGCAGATCGCCAGGCTGTCGGTGGAGCGCCAGGGCTGATCACGACACGTGATCCAGTCGACACCCTGAACGGCTCACCCGCGAGCGCCTCGCTCTGTATACTGCGCATCGACACCACGGTGCGGTACATGGACGGATGAGCAAGAAACACACGGCAGGCAGCACGGCGGGGCCGTACACCCTGCTCGCCGAGATCGCAGGGGTTGCCCAGGACAACCTGCGAACGCTCACCACCGAGACCTTCGGCGCCTGCGACGACATCTTCTTCGACCTCGCCAGCCGGGCACGCAGTCACACGGACCAGACGCGCTACTTCGACTCGCTGCGCGAGATCCGCGTGCAGAAGGAGCGGGTCCAGGACGACTTCCTGCAACTGATCGCCAGCGCATTCGCGGCAATCGACCGGGCGCAGGAAGCGCCATCGCCCACCGCACCGGAAACCACCCGCACGGAAAACGGCACGCTCGAGCTCGTCTCGAACGAACAGCTGGAAATCTCCACGCTGCGCACCGACATGCTGACGCAGGCCCAGGAAGAATGGCGTGACGAACTGTACCAGGTGCGCGAGCGCCTGCAGACGATCAGCCGCCCCCTCCCGGAAGACACCTGGCCGCTTGCCCCGAAGACGATCATCGATGCATTTCTGAAGGCGCTGAAGCGCATCGATATCGACGCGGGCATCGTCAAGGTCATCCTGCACCAGTTCAACCGCGAGGTACTTCTTTACCTCAACGAACTGCTCGACCCGGTGAACGACCGGATGATCGACGCCGGCCTGCTTCCCGAACTCGGCCCGCTGAGCCGCCGGCGCGTCAGGAAACACCCATCCCCGGCACAGTCGCCGGCCGGCGACGCAGGCACTGCTGCCGGGACCGCGTCCACGACGAACGCACCCGGTCTTGCCGGCATGCCGATTCCGGAAACCGATGTGGAGATGCGCGAACTCGCACAGGTGCTGAAGCGTCTGCACGAGGGCGGCATCCGACTGCCGGCGCTGCAGGACCTGCCACTCACGCCAGCCAGCGCCTCATCGCCGCCGATCGACCGCGATGAACTGCTGGCGCTGCTCAAGGATGCGAAGCTCGCACCGGAGGACGACTCGCAGGCACCGACGACACCGATCGACATCCGCAGTGCGATCGGTGCGATCGTTGCCAGCCACGGCCGCCTCTCGCTCGCGCGGACCGAGGAAGACATCGTCAACGTCGTCGCCATGTTCTTCGACATCATCCTCGACGACCGCAACCTGCCGCTCGAGATCCAGGCGCTGGTGAGCCGCCTGCAGCTGCCGATCCTGAAGATCGCACTGCGGGATCGCACCTTCTTCACCGAGCGCCGGCATCCGGCGCGCCTGCTCGTCAACGAGATCGCCCGCACCAGCCTCGGCTGGGAGGCAAGCGACAAGGGCATACAGGATGCGCTTTTCAGCCGCCTGGGCGAAATCGTCGAGAAGGTGCTGCACGATGCCGACAAGGGTGTCGGGGTATTCGAGCGCTGCCTGGACGATCTGCTGGAATTCGTCTCGAGGCACGAAGCCCGGACCAGCAAGATCGAGCAGCGCACCCGGGAAAGAACGATCGCCCGCGTACGCACGGAGCAGTCCCGCGAAGCGGTGCACACGCTGCTGAGCGAGCGCCTGGCGAGCACCACCCTCGCACCGGACATCACCGATTTCCTGATCAACGACTGGAAGCACGTCATGCTCCAGCGCCACCTCAAGTTCGGCGAGGACAGCGCGCAGTGGCAGGAGGTGGCACAGGTTCTCGACGACCTGGTCTGGGCGGCCCAGTCACACCCGGGGCCGGCGGCGAAGAAGCGCCTGCGCGAGTTGCTGGCCGACCTGCGAAAACGCGTCAAGACGGTACTCGAGGACGCAGGCACAGATCTTGGTCGCGGCGGTGGTGCACTCAAGCAGCTCACGGCAGCGCTGGCAAAGATCCACGTGAGCCAGGTCGGCAGCCTGGTGACCCGACCGCTGACGGAACAGCAGCGTCAGCAGATCAGCCCGCCACCGGGACCGAAACCCTGGGAAGAGATGACGGCAGTCGAGCGCCAGCTGGTACGCCAGCAACAGCTGCTCGAAGAATATCTTGCCAAGGCCGACGCACTCGAGATCGGCTCCTGGCTGCAGTACGACGATCTGCGCAGCGGTATCAGCCGCCGCTGCAAGCTCGTGGCCCGGCTTCCTGCTCCAGCCGACACTCTGGTGTTCGTGAACCGCATGGGGGCGAAAGTCTACGAGAAGCCACGCAAGGCCTTTGCCTACGACCTGCAGATGGGCTATGCGCGCACCCTCGAAAGCCGGCCGTTCTTCGATCGCACGCTCGAGCGCATCACCTCGAACCTGCGCAAGCTGGTGGACTGACCTCCACTCTTCCGGCCGCCCGACCCCACCTCAGGCAGCGGCAGGTGTTGCGCGACGGCGCCTGCCATAGACGAGCATCAGCAGCGCCGGCAGCACCAGCATGTCGAACAGCAGTGCGGTGAGCACCGCCAGCGCAGCCAGCAGGCCGAACTTGCGAAAGGGCACGAACTCCGAGCTGGTCAGCACCAGGAACTGGCTGCTCAGCACCAGCGTCGTGGTGATCACCGCGCGTCCGGCGTGGCCGTAGGTGCGCACCAGCGCCGTGGTGATCGGACGTCCGGCCAGCAGGCGGTGACGCACACCGTGATACAGGTGGATGGTGTCATCCACACCGATGCCGATCGCGATGCTCGCAATCATCACGCTGGCCATGTCGAGCCAGATGCCCAGCACCCCCATCGCCACGAAGATCGCCAGGACCGGCGGCAGATTCGGCAGCATGGCAACGGTTGCATCACCGAAGCGGCGCAGCAGCATCCACAGCATCAGGAAGATGATGCCCAGCGAGGTGATCAGGCTGTAGAACTGGCTCACCAGCAGCAGGTGCTCCATGTCGGCAAACAACCGCCCGACACCGGCAATCTCCCAGCTCACCCCATCGACCGGGTGCGCATCGAGCCAGCCACGCGTGCGTTCGATCAGCGCGGAGATCGCGTTTGCCTCATGCACATTGAGGTTGAGCGTGACCCGTGCCAGGCGGTGCTCCCCATCGAGGAAGTCATTGAGCTCCTCACCATCGTAAACGAGCAGGTACTGGCTGATCAGATCGGCATCGGCGGGAATCACCCGGTACGCCGGATCCTCACCGTTGAACGCCCAGTTCATCTCCTCGATGAAATCGACCGGCGAGACGCTGCGGTCGATTTCCGGCTGTGCCAGCGCCCAGCGCTGGAACTGCGCGATGTGTTCGAGCACTTCGGGCTCGAGCACCGCCTCCGGCTCACTCGACTCGAACACGACATCGAGCGGCATCGTCCCGACCATGCGCTCCTCGATCAGCTCGGTCGAGTGTCGGTAGGGATGGTCCTTCTCGAAGTACTCGAGAATGCTGGTTTCGACACGGATATCGAGAATCTGCGGCAGTGCAGCAGCAATCAACACCGTAACCAGTGCCAGCACCCGCAGCGGATGGCGCATGCCGATGACCGCCACGACGCGCACGATGCGGTCCATCCAGCGCAGCCCACCGCGCTGGCGCGGCCACGGTGCATGGTCCCAGCGGGCAAAGATCTGCGGCAGAACGACGATCACCACGACGAAGATCAGGGCAACGCCGATTGCCGCGACGAAACCGAACTCGGCCACCGGCGGGATCGGGCTGGTGCCGAGCGAGGCAAGCCCGGCGATCGTCGTCAGGTGACAGAACAGCGCCGGACGGCGGATCTCGGCGAGCGCGTGGCGCACCCGCGCGGCGCCGACGTAGCCGCGCTGCGCGCTGTAGTGCAGCCCGTTGAACAGATGCACCAGGGCCGCCACGGTCAGCGCGGCAAGCAGCGGCGGAATGATGCTGCCGACCATGGTGAACGGCCAGCCGAACAGCACGTAGAGCGAGATCGTCGTGCTCGCCACGATGCCCAGGCTGATTCCGGTCGCCACCACCGCAAGCGGTCGCCGAAAGAGCCACCACACCAGCGCCAGGCCGATGAGCGTGGTGAGCGGGATGAAGATCATGTTGTTGTGCAGCATCGCGCGCAGCTGCGCCACATCACCCGGCACCTCGCCCGCCTCGGCGACCAGATAGCCCGTCAGGCGTTCGGCGGCAACGGCAGCCTCGATATCGCCCATCAGCGCCATGCGCTTCAGGCTGTCCTCGGCATGCTGCGGCACGATGACCATGGTGAGCGCGGACCCATCCCTGGCGATCAGCGCTCCACGCGCGAAGCGATCCTCGAGGGCGATCCCCGCACGATCGCGTGGGCGAGTCTCGTCGAGCGCCTCGACATCGATCAGTGGCCCGACCTCGAAGCCATCCTCGGTGCCACCGATATGGTTGATCGTCGTCACCGAGAAGACGTCGCGGATGCGCGGGTCCGCCCGCAGCGTCTGCGCGAGGCGATCGAAGGCTTCCAGGAAGCCATCCGAGAACAGGGCAACGCCCTCGAACATCAGCACCGCGACCTGATCGTTCGGAAAGGTCTCGCGCACGCGCGCATCGACCAGCACCGCATCCTCGCCGGGGGCGAAGTAGACGTTCGGCGCGTTGTTGATCGCCAGCCGCTGCAGCAGCCACGGCGGCAGCAGCAGGAACACCAGCAGGAATGCCACGCTGAGGTACAGGGCCCACGGCCGGGCCTTGAGGAACGCCAGTGCGGTACGCGGCGCCTGGGTCTGCAGCTCGAAGCGCACGCACTGCTCGTCCTCGAAGGCGATGGTGCGTGAAAGGCAGTGCACCTCGAAGTACTCACCGCGCTGGCTGAGCAGCGTGAGCTTCGCCTGCACCTCGGCGGTGGAGTTCGCGGGCAGACGCTGCGCGGCTGCCAGATGGGCCTTGAGCGCATCACGCGAGTTGCGCGTCGCCAGATCGAGCACGGGGATCGGCTCGAGTTCGGCAAGCCCCGATACGCCGATGCGCTGCAGGAAGGCGCGGTTCGCGTAGGCGAACACACCGCCCTGCAGGATCGCCACCGGCTCCCGCAGCTCCTCGAGCGCCACCCGATCCAGTGTCGTGCGCTTCATGGCAGGGTGTTCCTCAGAACGCGGCGCGCCAGCCCAGTGCGATCAGCGCATGATCCTGGTGGAAACCTCCCAGCGTGCCGTTCGAGCCGTCGAACCAGTGCAGCTCGGCGTACAGCGAATGCGGCTCCCAGCCGACGAAGGTGATCCGCGGGTTCAGGTAGACATCATGCTTGTCGAGCCCCGAGAAGAAACGCATCGAGGCGCGCCAGCGGTTCTCGGCAAACGGCACCTCCATCGAGCCATTGAAGTTGTAGATACGGTCACGATCGAGCACATCGCCCGCATCACGCAGCTGCATTGCCGCGAGCTGCAGGTTGATCCGCGCATCCCCGTCGCCCGGGTAGAACTCCACACCTGCCGCCCAGCTGATCGCCTCGACCGTGTCATAGCGATACCCCAGCCTGCGGGTGACCGGCACATCGCTCACCCACGCCGCCTCGAAGCGCCACAGTACGCCCGCAGCCTCGATGCCCAGATCGGCACCCAGCGAGGAGGCGTGCGGGTAGCGCGCCCTGAGGGTGTTGCGCAGCGGCTGGTACTCGTAGTACGGCGCCGACTGCCTGCCATGCTGCACGGTGACCGCCATGTCGAGCGCGCCCTGGCTGCGGCTGAAGCGCAGGCCGATGCCATCGTCATCGGAGGGCGCGTCGTCGTCGATTGCCGCAGCGCGCACCACCTGGCGCAGCAGCGGATCGGCGGGAATGCCGATGATCTCGCCCCGTCGACGGTCGATCGGGTACCAGATGCTGTCCTTCTTCGGCAGTTCGGCGCCACGGAACGTCGGCATCAGCATCACGTCGAGCTTGCCCAGCTCGGAGAAATGCTCGATGCGCAGCATCGGTCGCGCACGTCGCCGCTCGGGCAGCGCATCGAGGATGAAGCGCGTGAAATCCTGCGTGCTCAGCCGGTCGTTTGGCGGAATCTCGTCGATGCGCCCCCAGATCACCTTCTGTGCCCCCAGCGTCAGGCTCAGGCCCTCGCCCCGATAGCGCAGCCAGGTCTCGCCATAGTCCAGGTCGACCCGATCGGCCGACGGCGTGCCCGACTGCAGGAAGCCGTCCACACGCGCCGCGATGCGCGCCTCCCAGCGCTCGCCCGGATTCCAGCCAAGGCTGAGCTCGGCCTGCGCAAGGCCGATCGCATCGACATCGTGCCCACCATCGATCAGTGGCGCGTATTCGATGCGCGCCCGATCCAGGCGCAGTGCCGGGCCGCCAGCACCACTGCCGGCAGCGCGCGAGTCATCCGCCGCAGGGAGCGCATCGTCACCACCGACGATGACTGGCGCATCGGGTGCTGCATCCTCGTCGGACTCGATGATGAGCATCTCGGCTTCGTCGCCGGACGCCTGCTGTCCTGGCTCGTCCTCCTCGATGAGGATCAGCGTTTCGTCATCCGCTTCGGCTGCGCTGACATCGGCCAGCGCCAGGCACGTCATGCCAAGGAACACCAGGCCGGCAACGACCGTGCGGGATCGGCATCCGCTCATCCTTCACTCTCCTCACTTCGCGTTCGGCACATAGGCCCTCTCCATCCCCGGGTCGGCGAGCGCGCGCTCCGAGAACAGGGCATCGGGCAGGCCACTGTCATAGCGGATGCTCAGCGTCTCGAGCACGGTATGGCTGCCCGAGCGCAGGTCATACATCGTGGCATTCAGCACCGTCCAATAGCCCTGGATCTTCTGCAGCTTGCGCGACACCAGGCGCTTGCTCGGGCGGCGCGGATCCTTTTCGAAGAGTTCCACCCGCAGCGGCAGCAGCGTGGCAAGGTGGATGCAGGCCTCGCGGCGCAGGTACACGGAGTTCGTGCGATCGACCGGCGTGCTCACCAGTCGCGTGCACTCCAGCCCGCCCACCTTGTCGGTGCCATCGATGACATGCGTGTCCATGTCCGGCTCGCGATCGCGCAGGTCCTCGTAGAAGAACTCCGAACCGACGAAGCGCCCACCCTTGCGCGTCGAGGAGATCCGCCGCACCTGCTTCAGCGCCGGCAGGTAGAGCCACTGTTCGCTTGAGTCGCCCGGGTGATCCATCGTCAGCAGACCGACATCCTTGACATCGGTCGGCAGCGAGAAGCGCATCAGTGACCAGCGCTCCCCACCCCCGTGATCGCGCACGAAAAGCGCCAGTTCGCGCTCGCGCACCTGTCCGGTGCGACTGCTGATGATCATGCGCACCAGCGAGCTGGCGTCCCTGCCCGCGGGTCGGTCGTAGAGGCGCTGCGCCAGCGCCAGCCCCTCATCGCTTGCCCACGCCGGCCCAGGCAGCAGCACCGCCAGCAGCAGGGGGAGCACGACAGGTGCCAGCCAGGAGCCTTTGCGGAAAAGCTGCCCGAGGCTCACGACAGCGGCACCCGGTTCATCACCAGCCCGGCAAGGCGTTCACTGCCGATCAGATCGACTGCGCGCTGCACTCCGGCGCGCCCGGCGCCCCCGTGGGGCACCACCAGCACGGTGCCATCCAGCCAGTCGAGCAACGGGCCCAGCTCTGCAATCGCATCGACCTCAGGCAGGTCGAGCACGATGAAACGGTCGCTGTAGCGGGCACGCATCGTGTCGAGCAGCCCGCGCATGCGCTCGTGCGCCAGCAGCGGTACGGCCGATGCCTCGTTGCCAAAGGGAATCACCCGCATGCGCGCGACACCGGGCGCGTAGACGATGTCGTCGGCCTGCAGTTCCTTCTGCAGCAGATAATCGCTCAGGCCGAGTTCGGGCGGCGGCAGCAGCATGCGCGCCAGCGGTGTGCGCTGCGCACTGCACTGCACCAGCAACGCGGTGCGCCGAAAGTCCCCCGCCAGCGCAACCGCCGTGTTCAGCGCCACGTAGCTCGCGCCCACCCCGCTGGTGATGCCGGTGACGCCAACGACGAAATTCGGTTTCGCATACAGCTCGACGAGCATCTTCACCAGGGTGTCGAAACGCTCGCGCGTCTGTTCGTTGCGCGTCAGCGGGTGCACCACGCGCAAGGCCTCGAACTCGACGTCGCGCAGGCGCGACACCTCCCGCATTCCGGTGATTCGTGCACGATCGGCACCGATGACCTCGTTCAGCCGAGCGGGTTCACGCAGATCGCTCACCAGCTTCCCTCCCGCACGAAGCCCCGTACTCAAGCCATCACCGCATAGAGCACACAGGCGGCAACGCCGAACAGCGCCACCAGCACCGAGGACGTGCGCCGCAGCACGGCGGCAGGATCACGCACCGTATCGCGCCACGTCGGCAACTCCACCAGAGCGCGCACATGCAGCCGATCGGCCAGCAGTGCCAGGCTCCTGCGCTCGTGCCCGATCACCGTGGCAGCGAGCAGGCGCAGCACCGCAACGGCACAGCCGGCCGCGATGGCCAGCCCGAGCACCTGTGGCGGCTCGAGGCCCTGCGCCAGGAGCGGCTCAAGCCGGGTGTCGACAACCTCGAAGCCCAAGGGCACCGGCGCATCAGCCATGCGCGAGGTGTGCACCTCAAGCCGGCGCTGTGCCGAGCGCAGCGCCTCGGTCGCCGCCTCGAGTGCCTCATTCAGGCCCTGGATCTGTTCATTCCTGCCCTGCAGCCGAACCAGTTCGGCGCGCGCGGCATCGGTCAGGCGATCGAGTTCCGCCGCACGGCGCACCGCGGCCGCATTGGCGCTACGCAGATGAGCCAGCTCCTCGTGCGCGCTTGCGCGTCGGGCAAGCAGTTCGGCATCTCCCTCGCCCGCATCGGCGCTGGCCGCATCGACTGCCGCATCGAATTCGGCAACGCGTGCCTGAAGCGCTGCGATCCTGGCCCGGTCGTCGCGGATCGCCAGTGCCAGCGTCTGCGCCTCGGCCTGCATCCGTCCGAGGCGCGCTGCAACCGTCGCATCGCCTCCGGTCGGCAAGGCAGCAAGTGCCGCGTTCAGCCCATCCCGTGCCGCCGTACGCCCGGCATCCGCACGCACGACGGCCGCACTCAGGCGCTGCTGCTCGTCGCGCTGCGCCTGCAGCGCCGACTGGCGGCGCTGTTCGACAAAGGTATCGAGCAGATTCGATGCGATCGCAGCAAACGCCTGCGGCCGATCATGCGTCGAAAGCACCACGCGCAACTCGCCACCCTGGCGCTCCGCGTCCAGCGTGACGCCGGAAGACGGATCGAGCAGCCGCTGCAGCTGCCGTTCGGCATCTGCCATCCCCGCCGCATCCGCGCCATCGAAGCGCAGCGCGAATCCCGCCTCCCAGCTGCGCGGCAGCCACAGTGCACAGGCGAGCACGACGAGGACCGTCGCCGTCCACCACAGGGGCAACGACCAGCGCAGGCGGGCAAACTCCCGCCGCAACCTGCCGTCGCCGTCCTGGTTCATCGCACTCCTCCGCGTCAGCCCCGCCAGGTACCCCGTCGGCGCAGCCCGTTTCCGTCAGGGCAGTATAGTTAGCCCGGATTCACCTCGGCCAGATCGACGCCCTTGATTTCGAGCACCAGGTCGCGCAGGCGACGGTCCGTTTCATCCCGAGGCAAGGCCTCGGCCTGTCGGCGGATGATCGGGCGCGAGCGGATCACCTCCATGATCAGTTCACAGCCGATCGGCTTCACCTCCTCGGCATAGCCGTAGACCAGTGCCATGTCACAGATGTTGTTGATCGCGCGCGGAATTCCACGGCTGTAGTAGTAGATCGCGGCACGCGCGTAGCGGTCGAAGAGCTCGTCCTGGCAGCCGGCTATGGCAACACGGTGGCGGATATAGCGTTCGGCCGATTCGTAGTCGAGCGGCGTGATGTGGTGCTCGGCCGAGATGCGCTGGGCGAACTGCAGCAGCTCGGGGCGCGCAATCGTCTCCTGCAGCTCCGGCTGCCCGACCAGCACCAGCTGCAGCAGCAGCTCGTCGCCGACATTCATGTTCGACAGCAGGCGCAGTTCCTCGAGCATGGCGACGTCCATGTTCTGCGCCTCGTCGACGACCAGCACCACGCGACGCCCCGCCTTGTGTTCCGCAGCAACGAACTCCAGCAGTCGCCGGTGCATCGCCACATTGTCGCGATCGCCGAGCTCGATCCCGTAGGCACCCAGGATCCAGGTCAGCAGGTCGCCGTAGTTGCGGTGCGTGTTGGTGATCACGCCGACGGTGAGGTTGCCCTCGAGCGTGCGCAGCAGATGGCGGATCAGGGTGGTCTTGCCGGAGCCGACCTCGCCGGTGATCAGCGTGAACCCGGCCTGGTTCTGCAGGCCGTACTTCAGCATCGCCAGCGCTATGGCGTGCTGCTTGCTGAGAAAGATGAAATCGGGGTCTGGGGTCAGGCTGAACGGCTTGCGCGCGAGCCCGTAATACTCGAGATACATGCAGAGTGACTTCCTGTGGCCGCCGCCAATCGACACCGGGACGAAGGCTGATCCAATCGGACGCCTACACTATAGAAGGCAGCCACGAAGGCGCAACCGTTGCAGCTGTGCTAGATTTCCGTGTCACCACGCAGGCCGGGAGCAGCGCTCCCGTGCGAAGACCGTCACAGCGCAACCACAGGACTCTCCCGAAGCGATCCGCATGAAAATCATGGTCACCGGCAGCGCCGGCTTCATTGGCAACGCCCTTGCCCTGCGCCTGCTCGAGCGCGGCGACGAGGTGCTCGGCGTCGACAACCTGAACGATTACTACGATGTGCGCCTCAAGCATAACCGTCTGGCACGCATCAGTGCCTTCCCGGGGTTCCGCGAGGCACGCATCGACATCGAGGATCTGGCGGCGATGGAGCGCGCCGTGCGCGAATTCCGTCCCGAACGGGTGGTGAACCTCGCCGCACAGGCGGGTGTGCGCTACTCGCTCAGCAACCCGCACGCCTACATCTCCTCGAACATCCAGGGTTTCATGAACATCCTGGAGCTCTGCCGCCACCACGGGGTGGA
>CAZSYV010000088.1:4025-11632 GCA_964610955.1 uncultured Klebsiella sp. | reverse complement strand
GCATCACCAGCCTCGGCATCGAGGAGATGGTGGTCACCGCGCAGAAGCGTGAGGAAAACATGCAGGCGGTGCCGATCTCGATCTCCACGCTGAGCGCGATGGACATCGAACGTCGCGGCGTGCAGAACCCGCGTGATCTGCTGGCGGCAATGCCGAACGTCGGCGGTTTCGAGCCTCCCGGCGGCAAGGGTTCGATGTCGGTTGCCATGCGCGGCGTCAGCGCCGGATCACCGTCGAACCTCTCGGTCGATACGTCCACGGCGATGTACATCGACGGAGCGCTGATCGGCAAGATGGTCGGTGCGGCAACCGACGTTGCCGAGCTCGAGCGCGTCGAGGTGCTGCGCGGACCACAGGGCACCCTCTACGGGCGCAACTCCACGGGTGGTGCAATCAACTTCATCACCAAGAAGCCAAGCGGCGAGTTCGGCGGCAGGATCACTGCCACGGCGGGCAACGAGAGCCTGTGGGGCATCCGGGCAATGGTCGACACACCGACGCTTGGTACGGAAGGCGAAGGCCTCGGCACCCTGAAGGCAACAGCTGCGGCACAGACGCGCAAGCGCGACGGTTTTCAGAAGAACACCACGCCCGTGCAGAGCGACTACGACAGCCTGGACCGTCAGGCGTACCGCGTTGCACTGCGCTGGGAGCCGACGGATGCGATCACCGCCGATTACGCCTGGACCCGCAGCAAGCTTGACGAGTCGAACCCGCTGCTGTCGATCGTCGGTCTGACGCCGCTCGCCTACAATCCGGGAACCGGCGCTTTCGTCGATCGCCGAGCCGCACTGGGAGGCTATATCCAGGCTGGTCAGGCTGCCACCATGCACTCTGCCGGACCGCTTGCGCACGCGGCTGTCAACGACCCCACCTTCATGCGCTGGTTCAATTCCGCCCAGATGACGTCCGACAAGCTTTCGACGCTTGGCGGCATCGGAAAGCGACCAGACCGCGGTGCATCGGACTCGCGCACCAATACTGCAAACGACGTCAAGGGCCACACGCTGACGCTCGCCTGGGCAGTCGATGATCTGGGTGTGCTGGGTGACGTCGAGTTCAAGTCGATCACGGCACAGCGCAAGCTGACGACAAGCAACATCGGCGACCTCGATGGCATGAACAACCTCATCGCACCGGGACCGAATGGCTTCGGCGCACTGAACGACAGCGCATTGGGCGCGCTTTACTCGATGTATGCGGCCCAGGGCAATCCTCTGGCACCTCCGGGAACGGATGCCTACCTCCAGATGAGTACCGCCAAGCTGTGGTCACTGATCGATCAGTACGGCGGCGGTGGCTATGTCCAGAACGCACAGGTCAAGTACAAGCAGTTCTCCGAAGAGCTGCAGATGGTCGGCTCGACCGAGCGACTGCAGTACGCAGTTGGCTTTTACTATTTCGATGATGATGGCGAGTTCAAGAACTATCGCCTGGCTGCCCTTCCGGTCGGCGGCATCAACTCGACGTCCTACGACAACGACACCACGGCGAAGGCGTTCTATTCCCAGTTCACCTATACGCCACCGATTCTCGAGGACCGTCTGGCGGTCACGGTCGGTTACCGCCACACCAGTGAGAAGAAGGGTGTCAAGTTCCTCTATATGGACGATGGTGCCTCTCGCGGGCAGGGCCTGTTCAGTGGCCCGGGTGGAGGCGTGAATCTGGGCTACACGGGAACACTGACACCAACTGCGTTCTACGGCGAAAAGCATCACAAGAACTTCAGCAACAACAGTGGCGCCTTCACGCTGGCCTACCAACTGACCGACGACACCAACGTATTCCTGCGCTGGGCGAGTGGTTACCGCAGCGGTGGCTACAACGGTGAAGTGTACGTTGCAAACAACGTGCAGCCATTCAAGGAAGAAACGATCAAGCAGTGGGAACTCGGCATGAAGTCCGACCTGATCCCGGGAACACTGCGTGTCAATGCCTCCGTGTTCAAGTTCACCGTCGAAGACATGCAGATCAGCCAGATCCAGGCGATAAACAATCAGCTGACCTCGTTCATCACCAACGCGGGCGAAACCGACCGCTGGGGAACCGAACTGGAAGTGCAGTGGTCGGTGACCGACAACCTGCTGGTTTCGGCATCCTGGGCACACATGAGCGGTGATTTCGAAAAGTACCCCGAAGTGTGTGGGAGCGGTGGCTACGCATCCACGTGTCTGGTTCAGAAGAACCTGGCTGAGCGCCCACAGTCACCGGACAACTCGGCCTCGCTGGTCGCCGACTGGGTTTTCGCCAGCACCGACTGGGCTGACTTCATGGCGCACCTCGAAGTCTTCTGGCAGGAGAAGACCTTCGCCGCTGCCATCTGGAACGCGGGCTACAACGTAACGGGCGTCGGACAGTATCCGGTCATTTACGACCAGGTGGTCATGCAGGAACGCACCCTGGTGAACCTGCGCCTCGGTATGGAAAACGTCGAGTTCTCGAACGGCACCAGCCTGCGCGCCTCGCTGTGGGCACGGAACCTGCTCGACAAGGAGTACAGCACCTTCGGCATGAACTTTGGCACCCTGGGGCCGATTCTTGCGCAGTACGGCGAGCCGCGCACCTACGGCCTCGACATCACCTGGGACTTCTGACCCGGAACGCGTCATCACACCTTGCACGAGGGCCCTACGGGGCCCTCTTTGTTTTCAGCGCTCCCTCCTACACTGGCGTCTGAGCCCGTGCAGCACTGGCGCGCAGATGACGATCACGGAAACTGCGTGGCGTGGTGCCGGTCCATGTACGGAAGGAACGGATGAAGGAGCTCGTCTCGGTGAATCCCAGTCGTTCAGCGATCACCGTGATGCTCAGATCACTGCCCTCGAGCAGCTGGATGGCTGCGGCACAGCGACACTCGTCCTTGAGTCGCTGATAGCTGGTACGTTCATCCATCAGTCTTCTGCGCAGGCTCGAGGGTGACATCTCGAGCCGTGCCGCAATTTCCTCGAATCCAGGCAGGCCGTCGGCAAACCGGTTGCCCAGCAGGGAGCGTATCGCCGCGCTGGTGCTCGATGGCTGTTGATCCATCTGCATCAGCTGATACGGAGCATTGCGCAACATGTCCTCGAGCGAGGCCACATCGTGGACCAGACGGCGTTCGAGTGCATCAACCGGGAACTCGAGATAGGAATTCCCATCGACAGCGGCCACTGGGCAACCGAACTGTCGTGTCAGCTTTTCCCGGTATCGTTCGGCTGAGACCGGAGCGCCGATGCCGGCTGCACTCAGTTCGAATGCACGCCCGGTCAGCCAGCCGCAGAACGCGTGCCACACGGTCAGTCCCGAGCCTCTGCCGACCACCAGCGGCCACACCGTACCGCGCATTGCGCGTGGCACGAAACGATGCTGAGTGTCCAGCAGGCGATATTGATAGACCAGGCGCACGGATTTGCCATGACGTTCGAGCGACATGCGATCACCCTTGACCTGCGGTGACACGATGCCTTCGAAATCTGCAGCCCGCATCAGCGCCTCACCCAGCGTCGTGCAGGAAATGCAGCCGAAAGCCATCAGTCGGAACGTCAGGCCGCCGATGCCCGCGCCCCAGGGCAGCATCAGATCGTTGCCCTGCAGGCGCCGCACTGTCTCGTTGTAGAGCCGTGCGTAGTAGAGACCATGCAGACGCTCGCTCGACGCGCCAGTCATGATGGCCCGGTGATCGACTCCCACCGCCGCTGCCACATCGGTACCGTCGATGCCCTGTTCATCCAGATAGTCGAACAGGCGACGAAACTTCGCGACCGGTATGGTCAGCGCCTCTCGCTTCGTTGCCGCTCCACCCGTCACCACCCTGTCGACCCCTGAACCACCGACCAGCCTTCCGTCCCATTGAACGTCAAGACCTCCCTTTTCTCAAGCGAGCACGCTAGGCTACGCGCCTCCTGGATCCGGTCTCCACGATGGCTGATCTCTCACCGATCGCACTTGGTGTGCTGCTCGCGACCGGCTACATCGCCGGTGTGATCAACACGCTTGCCGGTGGCGGTTCGAACCTGACCCTGCCGGCGCTGATGCTGCTTGGCCTGCCTGCGGATGTGGCAAACGCCACCAACCGCGTCGGCGTGCTGCTGCAGTCATTCGCCGGTGTGCATGCCTTCCGACGCCGCGGCAAGCTCAGTCTGCGTGACGCCATACCGATATTGATCCCGACCCTGCTCGGTGGCCTGGTGGGTGCATTTGCCGCAGCAGCACTACCGGTCCTGCTGCTGAAGCCCCTGCTGCTGGGGACGATGCTTGCGATGACCGGGTTGATCCTGTTGCGCCCGGCAGTGGTGGCGCCACCCGAGGGCAGCGTGCCGCTGCCACTGCACGGGCGTCCCGGAGCGTGGGTGACGTTGTTTCTCACCGGTGTCTACGGCGGCTTCGTCCAGGCCGGCGTCGGTTTCGTGTTGATTGCGGCGCTTGCGGGCACGCTGCGCTACGACCTCGTGCGCACCAACGCACTGAAAATGCTGTGTACGGGGGCTTTCACGGGGGTTGCGCTGCTGGTTTTCGTGCGCAACGGACTCGTCGCGTGGCTGCCGGGACTGGCACTTGGCGCGGCCACCATGCTGGGTGCCACCCACGGTGTGCGCCTTGCGGTCCGCGCAAGCCAGCAAACGCTGAAATGGTTTCTGTTCCTGATGACTCTGTGCGCAAGCGCGGCAGCCATGTGGCACTGAGTCTCACACCATATCTGCCCTCCTGAAGCTCGCAGGTACCGTCTGCCTCATCATATGCAGCAGACGGTACCCACGACACGTGGCGGTTTCGGATGCGCCGGATCAGAACGCTGCGATCCCCGTCTGTGCGCGACCGAGAATCAGAGCGTGCACATCGTGCGTACCCTCGTAGGTATTCACTGTTTCGAGGTTCACCATGTGCCGGAATACCGGGTATTCGTCCGAAATCCCGTTGCCACCGTGCATGTCGCGCGCCATGCGTGCCACCTCGAGCGCCTTGCCACAGGAATTGCGCTTCAGCAACGAAATCAGCTCCGGTGCGAGCTGTCCCCGCTCCTTCAGCCGTGCTGCCTGCAGACAGCCGAGCAGTCCGAGGGAAATCTCGGTCTGCATGTCGGCGAGCTTTTTCTGGATGATCTGGTTGGCTGCCAGCGGACGCTTGAACTGCTTGCGCTCCATCGTGTAGCTGCGCGCTGCGTGCCAGCAGCTCTCAGCTGCCCCCAGCGCGCCCCAGGCGATACCGAAGCGCGCGCTGTTCAGACAGCCGAACGGCCCCTTCAGGCCCTCGACATTCGGCAGCAGCGAATCCTCGCCAACCTCGACATCGGCCATGACGATCTGTCCGGTAATCGAGGCACGCAGGCTGAGCTTGCCCTCGATCTTCGGTGCGCTCAGCCCCTTCATGCCCTTTTCCAGCACGAAGCCGCGAATCCGTCCGTCATCACAGCGCGCCCAGACCACGAACACATCGGCAATCGGCGCATTGCTGATCCACATCTTTGCGCCGTTCAGGACGTAGCCACCATCGACCTTCCGTGCACGTGTGATGAGTCCACCGGGATCGGAGCCAAAATCGGGCTCGGTCAGCCCGAAGCAGCCAATCAGCTCGCCACGGGCGAGCCCCGGCAGATACTTCTCGCGTTGCGCCTCGGTACCGTAGGTGTAGATCGGGTACATCACCAGGCTCGACTGCACGCTGAACATCGAACGGTAGCCCGAGTCGACGCGTTCGACTTCACGGGCGATCAGTCCATAGCTCGTGTAGCTCACCCCCGGGCAGCCATAGCCGTGCAGCGTCGCGCCGAGCAGACCCAGCTCGCCCATTTCACGAAAGATTTCCGGATCCGTGCTCTCGTCACGGTAGGCCGCACGAATACGTGGTGCGAGCTTCTCGCTCGCGTAATCGCGTGCCGTCTGCATCACCAGCCGCTCTTCCTCGTCGAGCTGCTCCTCGATGCGGAACGGATCCTGCCAGTCGAAGCTCCCCCAGTCGGATGTCGTCATGTGCGTTTTTCCTCGTTTGCCATGATCTGATCGTATGAACCCGGAGGTACCGGGTTCCTGTTCTGTTCGTCACTGCACCTCACGCTTGCGCCAGGGCGCTCGCGCAACACTTCTGCCGCGACTCTCGCCGCTGCCATCCTCGTCGAGCACCCGCGCAAGCTGTCGCGCCAGTGCATCCGCAAGCTGTTTCGGTCCTTCGATCGTCAGGCTGTGCCGATAGTAACGCGCCACGTCATACGCCACCCCGATGGCGCACAGCTGCACCGGCGAACGGCTTTCGATTGTGGCAATCACCCGACGCAGATGGCGCTCGAGGTAGGCATCCCCATTCACGTCCCTGGTCGCTTCGTCTGCCGGCTCACCGTCGGAAATCACGATCAGGATACGCCGACGCTCCGGTCGTGACAGCAGCCGCTGATGCGCCCACAGAAGGGCCTCGCCGTCGATGTTCTCCTTGAGAAGCGGCGCATCGAGCATCAGTCCAAGTCCATGACGGGACTGTCGCCAGCTCGCCTGAGCCGACTTGTAGACGATGTGCAGCAACTCGTTCAGCCGCCCGGGCTGTGCTGGCCGGCCGAGCGCGGCCCAGCGCTCACGTACCCTGCCACCCTTCCATGCTGCTGTGGTGAAACCGAGGATTTCACTGCGCACACCACAGCGCTCCAGCGTGCGCGCAAGCACATCGGCGCACACGGCAGCAGTCTCCATTGGCGTACCAGCCATCGAACCCGAGTTGTCGATCAGCAGCGACACGACCGTGTCGCGCGTGTGCACCTCGCGCTGTTGGCGATAGGACAGGGGGTACCCCGGCTCCACCACCGCACGCGCGAGACGGCTGCTGTCGAGCTCTCCTTCCCCGAGGTCACGCGTCCAGTCCTGCCGCTCGCGTGCCAGCAGGCTTCTGCGCAGACGATTCGCAAGGCGGGCAACCAGGTGGGGATGCTGCGCCACCAGCTCGTCGAGCCGAACACGCAGGCACGCCAGTTCATCGGGCGTGCGCAACTCATCCGCTCCCTTGACCACATCGTAGCTGGTGTCAAAGGCTCGATACCCACTCACCTCCTCTGCCGGCGGCGCCGCAAAGCCTGCCCGCCCGTCGGACACCCCCCCCTGCTCGAGTTGCGCGCGGATGCGTCGCTGCGGATTGCGCCGTTCGACGGATACGCTCGCCAGCCCCTGGTTGGAGGCAAATGGCACCGTCGCCTTCAGTGCCTCACGGCGTGCTTCGCTCGGAACCAGATCCTCGATGCGCAACCCCGAACCATGCACCGGGCGATGCACCGCCGGTGCCGTGAGATCGACCTCCATGGCACCGAGCCGAGCAATGATCGCAGTGCAGGCTCTGGCAAAGCGCTGCTGTTCATCGAGCGCGGCAACGAGTTCCTCGTGGCATCCAGCGAGCAGCGAATCGAACACATCGGCCCAGGTCGAAAGTCCGCGCATCGCCTCGGATGGCAGCGTGCGTGGTGCAACGATTGCACGCACTGCAAATGACAGCGCATCGAGCAGCGGCATGTCGTGGCGATGCAGGACCAGGTGGTAGCCACACTCACGGCAGCGCTGCCCGAGCAGTGCGCGCAGATTGTCTGCGACACCAGGCATCACGAGCGCCCCAAGCGCCTGCACGCGAACTTCCTCGAGTGCGGCAAGCGCCAGTGCCAC
>CAZSYV010000088.1:0-3925 GCA_964610955.1 uncultured Klebsiella sp. | reverse complement strand
CCGCGGTGCGCTCATTGCCGCATCACTCCGGTGACGGCAATCGATTCCGACAGTTCCTCGCCGAAGCAGCGTTGGTAATACTCGGCGACTATCGGGCGCTCGAGCGTATCGCAGCGATTGAGGAACGAGATCCGGAAGGCAAACGCCATGTCCTTGAAGATCTCCGCATTCTGCGCCCAGGTGATCACGGTGCGTGGCGACATCACCGTGGACAGGTCACCGCAGACGAAACCCTCGCGAGTGAGATCCGCAAGACGCACCATCGCTTCCACCCTTCTGCGCCCTTCCTCACTGCCGTAGGACGGTACCCGTGCCAGCACGATCTCGACTTCCTGTGCCGGGGGCAAGTAGTTCAGGCTGGTGACGATGTTCCAGCGATCCATCTGTCCCTGGTTCATCGGCTGGGTGCCGTGGTACAGCCCGGTCGGGTCCCCGAAACCGAGTGTGTTTGCCGTTGCAAACAGCCGAAATGCCGGGTGTGGGGTGATCACGCGGTTCTGGTCCAGCAGGGTAAAGCGCCCTTCCAGCTCGAGTACGCGCTGAATCACGAACATCACATCGGGGCGCCCGGCATCGTACTCGTCAAACACCAGAGCAGTCGGGCTCTGGATCGCCCACGGCAACAGACCCTCGCGAAACTCGGTGACCTGCCTGCCTTCATGCAGCACGATCGCATCACGACCGATCAGGTCGGTGCGGCTGATATGGCTGTCGAGGTTGATGCGCAGGCACGGCCAGTTCAGGCGTGCAGCGACCTGTTCGATGTGTGTCGTCTTGCCCGTGCCGTGATAGCCCTGCACGAGCACGCGACGGTTGAACGCAAAGCCGGCAAGAATCGCCAGCGTGGTATCGTGATCGAAGCGGTATGCAGAATCCACGGCAGGCACATGTTCGGTTGCCATGGAAAAAGCCGGCACGCGCAGATCGGTATCGATCCCGAACAGATCGCGGACCAACACCTCACGGTCCGGTAGATCCATGCCCGGAGCCGCGACGATCGACGGGTTGATCGTGTTCATGTTTGTTGTTGTCCTGCCCTTGACAGCAATCATGCCAGAACATGCATACTTGCGGTTGCAGACACATTATGATAGTCATATTGTGAAATTTAAAGATTAAACTGCTCACATGTGTGATGTGCTGTTCACACAACACGGTCGCAAGGTCCGCCCCTCGGATCCGCTGCCGTCGTGCGCGCCCTGCGCGTGAGTTTCGGCCTCTGACCCAACGACCCTGGAGGGTTCACCGATGACCGCTGCGAGAATGCCCGTACACAACTCCATCAAGCCAGGCAAGTGGGTCAAGTCGACCTGCAAGATGTGTCTGCACTCGTGTACCACGGTGATCCACGTCACAGACGACGGCATCATCAACAAGATCGAGGGTGATCCAACCAACCCGTCGAACAACGGCAAGCTCTGCCCGAAAGGCAACTCGGCGATCATGCGCCACTACGACCCCAACCGTTTCAAGTACCCCATGAAGCGCACCAACCCGGTCAAGGGTGTCGGCGTCGATCCCGGCTGGGTGCAGATCAGCTGGGAAGAGGCTCTGTCGACCACGGCAGCCGAGCTGAAGAAGTCGATCGACGAGGATCCGCGCAAGCTGATGTGCTCGATCGAGGACTTCCAGAAGATGAACACCTGGATCTGGGCGCTGTCCTTCGGCAACAACAACTGCTACAATTCGAACGGCACCATGTGCGGGGGCGCCTATCACCCGGCGAATGGCTACATCCACTCGACCTTCGCCGCAGCCAACGACGCCAAGCACTGCAACTACTGGATCAACAACGGCACCGGCGACGGCTTCTCCTCGCATCTGCATGCCGCAGCACACTCCAACTGGGTGGCCAAGGCACGCATGGATCGTGGCATGCGCATCGTCACCGTCGAGCCCCGCCTGTCGGTCGGTGGCGCCAAGTCCGAAGAGTGGATTCCAATTCGCCCCGCAACCGACCGTCAGTTCGCGCTCGGGCTCTGCCAGGTCATCGTTGAAGAGGGGCTTTGCGATTACGAGTTCCTGAAAAAAGACACCAACGCCCCCTACCTGACCGGCGAGGACGGCTACTTCCTGCGCAACGCCGAGGGCAAGATCTACGTATGGGATTCGGTCAACGACTGCGCGAAGCTCTGGGACGACCCCACCATCGGCGACTTCGCTCTGGAGGGCAGCTACACCGTCGAGGGCAAGGCCTGCAGGCCAGCCTTCCAGCGCTTCCGTGACATTCTCGACGCCGACTGCCGACCGGAACAGGTCGAACCGATCACGACGGTGCCAGCGGCAACCACTCGCCGCATCGCTCGCGAGTTCGCCAAGGCGGCAACGATCGGCGCAACCATCGAGATCGACGGCCGTACCATGCCGCTGCGCCCTGCTGCGTACAACTACTACCGCGGTGCCCAGGGCCGCAAGAAGGGCATGCAGGCGAACCACGCCTACAAGATGGTCAACTTCCTGATCGGCTCGATCGACACCCCCGGCGGGCACATGGGTGTGACGCTCGATGACAAGTGGGAGGATTTCAACCACATCGTTCCCGGGGAAAACGGGCAGATCGAAGGCGTGCCGCACCAGCTGGGACACGTCCCCCCCTTCTCCTACCCGTCGAACGAGTTTCACCTCTTCAGCCACTTCCCGGTGGGCGTGCACCCGCCGCACCTCAACCTCGAGGTGTTCCTGAACAAGGAAAAGTACGGCATCGAGTTCACTCCCGACGTCATGCTGGTCTGCCATTCAAACCCGCTGTGGGCGATGCAGGGGCCTCGCGAGAAGTGGTTCGATTTCATGAATTCGATGCGCTTCGTCGTGGCGATCGACATCATCCCGACCGAGACCACCGACTTCGCCGACATCATCCTGCCGTCGACCGATGCGCTCGAGTCGTGGAACATGACCATGATCGAGCCACCGCACACCGAAGGCATGTGCATGCGCCAGCCGGCGACCGAGCCGCTCTACGACGTGAAGAGCGAAGAGGACATCTTCTACGAACTGTCCGAGCGCCTCGGCGTGCTGGAGAACTACAACGACATCGTCAACATGATCTGCGGCTTCGACCACAGCCCGAACCTGATGCTCGAGCGTGACAAGAAGTACACGGACAAGGAGATCGCCCGTCGCAAGGGGCTGCTGTGGAACGGCAAGGATCTCGACTGGTACATCGAGCACGGCCATGCGGTCACCGAACGCCGGCCCGACAAGTGGTACCGACCCTGGGAAGGTATGCGGCTGCTGTTCTACATCGAGGACATGCTGGTGCAGCGCGACAAGCTGAAGGCACGGATGGAGGAACTCAACGTCCCGTACCGTCACGACTGGGACTGGGACGACTACTCCCCGCTGCCGACCGCGACGCTCGACCCGATCCACACCGACGAGCCGCCCGAGTACGACCTCTACGGTATCTTCTTCAAGGAGATCCAGATCAACTTCGGCGAAAGTCTCTCCAACCCATGGATCAAGGACATCGTCTACCGTGACCCAGTCCACACGGGGCTGCTGCTTAACACCCAGACCGCACTGAAGAAGGGGCTGAAGGCGGGCGACATCGTGAAGGTCGAGTCCCCCTATGGCCACATCTACGGCCGGCTTGCCACCACCGAGGCGATGCACCCCGACACGCTGGGCGTGTCGAACTCGTTGACACGGGTGCGCAACACGCACCGCAACGTACGCCATGCCGGTGGGCATTTCAACGACATGCTGCCGTACACACTGCGGCACACCGATGCCGTGACCGGGCAGCCGGACACTGCGACCCGCGTGAAGATCACGCGTCTCGATGACTGGCCGGCCTCGTTGAAGCAAGGCAAGTCCGTCTATGACCTCGTCGACGATGCAGCCAAAGGCAAGGGGGCACACTGATGGCCAGGATGGGAATGGTTTTCGACATCAAGCGCTGCATCGGCTGCAACGCCTGCGT
>CAZSYV010000087.1:0-12137 GCA_964610955.1 uncultured Klebsiella sp. | reverse complement strand
GCAGTCCATGACGCAACCGGTGTCCGCCTGCGCCAGATGCCATTCCGGGCGGAGCGCGTCAAGGCGGCACTCGCCCGGGCATGAACTGCACAGGTGGCATTGCCCGCGTGCGTGACGCACTGTGGTATCAACGACCAGAGACGCAGCCTCATCGGCAGGAGGTTGGGCACGGGGCCATCGAGGGGTAATGCGATGAAAGGCCAAAGAAACGCCGGATCATGACGGTGCTGCGATGTTACAGTCAGCCGATTCGTTTCGGATCGAACCCTGAGGGCAAGGCAACATGAACAATCTGCTGGATGGCCTGATGAGTGAGCTTGGCAATGACGGCATCGCAGCCATCGCCGGCAAGCTCGGCATGGAACCTGGTCAGGCGCAGTCGGCGATTGCCGGTGCATTGCCGATGATCGTCGGCGCACTGGCACGCAACACGGGCCAGGCGAGCGGCGCTGACGCGCTGCTGAATGCCCTTGGTCAGCACGCGGGCAATGGCAGCCTGCTCGAGCAGATCGGTCGGTCGATGGGGGCGAGTGCAGACGGCAACGCCATCCTCGGTCATGTTTTCGGCGCTCGCCAGCAGGCGGCGACTGCGGGTGTTTCCAGTGTCAGCGGTCTCGATGCCGGCAACGCAGGTGCCCTGCTCAGCATGTTGGCTCCGCTGGTGATGAGTTACTTCGGGCGCCATGCACAGCAGGGCAAGCTGACATCGGATGGGCTCAGCAGCATGCTTGGCCAGCAGCTCAGCCAGATCCGCAGTGCGGGCAGCACGGGCGTCGGGTTGCTCGATACCGTGCTCGGTTCGGTCGACCGTGACGGCGACGGCCTTGATCTCGGTGACATTCTCACTGCAGGCTCGGGCATTCTCGGTGCGCTCAAGCGCTGAGACTCGACCGCCTGCGGATGTGGGGCAGATTCTGCGATACGAAGCTGGTGCTCGCATTCCCGATGCGCTACCCGGTTCGGTACCGCTCGCGTGTGTGCTGACCAGCCCCCGGGAGTACGGCGGTGCAAGACCCGGCACGGCTGCTGCTCGCGCCCGGGCGCCATGCGGCTCTGCGCTGTGAGGGCTGTTTCGATCCAGCCCAGCGTCTCGCGTCCATCGGCATTCTCGCCACGATGCTGCTGGCGGGTGCGAGCGGTACCTGCCTGTATGTCTGGTCACCGCAGATGCCGGGAGCTGGCTGGATCGGGGGCGTGATCACGGTGCACGCAGCAAGCACCCGGGTGTTGATGGGGCTGCCTGGAATACACATCCTCGCCGGGTCAGGCCTGCTGTGGACGCACCGCGGCTTGCTTCGTGCCATGTTCGGTGATGGGCGCATCCGCTACGCACTGGCCGATCGGCTCTGGCCGGCCTGGGCCAGGAGCCAGCACGAGCATCTGCCGCAGGCCACCGTCACGAACGGGCGGCGAGCTCGGCCTTGACTCGCACCGGCCGGCGGCATCGACGTTGCCGTGGTGTTCATCCACGACGCGCTACCACACGCGATCAAACCCGGATCAGCAGCGCAGACCGGCGCAGTCATCCGACTCCGGCCTTTGCACTGTCCGTCCCACCAGTTTGCGCAGTTCGGTGAACCACAGCACGGCACTGGCCAGGCCGAGGCAGGCGAGCCACTGGTTCAGCTCGAGTGGCACGGTGCCGAAGGCTGTGTTCAGAAAGCCGATGTTCACCACCGCAATCTGCAGCAGTACCGACAGGCCGATGGCACCCCACAGCCACGGATTGCCGAACATGCGTGTAAAGGCACTCGAGCGTTCCGAGCGCGCGTTGAGGCAGTTGAACAGCTGGGCGAACACGAGCACCGTGAAGCCTGCCGTGCGTGCAGTATCCAGATCATAGTGGCCATCGATCAGGCCACCGGGCAGGTACAGGTCGATCGAGAACAAGGTGACCGCTGCCATCACTGCTCCTACCTCGATCACCCCCATCCACATGGCCCCGTCGATGACACGATCTGTGAGCCGGCGCGGCCGCCGCGCCATGACGTCTTCGGTTTCCGGATCGATGCCCATGGCGAGCGCTGGCCCGGAGTCGGTGATCAGGTTGATCCACAGGATCTGGGTCGCCAGCAGCGGCAGCGCCACGACGCCGTCCACTCCAGTCAGGCCGATGACATCGGCCAGCACCACACCCAGGAACACGGTCAACACCTCGCCCATGTTCGACGAGAGCAGATAACGCAGGAACTTGCGGATGTTGTCGAAGATGCACCGCCCCTCGCGCACTGCAGCCACGATGGTCGTGAAATTGTCGTCGGTCAGGACCATCTTGGCCGCCTGTTTGGCGACCTCGGTACCGGTCACGCCCATTGCGATGCCGATGTCGGCTGATTTGAGTGCGGGAGCGTCGTTGACTCCGTCCCCGGTCATCGCCACGATCTGACCGCCCGCCTGCAACGCGTCCACGATGCGCAACTTGTGCTTGGGTGCCACGCGCGCATAGACCGAGACCGTGCGCACCGCTTCGGCAAAGGCCGCCTCATCCATTGCATCGATATCCAGACCGCTCAACGCCTGGGCGCAGGGGCCGACAATGCCCAGATCCTGGGCGATGCGAACGGCAGTGCGTGGATGATCGCCCGTGATCATGATCACGCGAATGCCGGCGCGATGTGCCTCGCGGATGGCGGTTGCAGCCTCCTCACGCGGCGGATCAATGATGCCGACGGTGCCCGCGAAGATGAGGCCGTTTTCCAGGGATTCATCCGGTGCTGTCGCTTCGTCGGCATCGAGCGGCCGGTAGGCAACGGACAGCGTGCGCAGCGCCGCGTCGGACAGCTCCTGGACATCGATCAGCATGCGTTGACGCAGCGTTTCGTCGAGTGCGACCACCTCCATGCCCTGACGCACGTGCGTGCAGCGACCGAGCAGGACGTCTGGCGCTCCCTTGCTGATCAGCATCGGTTCGTCGCCGTGCTCGTGGTCGATCTCGACTGTCGACATCATCTTGCGTTCGGAGCTGAAGGGGATTTCTGCCACCCGCTCGAACCGCCGAAGCCGGCGCTGTGCCGCGCCGAGCTTGCGTTCGGCCACAAGGAATGCCGCCTCGGTAGGATCGCCCTGAATCTCCCAGGCGCCTTGCTCCGAAAGGCACAGGTGTGCGTTCCCGGCGAGGCTGCCGCCGCTCAGGACCACGATGTTCTCCGCCAGCAATGGGCCGCCCGAGAGCTTGCGACCATCGTGCTCGATGTGTCCCACGGGGGCGTAGCCGATGCCGGTGATGCGGGTACTGCCCGAGGAGCTCATCACGCGCTCGATGGTCATTTCGGCGCGGGTCAGGGTGCCTGTCTTGTCCGAGCAGATCACCGACGCGGAACCAAGCGTCTCGACGGAGGAGAGCTGCTTGATCACGGCATTGTGCTTTGCCATGCGCTGCACGCCCAGTGCGAGCACCGCAGACAGGATGGCGGGAAGGCCTTCCGGCACCGCGGCAACCGCCAGCGACACTCCCAGAAGCAGCACATCGATCAGTTCCGCGGGGCCATGGATCTCTGACGTCAGCAGGACGGCCGTCACGATGATCGCGGCAACCAGCACGACGGCCAGCGCGACCATGCGCCCGACCCGTCCCACCTCCTTCTGCAACGGGGTCGGCTCCTGTTGCGTGGTTTCGAGCATCGCCGCAATCGCACCCATCTCAGTGTGCATGCCGGTCGTGGTGACGACGGCGTGCGCCGTGCCCTGCACGACTGCGCTGCCCTTGAACACCATGTTCACGCGCTCGCCCAGTGCTGTCGCAGCGTGCAGCCTGGCCACTTCCTTCAATACGGTCTGGCTCTCGCCAGTCAGCGATGCTTCCTGCACGTGCAACGACGCGGCGCGCACCAGGCGCGCATCGGCGTCAACCGAATCGCCTTCGCTCAGTGCCAACACGTCGCCACGCACCAGTTCCGTGCTTGGTATCCGCTGCAACTGCCCGTTGCGTATCACCGAGGACATCGGGATGGTCATTTTTGTCAGGGCAGCGACCGCTGTCTCGGCCCTGGCTTCCTGGATATATCCCAGAACGGCATTCAGCACCACGATGGAGGCGATCACGATGGCGTCCACAGGCCAGCCCATCCGGCCCTCGACAACCCAGGCGGCGAGGGAGATGAGGATCGCAACGAGCAGCAGGTAGATGAGTGGGTCCCGGAACTGCGCAAGCAGCCTTCTCCATGCCGGAACTGGCGACGCAACGCGCAGTTCGTTGCGTCCGTCGTGTATGAGGCGTTGTGCGGCCTCCTCCGAGGTGAGCCCTGCCTGCAGATCGGTGCGCAACAGGTGCGCCACTTCATCGGCATCGAGAACGGAAGGATCCTTCAGTGCCTCGGTCAGTGCATTGCGTGCTTTCATCAGCTTCCGATTCGTTGCATCGCAGAAATGACCGGAAGCACACATCCAGACTTCCGGGGGCGCGCAGTATAAGGGGGCGCGTGCATCGCACCGAATGCATCGGGCGCGACACGGCGGCGTCAATCCGTGGTACGGCCCTACCGAGCAGTGCTGGTATTGTTTCGGGAACGGCTCGGCGATGTCCTGGAGGCGATCTTCCCGCCGGTCGCGCTCGCCTGCGTCCTTGCGTCCTCGTGTCGACCGGGCGTTGCCGTCGCGACGGTGACTTTCACTCCGGCTCGGCCACCGGCAGGCGCACCGTGACCACCGCGCCGCCCTCGGGGCGATTGTCGGCCTCGACGCTGCCGTGGTGCTCGTCCACGATGCGGCGCACGATCGCCAGACCTTGCTCGGCGCGAGGTCAGCGTACACGGGCAGGTCGTCATGCTGACCCGGAAGGAATTCTCCTTGCTGTCCCTGCTGGTTCAGCAGCCGGGACGATTGGTGACACAGACCCAGATACTGAGACAGGTGTGGGGGCCGCCACACGAGGCGGATGCCCACTACCTGCGCGTTCTGGTGGGCAAGCTGAGGCACAAGCTTGGCGATGAGGCATCAAGTCCACGCTACATCGTCACGGAGCCGGGTGTTGGTCTGAGGTTCATTTCGAGGGAGCGATGAACGACGGCTGTGCGGACCTTGGGGCGGCAGCGGCAGCGGCTTGTTCACGCGTGTCGCGCCATGCGTAAATGACGACCGTGAACCCGGTCGGGAGCTGCCATGTCATTCGAGTGCCTCGACATTTCTGCGCACGAGCTGCTGACGACCACCTGCACCAGGTGCCCGAGATGGCCGGGTTGCCCGGCATCCCGCACGAAACCACGACGCAGGCGGGGGCCGTTCCCCGTCGCATACACACAGGGAGTCGATTTCGGACCGGCTCCGCGACGCCCGGTCCGGGAGATCATCCGCTGGAGCCACAGGCCGTCGCACGATCTCCCGATGGTCGCCGGGAAACAGGATGCAATCCGATGACTCGTTCCGATGATGAAGCGGCAAGAGCATGGGAATCGTTCTGCGAGTCCCTGAAGAAGGCTGCAGGCGTGCTGTGCCGCGACGATATGCCCTCCGATCTCCGGCACCGGGCCTGGGGGCCACGCCATCTGGCGGGTCTTCTCGACAGTGCCATCGATATGTGGCTGCATGGCGCCGACCGCGATCGCCCGTCGCTCTTCACCGTCTACAGCAACTGGAAAGGCTGGGGGCTCGCGAACCCCGACGGTCGCTACCTGCGCGCGCGTCTGCGTGGTGACGCCACCTATCGCGTGTGGGGCAGACGGGGAACCATCCCGTACCTCGCCTTCGAGCTCAGCCGTGGCATCTGGAGCTATTCGAAGCCCGTGCTCATCCAGCGCAGCCTGTCCGATCGCAACATGCAGATTGCTGAGGACGGGAGCTTTGAAATCATCCTGAGCGCCGAGCCTCGGCCCGGAAACTGGCTGGCGCTCGAGCCCGACGTCGAGTGGCTGCATGTGCGCCAGTTCTTTCACGACTGGGTCGAGGATGAGCCGCCCGAGGTGTTCATCGAGCGCATCGACGCCGATCCGGGAGCACCTGAGCTCACCGAGGCCGAGATCGCAGCACGACTGCAGGAGGTTGCCTGGTTCGTTGAGGAGGAGGCGCGGCTCTGGACGGACTACTGCCTGCATATGCGCAGGCTCCAGGGCGTCAATTCGATGCCGCGACCGAGCGCTCCGGGGGGCGATTCCGAGGGCATGACCTCGGCCTCCGGCGCACCGGAGAACGAGTACAGCCAGGGCTATTACGAGATCGACGAGGATTCGGCGCTGCTCGTCGAGTTCGAGCCACCGCCGGCGGCGTACTGGAACATTCAGATCAGCCCGATGTGGTACGAATCCCTCGACCCGGCCTGGCGGCTGCAGAGCTGCAACGACCGCCAGGCGTTCATCGGCGACGATGGTGTCTTCCGTGCGCTGGTCGCCCACCGCGACCCCGGCGTGCCGAACTGGCTCGATACGGGTGGATTCCGCGAAGGGGTGATCCTCTGTCGATTCCAGTTTCCCGAGCGAGCGGCGCCGCAGCCGCGCGTTCGCCTGATACCGTTCGAGAGCATCGTCCCTGTCCTGGGGGCGCAGACCCCGCGAGTCGGTGCAGAGGAGCGTCGGCGTGAAGTCGCGCGGCGCAGACTGGGTCTGGCACTGCGCTTTCGCTGAACGGTGGGCGGCGCGGGATGTATCGAGGGTGAATGGAAATGGAACATGAATTCTGGCTGCAGCACTGGCGCGACGGGTTGATCGGCTTTCATCAGTCGACCGTACAGCCGCTGCTTGCGAAGTACTGGGCAACGCTTGGGCTGGCGCCTGGCAGCCGTGTCTTCGTGCCGCTGGCGGGCAAGTCGCTCGATATGCTGTGGCTGGTTGAACAGGGGCACAGGGTGCTCGGCGTCGAACTTTCGCCGCTGGCGGTGGAACAGTTCTTTGCTGAGCATGAGCTGAAGCCGGTGATCCATGAGTCACGCTACGGCAAGCACCACGTTGCCGGACCGATCGAGCTGATCTGTGGCGATGTCTTCGCTCTCGATGCGCTGGCACTGGCCGACTGCTCGGGCGTTTACGACCGTGCCGCGCTGGTCGCGCTGCCCCCAGCGATGCGCTCACGCTATGCAGCCGAGATCTACGCGCGGCTGCCGGCAGGCAGTTGCGGCCTGCTGCTGACGTTCGAGTACCCGCAGGCGCAGATGCAGGGGCCACCGTTCTCGGTGCCCGAGGTCGAGGTGCACCAGCTCTTCACGCCGATTGCCGAGCTTGAAATGCTCGAGCGCCGTGAAGTGCTCGACACGAACCCCGAGCTCGCAGCGCGCGGCCTGGGCGCGCTGACGAGCTGTGCCTGGCGCCTGCAGCGCCGGGTGACCTGAGGCAGTATCGGTGCTGTTTCGCACTGATATCGATCCTCATGCGTGGAGGTGCGGCCGGCCCTCGTGGCGATCGAATACGCGTTCAAGTCCTTATTTGTCGACAAAGGCCCGTTCGAAGACGTAATCGCCCAGCTCGCCGACGCTCGGCGAGACGACGAAGCCGCGTGCATCCAGCAGGGTGCGGATGTCGTTGAGCATGGTCTGGCTGCCGCAGATCATGGCGCGATCGGTCTCGGGGTTGAGTTGCGGCAGCCCGAGCTCGCGAGCGAGATGCCCCGATTCGACCAGTGCCGTCAGGCGCCCCTGGTGCCTGTACGGCTCGCGGGTGACGCTTGGGTAGTAGATGAGCTTTTCGCGGATCATTTCGCCCAGGTGCTCGTCGTTTGGCAGCTCGTTGCTGATCATGTCTGCATAGGCAAGGTCACTGACGAAGCGCACCCCGTGCATCAGGATGATCTTCTCGAAGCGCTCGTAGACCGTCGGGTCCTTGATGGTGCTGAGGAACGGCGCCAGTCCCGTGCCCGTGGCGAACAGGTACAGGTGCTTGCCGGGTCTGAGATCATCGACCATCAGCGTGCCCACGGGCTTGCGGCTGACGAGCACGGAGTCACCCGGCTGCAGGTGCTGCAGGCGCGAGGTCAGGGGGCCACCGGGAACCTTGATGCTGAGGAATTCCAGGTTGTCCTCATGGTTCGCGCTGGCGATGCTGTAGGCGCGCAGCAGCGGTCTGCCCTCGATCTCGAGACCCAGCATGACGAAGTGCCCGGTGTGAAAGCGCAGGGCCGGGTCGCGTGTCGTCTTGAAGGAAAACAGTGAGTCGTTCCAGTGATGCACACTGAGAACCTGCTCTGAATTGAACGCCGCCATGGTGCAGTCTGTGGATGTGTTGATGTACCGGCTTGTAATGGTACGTCAAATGCATCTTATGATCCATCATCATTCCTGCCGCCAAATGCGTTCAGCGTGAACGGTGCCCAGAAGAAGGCGGGCTGTCGGCGATCCGGATCACCGAGGTGTACTCGCACCGCATTCTGCAGAGCCAGGTCGGGTGCCATGCCCTGTGCGTAGCCACGGTGGAAATCGCACACGATGGCATGTGTCGTCGCATCCTCTGCCGGCCACAGCGTGCCGAGCAGGTGGCCGACGCCGGCCTCGCGGAGAATGGCTGGAAGACCGAAGAGGTCGTCACCGGGAAGCTGCTCGAGTCCTCGGCCCCCGATCGAGCGCTGGGCGGAATGGCAGCTGGCAAGCACCACCACCTCGGCGGACAGGTCGAGCGTGCTGAGGTCCCAGCCGCTGAGCGTGCCATCGCGCAGATACAGCCTGCAGTCGAGCGGATCATCAAGTGCACTACCTGCCAGGACGCTGCTGCCATGTGTGGCGATGTGCAGGCAGCGCAAGGTCTCCTGTGATGCACTCTTGAATTGTGCACATGTCGCATCGAGCAGTGCACGGCCCTGTGTCCCGTACAGTGCGGCGACTTCAGTGGCTTCGCGCGCCGCGGCGGGAAGCGCCGGCAGTTCCGGGTCGTCGAAATGCGTTACGCCGACGGCCAGCGTGGGGCCCGAGGTGTTTCCATGCCAGGGCTGCAACAGGCTCGAGAGGCTGGGGACGTAGCGTACGGCATGCTTTTCGATGAGCGGTCGCCCGTCCGAGGGCAGAGCGTGGAAGGCGAACAGGTGCAGGCTCCGGTGTGGGCAGAGGATGAGCCGGCTCCGCCCCTCGATAAAGCTGCGGATCGGATCGGGCAGCAGCACGGGCCCCAGTCGATCGATCAGTGCATCGAGCTGCGCAATGAGCCTGGCATGGCCCGGCCTCGTCCCGGCAAGCGAGCGCACGCAGTCGAGGTAGTCGTCGAGATCGCTTTGCTGGCTGTCAGTGAGCGAGACGACTGACTGGCTCGTCCGGTCCTCCGTCACGGCAAGTACGATCAGCGCACCCGTACCGATCCAGAACCAGCTGATCGCGGCTTCGTCCGCGCCGAGCTGGCGCTGCAGTGCTGCAAGCGTGATCTGCGCCGCTGCGCCGCCAGCGCGTGCACGGGCGATCGCCCGCCTTGCGAACAGCCATTGGCGCCTCTCTTGCAGTTCGTGTTCCTCGCTGGAACCGGGGGTGACGCCATCGAGAGCCTCGTTCACCGCCCGCAGATCGGCATCGGGGTCGGCGACTGAAGCCGGAACGGCTGTCATGGAGTCGGCCTGCGGTAGCGGGGGGGCCTTCAGCATTTCCGAGACTTCGATGAGCAGCCCGATGCGTCGGGTGTGGTATGCGGCAATGGCGACGAACTCATAGAGCACGGTTCGTGAGCCAAGAAAGGCACTGCGCTGATAGGGGCTGTTGACGCGCCGGCGCTCGTCCTCGAGCTCACGGAGCACCGGTTCGCACAGCACGATGACTGCATCCCAGTCCTTTGCTGCCGCAGGCGCATGCGCCTGATAGGCGATGGCGTTCAGGTAGAGCTCACGCTCGCTGGCGCTGCCGAAGGCGGCAAGCTGTACCGGCTCATTCGCCAGAAGAGTGGCGATTGCCTGCCGGGCGGGCTGCGCCGCTTCGGCGGGGCGTTGCAGTGCGAGCAACACATAGGCTTCCTCGAGGAATGCACTTGCGACATGGAAGCGCGATCCGAGTGCCTCGGCCCGGGCGCGGAGCACACGCACCGTGCCGAGCTGCTGCGGGTCGGCGCACTCGTTGCAGTCCGCACGCACGGCAAGCAGTGCATCGGCGAGCGCACTGAGTGCGGCGCTGCCTTCGATCGATCCATCGACGGGTCCACGCCCGGTCGCGCTGCTCTGTGGTGTCGGGTTCCATTGCGCGAAGCGCAGTGCAACCTCGGCCTCGGCGCGATCGGCCTGCTCGATGAGCTCCGCGGTCCACGGCGCGATGCTGCGCAGGACGAGCTCGGCCTGCGCACTGCCCACCGGGTCGGTCTCGATGCGCGCGCTGGTGCGCGCCCCCAGAATCACCGCCCAGTACTCGGCAAGTTCGCACAGGTGCGCGACGAGGGCATTTCCCGTGTGCTGCTCGCTTGCGTGAGCCACCCAGTGCCGGGTTGCCGCGCCGAAGCCGCGCTCGGGGTCCGGATAGCCGGCACCCGTCAGAGTGTTCGCGGCCTCCTCGGCCAGTCGGGCCGCCTCGAAATGGTCTCCTGCATGAGCAGTTTCACGGACCAGGCGGGTCAGCGCCCGAGCGCGACCGAGCGGGTCGCGAGCCATCAGGATGGCGGACCACTCGCGGTCGGCGGCACTGTCGAAGTCGCCCAGGCGCTGCGTGGCCAGATCGCGCAGCCGCTCGGCACACTGCGCAGCCGCGCGGGAGTCCTTGGCCCGGCTGTAGCTCTTCATCGCCTGCTCGTACGCCTCGCGGCACGCGTCGTGGTGGCCAAGCGTGCCTGCGATGCGCCCGGCGGCACACCAGGCGAGGCCGATCCACCAGGCCTGCTCACGCGCAACCGGAGCGCCGGCACCCACGCCGGCGGCATCGAAGGTGGCGATTGCTGCATGCAGTCGATCGAGTGTGGCGGGCGTGGCAAGGCCGGTTTCGCAGGCGTGCATCGCCTCGATCAGTGGCGCCGTGCGCTCGAGCAGTGCTTCCTGCTGAGGATCGGGCGCGGCAGGTGACAGCGCTGCGTCAGGAAAGAGCGCCGTCACGGCACTGGCGATGGTCAGTGAGCTCGTGAGGCGCTGAGCGAGCTCGATCTGTGCGGGGCTTGCCTCACCACGGTCGATCGCTTCGAAGAAGGCGGCAGCGCTCGCCTCATCGTCGGGATCGATGCCGGCATCGCGAAACAGCCGCCGTCGCACGAAGGGCAGGGCCTGCAACTGCCAGCGTGCCGCCGCCTCCGTGTGGATCGTTTCGGCGCACGCCGTCTCCCGCGCATCTGCGTCGAGTTCGAGCCATGCCCAGGCGCGCTCGCAGGCGGCCAGTATCTCGGCCTGCAGCGTGCCCGCGACGATTGCCGCGCGATAGCGGGCCCGGTCGGGTACTTCGGCCTCCGTCATGGTCGCCTCCCCCTCTGTCTATGGCTGCAGCCTCAGCACGATGCCGGGTGCATCCGCGGGCGGGTAGCGCGTGGCGTAGCTTGCGTCCGTACCGAGCGAATCCGCCTCCCAGCGCGCGTTGAACGCGCTGCGGTAGTTGAACCACAGCGTCGGCTTGCGCCGTGCGCCACGAATCACTGCCTCCACTGCCTGTGCGTCGGGGTGTCTGAACTTGTCGCCGTTGCTGCTGAACAGGAAGTGCTCGGCGTCGACGAGCTGCATGAACTCTGCGGTCAGGTTGTTCCTGCTGCCGTGGTGGGCCATCTTCACCGCGTCCACGCGCAGGCTGTTCGCGCCCGGTGGCAGCAGCCGGCGGATCGATGCACAGACGGTCTTCATGTGCGCATCGGCGAGGAACAGGCACGATCTGCCCGCGTACTCGGCAAGAAAGGCGATGCTGCTGCCGTTGGCGGCCGATGCGTCGGCCCCCTTGAGCTGTGCGCGCAGCTGGGCACTCAGATCCTCCGGCCCGAGCGTCAGTTCGGCACCGGGGTGGAAGCGGGTCTCATCGACCAGCTGCTGCCACGCACCGTCGAGATCGGCGGGATCGAGCTGCCAGCGAGCGACGTCCTTTCGCCACTGCCTGCCCATCGCGGCGAGCTTCGGCCTGGTCGGTGACAGCAGCGTAAGCACCATGCCGTCGTCGTCCGGCAGTGCGATGCGCGGCAGTGCTCCCTTGCCCGGCACGACGACCGCCTGGCCGCCGAAGGCGCGGTTCCACTCGGCAAAGGCCCGACGGTGGATGAGTGCGCTCAGGAACTCGCCCTCGCGCCCGCCGAGGCTGGTCTGTGCCTCGATCTGCCGGTAGCCGTTGAACCAGATGTCCTTCGGCTCCAGCGGCCATTTGG
>CAZSYV010000086.1:0-12313 GCA_964610955.1 uncultured Klebsiella sp. | reverse complement strand
CCTCGAGCCGGTACAGGCGATGCACCCGCTTGCGGTTGACCTTCCAGCCCTCGCGACGCAGCACGATGTGGATGCGTTGAAACCAGAACCGCGGCCGATCGAGCGCAATCTCCCGAATCCGCATCCGCAGCGCAGTCTGATCCTGCGCCGTGCTCTTGCGATACCACCCGGCCCGGCTGATCCCTCCGAGCCGACACGCCCGTACCGTACTCACCTTGAACTGCTCCCGAATCCAGTGCGTGATCTCTTTGCGGCGTGACGGCTTCAGAGCTATTTTCGGATCACCTCGTTCAGGATGTGCTTGTCCAGCGTCACATCGGCCACCAAGCGCTTCAGGCGCGAGTTCTCGTCCTCGAGCAGCTTCAGTCGCCGGAGCTCGCTCATGCCCAGACCCGCGTACTTCTTCTTCCAGACGTAGAACGTCGCCTCCGAGATCCTTATCCCGCGGCAGACGTCGGCCACCGGCGTGCCCGCTTCGGCCTGGCGCAGCACGTAGGCGATCTGCTCCTGCGTGTACCTCGACTTCTTCATCGCTTCTCCGTCGCCCTCTTCATGGGACCTGCGGAGCAGCCTACTCCAGTTTTGAACTGCCTAAGTTTTCTGGGACGACCTCAGCGGCCGTTGCAGTCTCCATCGAGGGCATCACGCCGCGGACCGGACCGCGATCCGCCGTCTGTCCGCTCTTCCAGCGATATGGTAATCGGATACCTCCCTTGTTCACTCGCAACGAAAGTGAATGGCCAGGCGCGGGTCCCAGCGCAGTTCGTCGCCGGGCAGCCCCTCGCTTTGCTCGGCTGCTCGCTACGAACGTGATCTCGGAGTTGCGACGGCGGCGCCCCGATGCGCAGGCACGCGCGTTCGTCGCTGGTCAGCCGCTGGAAGATCTGTTCGTCAGTACGGTGACACTTGCCGAGATCCGCTACGGCATCGAGATGATCGGTGATCCGATTCGCCGCGCCGAGCTCAACAACTGGTTGGCGCACAGGGTGCGTCCGATGTTCGACCAGTGCGTACTCGAGGTTTCCGAGGAGGTCATGTTCACGTGGCGTCTGCTCGTCGAGGACGGACGCAAAGCCGCCAAGCAGCGGGTACCGGCGACGCAGCAGGCGCAGGAGATGAAGCCGGTCCCGCCCACGTTTGCTTCGTTGGCGCTGAGCGCGCCTGCCGTGCACACGGCGATATCAATATCGAACTGCAGCGCATCCGGTTCGACGGTGAGCATCGATCCTTACGCATTTCTCAAGGTCGTTCTCGAGCGCCTGCCCACCCAGTGCGAAATCGACGCGCAGCTCCCGCATCGCTGGACCCGCTGCCCGTCTGATGACCGAGATCGGTTCATGCCGTTCACTGGCAGCATGACTTTCTGGGGCGCCTGCAGTGTATTTCGACGTGGCACACACTCTTGTTGACAGTCGCAGGAGTTCAGCCTAAATTCGCCAAATTGCAGATTCGAATCTGAATTCCGATTTTGCTGCACTGAACAATTTTCCAAAGTGGGAGCAGTGAATCCAAACTGGGTTCTGCCCGGATCGTAGGTCGGTAAGCGGCCGCCTCCTGGGCGGCTGTGGCGTCGCTCAATAAAATCGTGAAAGAGGAGATGAGCATGCGTTTTGCCTTCGCGTTTCGTCTGTCATGGTGGCTACTGGCTGTCTCTACGGCTCTTCCAGCCTCGGGACTCACGGCACAGGAACTCCGGACCGTTCGCTATCAGGAGTACCCCGGGTCCATGGTTCACCTGTCAAATTGGGTGATGCGAGAGAAGGGCTTCTGCACGAAGCACGGCTTGCGATGCGAGGTCGTTCTGCTGGCCAATGGGCCGCTTGCCCAGCAGGCCGTAGCGGCGGATAGCGTGGACATAATCATGAGTTCGATCGACGTGATGATGCAAGCAGTTGCCAAGGGCAATGATCTACAGATCCTCGGCGCGATCGGCGACAGAAGTCCATATTCGTTATCCGCCAGCTCGAAGTTGCAGCGGCCGAATGCCAAGCTGGGTTACCCAGGCAACATGAAAGATCTCGTGGGCAAGCGCATTGGGGTTAGCGGCCGGGGATCTGCGACGGAGCTAACTGCACGTAGCCTCCTAGAAGGAGCGGGTCACTCACCCAGCGATGCGACCTACATCGGGGTCGGTGCGGCTCCGACCGCTTATGCAGCTCTGATGGCCGACCAGGTTGACGCCATTCTCAGTTGGGATCCTGTTCCGACGTTGTGTGAGGTGAGCAAGAAGTGCGAAGTTATGGTCGATCTGCGCAAGGGCGAGGGGCCGCCGCTCCTTACTGCGTTGAATCACGGTTTCAGTGTATGGCAGGCTCGTCGCAAATATGTAGAGAACAATGGGTCGACTATTGACGCCTTCCTGAAGGCAAATATCGATGCCATTGAGTGGTTACGCGACGAGAAAAATTTCCCCGAGGCCATGAAGATAGCGTCAGCGCACTTCAAACTTGGGGATATGCCCGATCGCGAACATGCGCTCAAGCTGATCACTCGGGAGTCCATTGACCAGTACGGCACTACCGTGGATCGCCGTGTCATCAATGCATTCAATGAATTTCTAATACATTTCAATGTGCTTGACAAACCGTTGGACGCGGGATCGTTAATTTATAGAAATGCTCCCTGAGGGCGGTGTGCTAATGGCTCAGTCGCTGCGCTCGCGCACGAATGCCTCAATCGAGATCAGGGACGTAACGCATGTCTTTCCCGGTGGTGTCTGCGCAATTTCCAATGTTTCTCTGCACATAGCTTCCGGCGAGTTTGTCTCGATTGTCGGCCCCAGTGGGTGCGGAAAGACCACGTTGCTAAACCTCCTGGCGGGGCTTGTGAGAGGCGATGAGAGCGTCATACACGTCTGCGGCAAGCCGCCACGCGCAGGGCGCCACGACGTCGCGTATATGCTCGCTCGGGATTGCCTCTTCCCGTGGCGCACCGCCGTGAATAACGTCATGCTCGGCGGTGAGTTTCGCGGCGTTCCGAAATCTCAGTGTCGCAAACGTGCGATCGATCTCTTAAAGCGTGTTGGGCTCGGCGAGTTTCTCGAACATTTCCCAAAGGCGCTTTCGCATGGGATGCGGCAGCGTGTGGCGCTCGCTAGAACCTTCTCACTCGATTCAGACATTCTTTTAATGGACGAGCCGTTCGGCGCACTGGATGCGCAGACCAAGCTGCAACTCGAAGATGTGCTGCTAGAGCTTTGGGGCGCCGAGCGTAGAACGGTTGTGTTCATCACGCATGACCTAGCTGAGGCTGTGACGATGTCGGACCGCGTGGTGGTTATGTCACCTCGACCCGGGCGAATCGTAGCCGACATTCAGATCCCGATCCCTCGCCCTCGATCTGTGCGCGCTTTGCAGAGAGATCCGCTTTACCACGAAACCTATTCAAAAATATGGAGTTGGTTAGAGGAAGGCATGAATGAAGGGGGCGTGCAATCGTCATGAGTTCGGATGTGAAGTCTGGCATTGAATGGTCGGTAATTTCTGCACAGCTGGTAGCGCTCTCCCTATTTCTGATGCTGTGGGAGTGGGTCTCCAGAGGGAAGTGGATCGATCCGTTGTTCATTGGACAACCCACGAAGATCTTCTCCTATTTGCATAGAGCATTATTCATAGATGGAACTATATGGGTGGAGTCTGTTTGGACACTTTGGTCCACCGGCGTGGCGTTCGTGCTCGGCAGCGTGGGGGGCATCACCTTTGGTCTGCTCTTCGTCTTGTATCCTCCGTTAGAGAAGTTTCTAGATCCCCTTTTTTCCGCACTTAATTCTCTACCGAGAATTGCGTTAGCACCGCTATTCCTACTTTGGTTCGGATTGGGTTCAGCGTCCAAGATTGCATTGGGAACGTCACTGACGTTTTTTATCGTCCTTTACGGTACTGTTGCGGGAGCGCGGAGCGTCGATCCGGACTGGCTTGTCTTGTCGCGGATGCTCGGCGCCAAACGGGCGACCATCTTTTTCAGGGTGACCCTGATTAGTGCCGTGCCTACGGTCTTTTCCAGCTTGCGCCTGGGATTGATATACGCGCTACTAGGCGTGATCGGTGGTGAAATCATCGCATCGCAACACGGCCTTGGGCAACTCTTGTCGTACTTGGCTGGCACGTTCGATACGAATGGTGTATTTGGAGTTCTGTTTTTTCTGGCGTTACTCGGTGTGGCCCTCACAAAGCTCATGAGCGCCATCGAAGACCATCTGCTGCGGTGGAAGTAAGTGAGGACGAAACCCAGTCGCCGGCCCGAAGGGCAATCTGCTAGGGGGCACCCGCAAGAGCGGATTAGCAAGCCATCAAGAGGATGGCACGGAGTTGCCACGAATCATCAAGTACGAAGCGAGGATACATATCAAGCCTTGATCCGAGCAGGGCGTCGGGCTCTGGAGGCTCGCCACTTCGAGAAGATCACGATCGCGAATCTTGCGCGCGACGCTGGCACCTCTGTAGGGGCTTTTTACGGACGTTTCGAGAACAAGCAGGCTTACTTCGCGGCGATTCAGCAAACTATAGTCGAAGAGATCGAGGATCGCGTGCAGCGAATGCTCGACAAGCTTGAGAACGAGAATGCATGCGTAGCGGAATTCCTGAGCACTATTGCTGCTATGTGGGTATTCAATTTCTCATGCAATAAGGGTCTCTATCTTTTCGCCTTCAAGGATTCAACGGCATTGCCTGATCTTTGGACACCGTTTAAGCGCTTGGGGTGGAATACATCGGGTCAGATCGCAGCACTACTCAGACCGCGCCTAAAGGCGATTGCCATACCGGCCAAGGAGCGGGATATCCGTATTGCGATGCAATTTATTAACAGCGTGCTGGTCAACGCAACAATCAACGATCCGGGGCCAATTCATCTCGAAGGCGGGGAAATGGCTCCCTATTTGGCCAAGTTGCTGTGCGTGTTCCTGGGGTTGGAACCACCGAGACCAAGGGTGGTTGCGTTAGCGGTTCGGAAAGTCGCCGCGCTAACGGCAACTCAACCGTGTCGCGAAATCGCTGCAGATTCGCCAGAGGACAGTTTCCAGCGCGCCTATCTGGGGACGAACTAATGGGCGCCGTTTTGCTCCTCCTCCGATAGAGGCGCGGAGCGCGGAACGATGGCAAGCCGGATTCTTGGGTAACGCCATCTGGACCGGGCCTGGTTATCTGACGCTATTGTTTTGGAGATCTGACAAATGCTGGGACTTGTCGACGAATCGTTGCGCGACGGGCCGCAATCGCTGTGGGCAACGCGGATGTCGACCAAAGTCATGCTGGAAGCGGCCCCCCTTCTAAATCGTGCCACGTTTCGCAAGGTCTGCGTCACCTCCGGGGCTGCTTTTGAAACCGCTGTTCGCTTTCTGAATGATGATCCATGGGAGCGAATCGAGTTACTGAACCGGTTGATGCCAGACGCCACTATGGACGTCTTGGTGCGCAGCCGTAATCTATTTGGCTGGCAACGATATCCAGATGAAGTTATCGAGCTGCTGTTTGAGCTCCTTCAAAAGCGTGGCGTCAAATGGTTGAAGGTGTTCGATGGGCTAAATGATTTCGACAATATTGAGGCGTGCCTTCGCATTGGCCGTCGCATGGGATTCAAGGTGGCAGGGCTCATAACCTTCTCGCTGAGCCCGGTGCATACCGATGATTACTTCGTGCAGAAGGTTCGCCGTTTTATGGAGATTGGGGTGGATTCGGTGCTCTTCGGCGACGCATGCGGTTTAATGACCGGCCCACGAACCGAGCGGTTGCTGCGAGCCGTCAAAGCGGAGATTGACGGGCGTGTTCCCCTTGAGTTCTTGGCACATGACAACATGGGGCTCGGGCTAGAAGCGTACGGGGCTGCGATAAAAGTTGGTGTGGATACTCTGACGACTGCGAGCAAGCCGCTCGCCAACGCGGAGTCGTTGCCGAGCACCAGCGATGTGCTTGCTTTGTGTGACGAATTGGATGTGCCTACGGAGGTTGACCGCGCTGTAGTAAGACGGTTGGACGATCACTTTCATTGGATCGCTTATCGGGAAGGCCACAACGTAAGCGCCCCGGTTGTGTTTGACCCTATAAGGTACGAGCGGTTTGCGGGTCATCAGATCCCTGGCGGAATGATGTCCAATTTCCGTAATCAGTTACGCGAGTTGGGTCTTCTTCATCGAATCGACGAAGTCCTTGAGGAAGCCAGCAGAGTGCGTGGGGAACTAGGGTATCCAGTGATGGTAACTCCGTTCTCGCAGTTCGTGGGTGTGCAGGCGACCTACAACGTCATTCTCGGAGAGCGATATAAGCAGGTGCCGCGTGAGCTGATTTTGTACGCGCGCGGACACTACGGTACGTCGCCTGCTCCGATCGAACCCAATGTACTCGATCGAATCTTTAACGGCAAAGGCGTCGATCCCATCGATAACAAAGAAGTTTTCGGTGCGCGCATCCTTGATAACTTCCGACGTGATAATGGCCCATTTAGCTCGAATGAGGACATGCTACTGCAGCTTTTCTACGGACGCGCCGCAACTGAAACCATGCGGCGCAGTAAGAATTCCTTCTTTGAAACACCTAGTATCGATCAGCCGCTTCAAGTGCTGATTCGCGAACTGACGCGAGTGCGCCGCATCGGTTCAATAAAATTGGAAGGGCGAGGGATGAACATTCAGGTCAAGTACAACGCAGCGTCTGTAAGCGAAAAGCTTTGAATTGAAAATTTGTCGCGGTTAGGTAGAAGATAAGGCAGCCATGGACGAGACGCTTAATTATAGTATTACTTATCAAGACGTCGTATCTATACTTCGCGCTGTGCGAGAAACCGAGGCGATCGATTCCTTTTCGCTGGAGTTCGGAGATCTCAAGCTTCATGTGACGCGGACTAGACGCGATGACACGAGCGGCTTCCAGCAAGCGAGAGCGGCGACGCCGTCCTTGCCCATCTCTTCGCCTTTCGATACTTCCATCGCGGCTGTGGAATCGGCGCCAGAGAAAGAGATCTCCGAACACGCGGTCGCGGACTCGCTAGATGCTGAAGTGGTCGTTACTGCACCCATGATTGGAACATTCTATCGCGCGCCATCGCCGACCGACGCACCTTTTGTAAAGGTTGGCGAGATCGTCACTGCTGATCAAACAATTGGGCTAATCGAGGCAATGAAGCTATTCACTGAGATTCGGGCGGGAACGGCTGGAAGAATCGCGCGCTTCCTTGCACAGAACGCTACGCTGGTGGAGTTTGGGCAGGCGCTCGTGACCATCGATCTGCTCCGAGACGGTGAGGCACAGTGAGACAAATTCGCCGCGTCTACGTTGCGAACCGCGGCGAGATTGCAGTTCGGATCATAGGGGCCTGCCGCGCGCTCGGAATCGAGACGGTGCTGGGCGTCTCCGAAGCCGATCGGGACTCACTGGGTGCGAAGCTAGCTGATCGTGTCGTATGCATCGGTCCAGCGTCCGCTGCACACAGTTATCTCTCTTCTGACATTTTGCTAACGGCCGCCTTGGGTACTGGATGCGATGCCGTTCACCCCGGCTACGGTTTCTTGTCCGAGCGAGCAGTGTTTCAGCGGGCATGTGTGGAGGCGGGTTTGACGTTCATCGGTCCTTCGGCCGAGGCAATTGAGTCGATGGGCGACAAGTTGCAGGCGATTGCGATTGCACGTCGGGCGGGAGTACCAGTAGTGCCCGGATCGGGGATGCTAATTGATATTGATCAAGCGCGCTCGGCGGCAGCGGAGATCGGCTATCCATGTCTACTCAAGGCGAGCGCTGGTGGCGGCGGACGAGGCATGCGGGTCGTGCGTAGTCCTTCGGACTTGGATACTGCCTACCGAGACGCGCGGGCGGAAGCGAAGGCAGCATTTGGTGACGGCACGGTTTACCTTGAGAAGTTCATCGAACGCGCTCGTCATATCGAGATTCAGGTCCTCGGCGACATGCACGGAAATGTTGTTCACTTGTTTGAGAGGGATTGCACCGTTCAGCGCCGTCACCAGAAGATAATTGAGGAAGCGCCTTCGCCGACACTATCTGAAACGCGACGAACAGAGATGGCTGAGGCGGCGGTTTCCCTGGCTAGGCAGGTTGGTTACCAAAGCGCGGGAACTATCGAGTTCGTTTTCGATGTCGAAGCGGATCGCTTCTACTTCCTGGAGATGAATACTCGAATACAGGTGGAGCACCCAGTTACGGAGATGCTGACCGGAGTCGATTTAATCGGCGAGCAGATGCGAGTGGCGGCTGGTTGGCCGCTATCGGTGTCGCAGGAAGAAATCCAACTACGTGGCCATGTGATCGAATGCCGAATCAATGCGGAAGATCCTACGGCAAGCTTCCGACCGAGCCCCGGTAAGCTCGAACAATGGTCGCTGCCGTATGGAGAGGGTATTCGGATTGACACTCATTGCTACGAAGGATATTCGGTGCCGGTTCAGTACGACTCACTACTTGCTAAGGTGATCACGCACGGCGACGATCGGACTCGAGCTATCGAGTTGATGTCGCATACGCTCGCAAGGGCACGAATCCGAGGGGTTTCGACAACGGTTGGTCTGAGTTTGGCAGTGTTTGGCCATGAGGACTTTCGGCGAGCACTCGTCACGACGAACTGGCTAGAGAACGAATTCCTTCGAGCATGGGAGCCGGCCTGAACGGGCAAGAGGAAAAGTATGAACCTGATCGACTTTTTTGACCGTGCCGCAGCGTTGCACCCACGGCGCCACGTGCTGGAGTTCGAGGGGCGCTATTGGACCTACCGTGACGCTGACGAATTCGCCACTCGAGTGGCGCATGGTTTGCACCAAATGGGCGTGCAACGGGAGACGAAATGCGCAGTGCTCAGTCGTAATGATCCACACGCTTTCCTGGTGATGTTAGGCGTACTGAAGGCGCAGGGCACATGGGTTCCGCTGAATCCCGCTAATGGGGATGATGAAAATCTGTACATACTGGATTTCTTTGATGTTGAAATCCTGTTTTTTCAAAAAGCCAAGGCAGATTTTGTCCAATCCGTCAAGGAACACGTTCCACGTGTTCGACATTTTATTTGCCTAGATGATGTCTGTGAAAACTCACAGGAGATTTCGGCATGGACTGCACGTCAATCTACGGAACAGATTTCGTTACCGTGGGATCCGGAAGGTGTTTGCTGGCTACGCGGGACGGGAGGCACGACAGGGCGTCCAAAGGGTGTAATGAATACGAACCGAAATTTCGAGACGACAATCGCAAACTTCGCGGCACAACTTAGGTTCGAGGCTCCCCCACGATACCTGGCTTGTGCACCCTTATCGCATGCAGCCGCGGTGTTTGGGATGCTCACCATCGCGTTAGAGGGCACGATTGTCATACAACGACGGTTCATTGCGCTCGAAACGTTACGCGCAATACAGGATCACCGGATCTCGTTGCTGATGGTTCCGCCAACTGCGCTATACGAGATGCTTTCACAGCCCGAGATTCGATCCTTTGACTACTCGAGCCTGAGGTATCTCCTTTATGGCGCTGCGCCGACTGCCGCAGCGAAACTCAAGGAAGCGATCGAAGTGTTCGGTAACGTAATGACACAGAGTTACGGGCAAACCGAGACACCGACGTCAGTCACATACCTGGCCCCACACGATCTCTTGGATCAGGAAGGGCGCCTTATCGAAGGGCGCCTTCTTAGTTGCGGCCGTCCGAGTCCGTTCGTGCGTGTTGCCTTATTAGATGACGATGGCCGTCCGGTGCCGCTTGGTAGCGTAGGCGAAATTGCAGTGCGAGGTGGTTTGGTTATGCGTGGCTACTATAAGAACCCTGACGCTACCAAAGCTGTTTCGGAGCATGGCTGGCATCATACGGGAGATCTCGCTTATCAAGATGAGAACGGATTCATCTACATCTGCGATCGCAAGAAAGAAATGATCATTAGCGGTGGGTACAACGTCTACCCGTTAGAGGTGGAACAGGCGGTATTGAGTCATCCAGCGGTTCAGGACTGCGCGGTTGTGGGAGTTCCTGATCCGAAATGGGGAGAGGCAATCAAGGCCGTTGTCGAGTTGAAACCGGGCTACTCGGTCACTTCCGAGGAAATCATCGCCCTCTGCAAGAGTCGAGTCGGCAGTATTAAGGCTCCCAAGTCGATCGACTTCGTCGAGGCGCTACCGCGCAGCCCCGCCGGCAAGGTGATGCGCAAGAACGTTCGTCAGCGCTATTGGGAGGGGCAGCAGCGGCGGGTATAGACGATGTCTGACCTTATGGACTGCCAGTCTTCTTGAAGACGAAGCAGACTCGCGGGCGGACTTCGTGAAGCCGCTTACTTCACGTCGCTCGTTTTCCTTGCGGTGCGATCCTGGTGTACCTCCGATGCGATAACTGCGCCAAAGTACGCCCTTATGCGGAAGTATCGTCATCCGCTCTGTGGCCGGAAAGCTCAAATTCTCGCTCAATCCCTGTGTGCGGCAACCCTCTGGCTTAAGGAGCGTCTTCTATGGAGATCACTATGTCCAAAGACGGGCATGAGAAAAAGTCGATCGCGGATATCACCTTCTTTCATCCTGACTTGCTCGAGGTTCCGTCCGACGGTGGCAAGCCTTACCTGAAAGGCTATAGGTGTAAGGCCTGCGGCCAGCTAGATTTTCCGAAATTGCGTCTATGCCCCAATTGCTGGGGTAACGATTTCGATGTAGTCGCTCTGAGCAGGCGTGGGAGGCTGTACAGCTACAGTGACATCTACATCGGTCAGGCAGGCATGAAAACGCCCTACTCATTTGGCTATATTGATCTCCCGGAAAACCTGCGCATCTTCGCGCAACTGGAGGGTCAGCCGAATACCTTCCAATGTGATGAGGAGGTGGAACTCACAGTCGGGCCGATCCGGGGCAACCTCGACGGGCTACCTCTCGTCAGCTATAAATTCAGAAAAATTCGGGACAAACACCACTCGGATGAACAAAAATGAAGCTGCAGCGCAAGGCATATATCGCTGGCGTCTCCGAAACGACGTTCGGTCGTCACACGGTGGATTTCGATGTGCTCGGCCGTTTCGCTGCACTGGAGGCGCTCAAAACGTCCAATATCACGCGGCCTGAAATGGTGCAAAGTGCGTATGTTGGCAACGGAACCAATGGTCTGGTTACAGGGCAAATGGTTCTCAAAGATTTGGGCATGTGCGGCCGTGTCCCGATAATAAACGTTGAAAGCGCATGCTCGAGCGGGGGGATGGCGGTGCACCTGGCGGTACGCGACGTGACTTTGGGGTTGGCCGACGTTTCCATCGCGATCGGCTGCGAGAACCACACCCTGCACAGAGTGCAAGGCACGGCATTGACTCCCGCGAAATCAGACATCGAGACCCTCCACGGAGCGGTAATGACCGGAAAGTATGCGATGCGCGCGCAACGCTACATGTACGAGACTGGCGCCAAAGCAGAGGATCTTGCGATGATCGCGGTAAAGAACCGGCGGCATGCCACCAACAATCCGTATGCGTGGTTTAAGGGTGAGATCAGCATTGAGGAAGTGCTCGCCTCGCGTCTGGTCGCGTCCCCTTTGACATTGCTGCAATGCTGCGGAATCGCCGATGGCGCGGGCGCGGTGGTAGTCTGCTCGGAGGCGGCAGTGAAAGACCTCGGCATTGATAAACCGATCCAAGTCGTCGGATCTGTCGTTCGTTCGGGCCCGTACCACAACCGCGCGCGTGATATTACTGGAGACGACATCACCGAGAGTACTTCTGCCCAATTGTATGAGGAATCGGGTATCGGGGCGGAGGATGTTGAAATCGTTGAACTCCATGATGCTTTTACGATTTCGGAGCTTCTGTATTACGAATGTATGGGACTGTGCCGTAAGGGTGACGGGCTAAAGTTTTTGCGTGACGGGCAGGCGACCTACGGAGGCAAATGCGTTGTCAGCCCGCGGGGCGGCATGCTTTCGTATGGTCATCCAATGGGTGCCTCCGGTGCCGCGCAGATCGCTGCCAGCGTAAAGCAGATGCGCAATCAATGCCCCGGCTACCAGGTGGAGCCGGTGCCGCGTGTGGCTATGACGCACGTGACAGGGGGCGGACTCTCCGGGACGGAGCACGCTGCGTGCACGATGCACATGCTGGTTAGCAACTGGTGAGAGGCTGCCCTTGTGAAGCGTCAAGACGTTCTTTCCTGACGAGGGGTTGACTCTGGACATCGCACCGCAGCAGAGGCGGCGCCAGGCCGAAGGCGGTGCGTGCCGCTCAGCCGGCGGACGTCTCCCAGACCAGCGTCGCCGCGGCGAGGTCCTCGAGGGCCGTGCCCACCGACTTGAACACGGTGCGCTCGTCGCGGCTGCGGCGCCCCGTCGCCTCGCCGCGCGCGAGCGCCGCCAGCGTGCCGCGAACGTCG
>CAZSYV010000085.1:9760-12315 GCA_964610955.1 uncultured Klebsiella sp. | reverse complement strand
CCGGACCCCGAATCGTACTTGGCAGCAGAGTCGAACAGGGCTGCACCACAACACACGCAGCGATAGACACCCGGAGTCTTCGTATCACAGTACCTTCCCGAGAATGCCCGCTCGGTCTCCTTGCCACGGCAGATGCGATACTGCTCGGGCGTCAGCCGCCGGCGCCACTCATCGTCCTCCAGCACACTCATCCTCAACGCTCCACCCCGCATACGCCGGGAACAATTCCACATATCGGGGTTGTACCGCTGATTGGTGCGCGACCGCTCAGGGAGCACTCCCCTATACTTGGCGCCCGATCACCCCGCCCAGAAACCCTACCATGCTTGAGTACCTGAAGTCGCACAAGCTCGCCAACGTCTGCTACGACATCCGCGGCCCGGTTCACGCCCGTGCGACGGCGATGGAGGAAGAAGGCAACCGGATCATCAAGCTCAATATCGGCAATCCGGCGCCATTTGGCTTCGAGGCACCCGAGGAAATCCTCGTCGATGTGATCCATCACATCCCCGACTCCGAAGGCTACAGCGAATCGAAGGGGTTGTACTCTGCGCGCAAGGCGGTGATGCAGTACACGCAGCAACTGCGCATTCCCGGAGTCGAGGTCAACGACATCTACCTCGGCAACGGCGTCAGCGAGCTGATCGTGATGGTCATGCAGGCGCTGGCCAACAACGGCGATGAAGTGCTGATCCCGGCTCCCGACTATCCGCTGTGGACCGCGGCAACGACGCTTGCCGGTGGCAAGCCGGTGCACTATCGCTGCGATGAACAATCGGACTGGAACCCCGACCTGGCAGATATCCGGGCAAAGATCACCGACCGCACACGGGCAATCCTGATCATCAACCCGAACAATCCGACCGGAGCTGTCTATCCGCGCGAAATTCTGGAGCAGATCGTCGAAATCGCCGTCGAGCACGGACTGATCATCCTGTCCGATGAAATCTACGACAAGATTCTCTACGACGACGCACAGCACACAGCGATGGGCAGCATCTCAAACGAACCGCTGTGCATCACTTTCAACGGCCTATCGAAGAGCTACCGCCTGGCGGGCTTTCGCTCCGGGTGGATGATCATCTCGGGAGCCAAGCACCGCGCGCGCGACTTCATCGAGGGGCTGGATATCCTGTCATCGATGCGCCTGTGTGCGAACGTGCCTGCACAGCACGCCATCCAGACAGCACTCGGCGGCTACCAGAGCATCAACGATCTGGTGCTTCCTGGCGGGCGCTTGCGTGAGCAGCGCGACCACGCCTGGGCGGCAATCAACGCGATTCCCGGTGTGAGCTGCGTGAAGCCACGAGGTGCGATCTACCTGTTCCCCCGCCTCGACCCGGCAATGCACCGCATCCTCGACGACGAGCGGATGATCTTCGACCTGCTGGCGCAGGAGAAGATGCTGCTGGTGCAGGGCAGCGCGTTCAACTATCCCGACCCCGATCACTTCCGCGTCGTGTTCCTGCCACGCGTGGAGGACATCGAGGAAGCATTCACCCGCTTCGCTCGCTTCATCGGCAGCTATCGGCAGGCCTAGTCCGCCGTGTACGGCGAGAAACCGGCGGCAAGCAACTCGCCGTACACGGCGGACCGGGGCTGCACCGCAGCGCCTATCCGCCATGCGGAGAACTCGCGTCGCGGCGGATAGTCGCGACGCAGACGATCGAAACCTGCAGCACGGGCCGTACGATCCTGCTCGAGTGCAACGGCGCGCAGCCGGGCATCGTCGTGGCGCGGGTCGTAGCAGGCGAGCACGGCCTCCTGCCAGGAACCGCAGTCGTGCTCACGCAGATCCCCGGCCGAAGGGGCACACAGACCGGTCGCGGCGCCTGCTCCCCCCCCGAGACCAGCGAATGCGGCCAAGGCCTCGAACACCTGGCGGGCCCCGCGCAGCTTGCCATCCCAGGCATAGCCGGCAATATGCGGTGTGCCGACCAGCACTCGCGCAAGCAGCGCACGATCAGGCAGTGGTTCGTTCTCCCACACATCGAGCACGGCACGCAGCTGCGGGCGCTGCAGCAACGCATCACGCAGCACACCGTTCTCCACCACCGCTCCACGGGCGGCATTGATCAGCAGCGCATCGTCACGCAGTGCACGCAGCTCGCGCGCACTGATCATGTGCTGCGTGGCATGTGCTCCCTCGCGCGTCAGCGGCACATGCAGGGTGACGATATCCGCTGCAAGCACTTCGGCAAGCGGTGCCTCTTCGGGGGGCGCGGCTGCGCCAAGCAGTGGGTCATGAACGCGACACGGCACCCCGAGTGCGCGCAGACGTCGCAGCAGCCGCCCACCAACCTGCCCGCAACCGATGATGCCGACGCAGCGCCCCTGCAGGCCCGCTGGCGGCGGAAAGGCGAGCGCCAGCACGGCGAGCACATAGTCGACGACCGAATCGGCGTTACTGCCCGGCGCATGCGCAAAGGCAATGCCAAGCTCCGCAAGCGCCTGGGTGTCCACATGATCGATACCCGCGGTGGCACTCGCGACGAAACGCACCGGCGTGCCCTCGAGCATCGTGCGATCGACGCGTGTGACGGAGCGCACCAGCA
>CAZSYV010000085.1:0-9660 GCA_964610955.1 uncultured Klebsiella sp. | reverse complement strand
GTCATCGTGTCATCGTGTGCGGCGGCCACTCAGCCGCCCTTGCGAATCCGGTAGCGAAACTCTTCGTTCGCATGGTCTTCCGACAGCAGTTCATGACCAAGAAACTCGCAAAAACGCGGGATGTCGCGCTGTGTCGACGGGTCACTGGCCAGCACGGTGAGCACGTCGCCCGATGCAAGCGCACGGATTCGTCGGTGCAGGAGCATCACCGGTTCGGGGCAGAGCAACCCGCGCGTATCGAGCTCTGCCTCGGTCATCGACGTGCATCCGCCTGCGCACACAGTGGCACCGCCTGCTCGCGTGTCAGCAGCTGACAGCCACCAATCAGTTCGTCAAAGAAGATCAGGACCTCGCCGCGCTCGAGCTGGCGGCGAACCTGCTCCACCTTGGTGGCCAGTGGCACCTCGCCTTCGCCGTACTCGGTGCCCTCGCGGGTCACGAACTCCTCGATCACGCCAAGCAGCGCGTCCGGCGAGAGCGCAGACCAGGGCACCTCGACGGTGACGCTCATCGTGCCGGTTTGCGAAAGCGCAGTGTCATCCGGTCGCTCTCGCCAATCGCGAGATACTGCTCACGATCGACGTCACCAAGCGCCAGCGTCGGCGGGAGCGTCCAGACACCCTTCGGATGATCATGCGTGTCACGTGGATTCGCGTTGATCTCGCTGCGCGCCTCGAGTTCGAAACCCGCAGCCTGCGCCGCCGCAATCACCGTCTCCTCGCTGAGGTAACCACTCTTTTTCATTCGTTCGGCCGACGTGCCCGGAGTCGCGCGGTGATCGACGACACCCAGTACACCACCTGGCTTCAGCGCCGTGAATGCCGCCTTCAGCACCGCCACCTCGGCACCCTGTCCGTACCAGTTGTGCAGGTTGCGAAAGGTCAGCACGGCATCCGCACTGCCCGGCGGAGCAACCTCGGTCACTGCGGGTGGTGCGAGTTCAGTGACGATCACACGATCATAAAGCTGTGGTTGCGCAGCAAGCTTGCCATCGAAGGCAGCGCGTCCGCGTCGGTAGTAGTCCTGATCTGTTTCGCGTGGAAAGTGTGCCGCATACAGCCTGCCCTCCTCGCGCAGCCAGGGCGCGAGAATCTCGGTGTACCAGCCGGCGCCCGGCCAGAGCTCGACCACGGTCATCCCCGGCTGAACGCCGAAGAAGGCAAGCGTTTCGCCGGGATGGCGCCACACATCACGTGCACGATTCTCGGCGCTGCGATGCTCACCGGCCATCACTGCTGCCAGATCGGGTGCGGCATGCGCGCCTGCACACAGCAGTCCGAGTGACAGCCCCAGCACATGAATCCAGTGAACTGCTGAAAACCGTATCTGCATGGAAATGACCTCACGAAGAACCATCATGGTGGAATCTGCCGTTGCACGCAGCGTGAAACACTCAGGTGCGTGCATGGCTGGTATTATACCCAGCCAATATCACACCGGGGCCACACCCATGCAGACGCGTGTGCTGATCAGCTTCATTGCCGATGACCGACCCGGAATCGTGCGCGGCATCGCAGAGGTGGTTGCCGCACACGGCGGCAACTGGCTGGAAAGCCGCATGACGTATCTGGGCGGCAAGTTCGCCGGAATCATCAGCGTGGAACTGCCACAGGCAGGCGTTGGCGAGCTTCGGGAGGCACTCGGTGCGCTCGACGCGCTGGGGCTGGTGCTGCGCGTCGAGGTGGCGCAGGAGCAGTCAACCACGACGGTACTGACGCCGTGGCAGCTCGAGATCATCGGCCCGGATCGCATGGGTATCGTGCACGAATTCGCCGCTGCCCTGGCCAGCCGCCAGATCAACGTGGTGAAGATGCGCAGCGACATCACCAGCGCACCGATGAGCGCCGACATGCTGTTCACGGCGAGTGCGCTGATCCACGTGCCTGCGGCCATCGACATCGACGAGCTGCGCGAGCAGCTCGATGAAATCGCCGAGGAACTGACGATCGACTATTCACTGGTCGACGCGAACGGCTGAGTCCTCAGTCGGCACCCCGGCCAAGCAGCGCACGCAAAACCAGCAGCAGGGCAAACAGCACGGCCGCGCAGACGATCATCGCAACGATCATCAGCACGCACTGCCACAGGAACGCCACGATCTCGGCGAGGTGAAAATCGAAAACGAAGGCCACCGACAGCAGCAGCGCCAGGCTCGCCACGACGGCAAATACCAACAGGCGATTGCGTCGCAGCGCTCGCAGGATTCCCATCACGCAATTTCCTCCCCCCTCACGTTGTAACCTCGCCCACCCATTACGGTGACCAGCGGCCCGCGAACCAGCGCCAGCACCAGCAGCCAGCCGGTAAAGGCTGCCAGCGCCGCCACCAGAAAAGCCATCCGTGGGTCGACATCCCACAGCACGCCGCTCAGCACCGCGCCGACGGCACCCCCGGCACCGAAACTCACCGCCGCATAGAGTGCCTGACCACGTGCCTGCTGCGCAGGAACGAAATAGCGTCTCAGCAGCTCGATCCCCGCTGCATGGAAGCTGCCGAAACTCGCTGCATGCAGGCACTGTGCAGCCAGCAGCCACCCGATGTGCTCTACACCGTAGCCGATCATCAGCCAGCGCAGCGCAGCGAGCAACAGGCTGGCGAGCAGGATGCGACGCAACCCGTGGCGCGCGAGCAGCCGGTGCGCAAAGGCAAACACGCTGATTTCGGCCAGCACCCCGAGTGCCCACATCTGCCCCGTTGCGGCTCGGGTGTAGCCGTACTGTTCGAGGTACAGACTGAAGAAGCCGTAGTACGGTGCGTGCGAGAGCTGCAGCAGGAATGACGCCAGCAGGAAGGCAAGCAGTGCCGGTTCACGCAGTCGCTCGCCGATCCCCTGTGCACCCTGGGCACGCGCGCCGGCATCAGGGTCGCGGACCAGCCAGCTGCCGATCACGAGCAGCGCCAGCAGAGCAAGCAGCAGCCACGGCAGCTGGATCACGTCGATCCGGTCGAACAGCATGCCGCAGCCGATGACTGCAACGATGAAGCCGACCGAACCCCAGAGCCGTACCAGCCCATAGCGCTGCACCGCCTCACGCAGCGACGCCAGCGTGATGACCTCGAACTGCGCCAGGATGGCATTCCAGAATACCGAGTGCACGAACACCACACCCACGATCCAGGCAACCCCACCATGCCACGGCAGGGCAGCAAGGCTCAGTGTCGCAAGCAGCGCACCGACGCGGATCAGCTGCAGGTGGCTCGCGCTGCGATCGGCGATCCAGCTCCACAGGTTCGGCGCCACGATGCGTGTTGCCGCAATCACGGCAAAGACGATGCCGATTCCGGTGGCATCCAGCCCGACCGCCTGCAGGTACAGGCTCCAGTAGGGCATCAAGGCGCCGAGGAATGCGTAGTACAGGAAATAGAACGAGGACAGACGAAGGTAGGTCGAACCGTCCAGCCCCATCAGCTGCCCGCTGCCGGAGCTGCTGCAGGAATCCGCGGTGTCGATGATTCGACGTCGGCATTCTGCCCCCGGTGGCGCATCCAGTGATCCATCAGCACCAGCGCCAGCATCGCTTCGGCGATCGGTGTGGCGCGGATGCCGACACAGGGGTCATGACGCCCCTGCGTGACCACCTCGATGGGATTGCCGAAGCGATCGATCGAGGGGCTCGGCAGGCGGATGCTCGAGGTGGGCTTCAGTGCGATCGACACCACGATGTCCTGGCCGCTGGAGATGCCCCCAAGAATGCCGCCCGCATGGTTGGCAAGGAAACCCTGGGGCGTGATCCCGTCGCGGTGCTCGCTGCCCTTCTGCCCGGCGACGGCAAAGCCATCACCGATCTCCACACCCTTCACCGCGTTGATGCCCATCATCGCATGGGCAATATCGGCATCGAGGCGGTCGAATACCGGCTCACCCAGCCCGACCGGCACGCCGCTCGCAACGACGTTGATCCGTGCGCCAACCGAGTCACCCGCCCTGCGCAACTCGGCAATGTAGTCTTCGAGCTGCGGCACCAGCGCGGCATCGGGGCAGAAGAACGGATTGCTCCCTACGGTATCCCAATCGAGCGTCGTCGCCACGAACGGGCCGAGCTGGGCCAGGTAGCCGCGTATCGAAACTCCCAGGCGCTCGCGCAGGTACTTCTTCGCAATTGCACCAGCGGCGACCCGCACCGCCGTCTCGCGCGCCGAGGAACGCCCGCCGCCACGGTAGTCGCGCGTTCCGTACTTCTGCGTGTAGGTGTAGTCCGCGTGGTTCGGCCTGAAGGTGTCGCGGATCGTCGCGTAGTCACGCGAACGCTGGTCGGTGTTCTCGATCAGCAAGCCGATCGGCGCCCCGGTCGTCCGGCCTTCGAAGACACCGGACAGGATGCGTACGCGATCCGGCTCGCGCCGCTGCGTGGTGTGGCGCGAGCTGCCCGGGCGGCGGCGGTCGAGATCGGCCTGCAGATCCTCCTCGCTCAACTCCAGCCCGGGGGGACAACCATCGACGACGCCGCCGATCGCCGGTCCATGGCTTTCGCCAAAGCTGCTCAGGGTGAAAAGCCGCCCGATGCTGTTGCCTGACATGGGAAATCCGTTCTCCGTGGATGAGCTGCGATTATACGGGCATGCGTCACGCAGCTGGGGGCCATGACTGCGCCACGCAGCTCAATCGGATGGCGGCACCGGGAACGAGGCAAGCTCGCTGGCACGGATCAATGCCACGCCATGCCCTCCCTGCTCCAGGTCAGGCCACAGGAAAGGCAGATGGGGCAGTGCGCGCTCGAGCGCCGGGGCACTGTTGCCGACCTCGAGCACCAGCAGCGCATCGTCTTTGAGATGTTTCGCTGCATCGGCAAGAATGCGCCGCGCCAGCGCGAGCCCATCATCGCCCGCCGCAAGACCGAGCCGGGGTTCATGGCGGTATTCTGCCGGCAGCGCATTCATGTCGGCCGCGTCGACGTATGGAGGATTGCAGAGGATCAGATCGAAGCGCTCGCCACCAAGCGCCGAGAACAGATCCGATTCGACGATGCGCACGCGCGCACCCACAGCGTGCAGCGCCACGTTCGCATGCGCCACTTCAAGTGCTGCCTGAGATACATCGGCAAGCAGCACCTCGGCATCCGGCCAGCGCAATGCCGCCGCGATGCCGATGCAACCACTGCCGCAGCACAGGTCGAGGATGTGCTGCGGCTCTGCCCCACCAAGCCAGGGCTCGCAACCCGTCGCCAGCAGTTCCGCCAGTGGCGATCGGGGAATCAGCACTGCCGGGGTGACATGAAAACGCAGTCCGGCAAACCACGCCTCACCCAGCAGATACGCCGTGGGAACGCGCTCACCGATGCGCCGGGTAAGCAGTGCACGCAGGCGCTGGCGTTCACGCGAACCAAGGCGCGCATCGAGCACCCAGTCGGGGCTGTCGAACGGCAGGTGCAACGCACCGAGCACCAGCCAGCGCGCCTCGTCCCAGGCGTTGTCGGTGCCATGTCCGAAGGCCACGCCGGCCGCATTGAACGCGCTCACCGCCCAGCGCTGGAAGTCACGGATGGTCGACAGTTCGGACGGTGCCACGTGCGAGACATCATGCTTGCCCACAGTCCCTCCAGAAACGCGTGATGCGTGCGGCAATCTCGGGTGCAGCCTCGAGCATATGGCAATGGTGGCAGCTGCCGATACGTTCGCGCTGCAGTCCCGGGTACCAGTCGAGCGACTCATGCTGCGGCAGGGGCTGCGCGATGCCGATGCCGGTCAGCAGAAGCAGCGTCGGTGCGCCGATCCCGGACAGCACACTGCGCACCTTCGCCGGCGTGAGTTTCAGCGCCGAGGGATAGCGCAGACGGGCATCGGTGCGCCAGCAAAAACCGCCATCAACCGGCTGCAGGCCGCGTGCAACCAGTACGCTGGCCGCCCGTCGGTCGATCCCCGTCGCACGGCAGCGTGCATCGACCGCGGCATCCACACTGGGAAACACGCGGGCAGCATGCGAATCGAACCCCGCATAGGCACGCGCGAAGCGCTGCAACTGATCGAGCGTCTGCGCATCGTCGAACTGCGGCACCAGCGCGCCGTCGAGCATCACCAGGGTGCTTGTCGCAGCCGGCTCGATCGCCGCCAGCAGCGAGGCAATCGCCGCACCACGCGAATGCCCGATCAATGCATAGCGCTCGAGGCCCAGCGCCCGGATGAAGCACAGCAGCACCGGCAGATCGTCCCAGATATTGTAGGTACCATCGACGCCGCGATGCGCGCTCAACCCATGCCCGGGCAGGTCGAGCGCAATGATCCGCCGCCCGGGCAACAGTGGGGCGAGTGCATCGAAGGACGCTGCGTTGTCGAGCCAGCCGTGCAGCGCAAGCACCGGGTAGGCATGCGCATCGCCCCACTCACGCCACGCGAGCGAGGTGCCGTACACCTCGCAGCGCTGCTCGCGCGCTCCGGACAGATCGGCACTCACTGTTGCGCTGAGCAGTGCAGAGGAGAGCATGCCAGCGCCACGGCAGTGTGCCTCAGGCGCCGCTCAACTCGAGCAGCAATCGGTTCAGTCGCTGCACATAGGCAGCCGGGTCCTCGAGATCATCGCCCGAAGCAAGCTGCGCCTGTTCGAAGAGGATCGTTGCCAGCGCGGCAAAACGCTCCTCGTCGGTTTCGCGATCGAGCCGTGCGACCAGGGGATGATCGGGGTTGATCTCGAGAATCGGCTTTGCCTCGGGAACCTGCTGGCCGGCTGCCTGCATGATGCGGCGCATCTGCATCCCCATGTCGTGATCCCCGACCACCAGGCAGGCGGGGGATTCGGTCAGACGTGCGGTGCTGCGCACTTCCTGCACACGGGAGTCCAGAACCTTCCTGACACGTTCGACGAGATCCCTGGTCTCTTCCTGGCGCTTCTCCCGCGCCTCGCGGCTGCTGCTGTCGTCGAGCTCACCAAGGTCGAGATCACCACGCGCCACATCCCTGAGCTGCTTGCCGGCAAACTCGCCGAGGTAGGCGATCATCCACTCGTCGATGCGATCATGCAGCAGGATCACTTCGATGCCCTTGCGACGCAGCAGTTCGAGGTGCGGGCTGTTGCGGGCCGTGAGGAAATTGTCGGCAACCACATAATAGATGTGCTGCTGCCCCTCGCGCATGCGCTCGACATACTGCTCGAGGCTCTGGTCCTGCGCCGGCTTGTCCGTGTGCGTGGTCGAGAAGCGCAGCAGTCTGGCAATGCGTTCGCGGTTGACGAAATCCTCTGCCAGGCCTTCCTTCATGACCTGACCGAATACGTCCCAGAACTTCTGATAATCCTCGGGGCGCTCGTTCGCCACGCCCTCGAGCATATCCAGCACACGCTTGCTGAGCGCACCGCGCATCGCATCGACCGCCGCACTCTTCTGCAGGATCTCGCGTGAGACGTTCAGCGGCAGGTCGACCGAATCGACCACACCCTTGACGAAGCGCAGGTACAGCGGCAGGAACTGTTCCGCGTCGTCCATGATGAAGGTGCGCTGGATGTAGAGCTTCAGTCCCCGGGGAGCATCACGGTTCCACAGGTCGAAGGGAGCGTGGGCCGGGATGAACAGCAGCGAGTTGTACTCGTAGCGCCCCTCGACACGGTGGTGGCTCCAGGTCAGCGGATCCTCGAAATCATGCGCGATGTGCTTGTAGAACTCGCGATACTCCTCGTCACTGATTTCGGTGCGCGGGCGAGTCCACAGCGCGGTCGCCTGGTTGACTGCCTCCCACTCGGGCGCATCATCGGTCTTTCCGTCCTCCTCGCCATGGTGCTCCTTCGCCATCAGCACGGGCAGCGAGATGTGGTCCGAGTAGCGCTTGACGATGGTGCGCACCTTCCAGGCATCGAGGAACTCGGCTGCATCCTCCTTGAGGTGCAGCACCACGGTGGTGCCGCGCTGCTCGCGCTCGATGTCCTCGACCGTGAACTCGCTCTCCCCCGCCGATTCCCAGCGTACCCCTGCGCTGGCCGCCAGTCCCGCGCGGCGGCTGAACACCTCGATGCGATCGGCCACCATGAAGGCGCTGTAGAAACCCACGCCGAACTGGCCGATCAGTTGCGAATCCCTGCGCTGATCGCCCGAGAGCTGCTGCACGAACTGCGCCGTGCCCGAACGCGCGATGGTTCCCAGGTGACTGATCGCCTCCTCGCGCGACATGCCGATGCCGTTGTCAGTGATCGACAGGATGCGGGCCTCGCGATCGACCGCGATGCGGATTGTCAGTTCCGGATCATCGGCCAGAAGTTCGGGTTGGGCGAGTGCCTCGAAACGCAGCTTGTCGGCGGCATCCGACGCGTTCGAGATCAGCTCGCGCAGGAATATCTCACGGTTGCTGTAAAGCGAGTGGATCATCAGGTGCAGAAGCTGGCGAGCCTCGGTCTGGAAACCCATCGTCTCGCGTTGCGCAGCAGTCATGCGGTGTTCTCCCTGGTTATGAACGGCGACTCAGGCAATATGGGGTTGGAATCGGCGCTTTCAAGACGCGTGCGACCCCGGAACGCCGTCACGGATGAATGAACGACGGGGCGAGCCGTGATGAGAGTCAGGATGCGTCTTCCGGATCGAACCAGCGCAGCAGTGCCCCATTGCCGGTATCAGTGAAATCCCGGCGATTGCCGGGCGCACGCCAGGCGCGGGAGGCGTGCAGGGTGCTGTAACTGTAACAGGAGTCGGGACGCATCGGATCGAGCGAGGCCGGCCCGAGTGGCGCCTTCTCTTCATCGAAGACGCGCGACTGGGCAACCAGCAGACCGCGCTGCAACAGGAAAGAGTACTCGTACTGCTGCTCATCGAGCGCCTCGCGCGCCCAGCCGGTAAAGCCGCCAAACACCTTCTGACCGACGAATGGTTCGGGATCGACGATCACCCCATCCTGTACCGTCCACGAAAGCACCCGCTCACCGTCACGGTCCAGCCTCGCCACGCTGCGTCCGTCGAGCGCATCCGGGATCGTCAGATCGTAACGGCGTGTAGCTGCAGGGCGTTGCACGTGCGCCATCGCCAGCGCCGCCAGATCGAACAGGTGCGTGCAGTGCTGGCGCGGGTTCGCCCAGCGACCGAGCGTGCGCAGGGGATCCACGAGCGGTGCGCCGATCAGCGCTCGCAGCTCCCGGGTCGCCTCGGGACAGGTGGTCAGTGGAAAGCGCCGGGCCTCGGCAGACACTTCGACGACGTGCTCGCCATCGTGTTCGAGCACGATCGCAAAGGCGTGTGGATCATCCTCGACTGCAGCGTGTACGCGTGAAGGCCCATCACGGTGCAGCACGATCGCACGCCGGTAGCAACCGCTCCCGTAGCGCGGGTCGAGAATCGCCTGTGGATAGCTGTATGCCCGGCTGTTGCTGTTCATTGCCGTGCCCCATTGTCGAGGGCACGGCAATCGTCGTTGCCCCGGATCACCAGCCGGTGATCGACTTCAGCGCCGTGCCGATATCGGCGAGGCTGCGCACGGTCTTCACGCCTGCCGCCTCGAGTGCAGCAAACTTCTCGTCCGCCGTGCCCTTGCCGCCGGCGATGATCGCCCCTGCGTGCCCCATGCGCTTGCCCTTCGGCGCCGTGACCCCCGCGATGTAGGACACCACCGGCTTGGTCACGTTGGCCTTGATGAACGCGGCCGCTTCTTCCTCGGCAGAACCGCCGATCTCACCGATCATCACGATCGCCTCGGTTGCAGGATCCTGCTGGAACATGCCGAGGATATCAATGAAGTTCGACCCGGGGATCGGAT
>CAZSYV010000084.1:0-12332 GCA_964610955.1 uncultured Klebsiella sp. | reverse complement strand
CCTGCCGAGGGCAGGAATGCCTCCAGCCAGGCGGGGCCGACCTTGCCGTAGAGCTTGGTCAGGTCGGGGCCGAAGTAGGCGCCGTTGCCGACGATGGTGTGACAGCCCATGCAGTTGTAGGCCTGGAAGACCCGCTTGCCGTCGACGGCATCGTGGCCGGCGTAACTGACGGCTGTCGGCACCGTCTGCCCGCGGGGCTTGATGAACGAGACTGCCGAAAGCGCGAGGAAGATAAGGCCCATCAGACCGAGGACCAGCAATGCCTGGCGGCGCTTGCGACCCTCTTCGCAGGGTTCGCCTGGTTTGCAGCTCATGGTGTGGTCTCCTTCCTGGTGGTGGAGACTTCAGCCGCCTGTGCGCTCTGCGCACGTGCAATCACGTCGTGTTCGAACAGCGTCGAGAGCCGATCAAGAAATATGTAGAAGACATAGATGGCGAGCACGAAGCCCACCACGAAGTACACCTGCCACATGACTTGAGATTCGGGCCAGTACTCGAAATCGCGCCAGTAGGGCCAGGACAAGGCCAGACTCACTCCACTGCCGAGAACTGCGAGGCCCAACCGGATGAGGCGTTGCGCAGACATGTTCCCCTCCCATCTGTTCGTTTGCCGGCCCGGCTGGACAGGCGGTTTGTAAATTGGTATTTACAGCGCCGATTCTAGAAGTGTTAATTTGCCCTGTAAATACCAATTTGGTCGATCGTATGCGTCTTGCCGCTTTCACTGACTATGGACTGCAGGTCCTGATGCGCCTGGCGGGTGGGTCGGAGGAACTGCTGACGACTCAGCACATCGCCGAGGAGTCGCACATACCGTACAACCATCTCACCAAGGTGGTTCAGGACCTCGCGCGTGGTGGTTTCCTGGTCACGCAGCGCGGGGCGGGCGGCGGGATCCGCCTGGCAAGGCCGGCAGAGGACATCCGTCTCGGCGAGGTGGTGCGTTTCCTTGAGCAGCGCTACGCACTTGCCGAGTGCTTCCGTGCCGATGGGGGCAACTGCCCGTTGACGCCGAGCTGTCGACTCAGGTCGCGCCTGGCCTCGGCGCAGGAGGCCTTCCTTGCCGATCTCGACCGCAGCTCGGTAGCCGACTGCGCGCACACGGATGAGACGGAGGATGCCGTGGAGACGAAGCCGCGCTGCAGCAGGAAACCTGCAGCGCGGAGTCGAAAATCATCGCCGCATTGATTGCATGCAGCCGAACCTCGTGAATCAGGCCTCGAAGTTCGGGTTGCTGCGCGCCCTTCCGCCAGGGCCGCTGTAGGCCATGCCAAACCCCGGTGGTGTTTCCCAGGTCGGCATCTCGATCGTTGCAATTGCACCTTGCCAGCGCTCGATCAGCAGGTCTTCGGCCGCGTAGTCGAAGGGGTCCTGCAATACGGCTTCCACCGTGATGCCGTTTGCCGGTGGCGGTGGGTTGGCCACCAGCCAGCGGGCGGTGCGTGCCACCGCTTCTGCCGGAGGCACGATGTCGCGGTAGCCGAGCCGTGAGCGGATCTTGGTCAGGTCATAGAGGCGGTGAGTGGTGGTCGGGCGGCTCATCAGCGGGCGGGCGGGCACGGCCAGATGAGCCGGCATGTCGATGATCTCGAACTCCCAGTCGAGCGCCCGCGACGCGTGGTGCACGACATCGCGCAGGCTCAGGGCATGGCTGTCGGCGGCGTTGAATATCTCGCCACAGGAATTCTCCGGCTGGTCCACCGCAAGCAGCAGCGCGTGGGCCATGTTCTGCGCGTAGCCGTAGGCGTCGAGCGTCAGGCCACCATCGGGCAGGATGATCCGCCGGCGCCGGTCCAGTACGCGGCGCACCACGACCCACTCGCGCGGCGCACCCTGGTAGGGTCCGTAGACGAAGGGGTAGCGGAAGTGCGTGGCCTGCGGATGGTGTTCGAACACGGCCTCTTCGGTGCGCGCCACACGCCAGCCCTTCTCGTCCTGGGCCGGGTCGCTCACCTGCGGCGCGTCTTCGCCGAGTGGGGCGGGCAACCCCTCGGGATCGTGCACGAAGGGGTTCATGTAACCCAGGTAGGCGGGGCCGCCGCCGACCGAAATGAAGCGCCCGACGTGCCCGGCGAAGATCTCGGCGATCGAGCGCAGGCGGCCGTAGGTGGCGATGCACAGGTCCCAGCGCCGCTTGCCGATCGCCGCGCTCAGCGCCGCCGGGTCGTGGGGGCTGACATGGATGTGTCCGACCTCGGGAGGGATCTCGTCGATCTCGTGGCGGCCGGTGTGGAGGATCTCGACGCGCCAGCCGCGCTCGAGCAGACCGTTGACGATGAACGGACCCGTGGGGCCGGTGCCGCCGATGACCAGTGCCTGCATGTCTGTTGCCTCGAATCGGTGGGGGATCGGTGCCGCCGAGTCTAACCAAAGCCGGAAGGTTACGGTGACTTGAATGTGCCTGCCTGGAGAACGGTGTCATCCGGGAGCGTACATCGCTGTGGGCGGGGTTGATCGGGCTGATCGATGGTGCGATCTTCGATCCCACATCCGGTGCCGCCCGTGGGTCGCCGTGCCATGCAGGAGTTCCGATGCCAGAGGTCGTACCGTTCTTTTCCGTGGTCATCGCCACATGGAACCGCGCAGGGTTGTTGCGCCGTGCGCTCGATTCACTGCTCGTGCAGTCCGAGACCGACTGGGAGGCGTGGGTGATCGACGACGGCGGCACCGATGACACCGAGGCGGTGGTCGAGGCATATCGGCGGCGCTCGGGCGCTTTTCACTATGTGCGCTGCGAGCACGGCGGCGATGCCCGTGCCAAGAACGTCGGCATTGCGCGCAGCCGGGGTGAGTTCATCACGTTCCTCGACTCGGACGATGAATACGCGCCCGATCACCTGGCGAGCAGGCGGAGCGTGCTCGGGCGCGGGCCGGAGATCGTGCTGCTTCACGGCGGCGTGCGCATCGTCGGGGACCCCTGGGTGCCGGATCGTGACGACATCACACGCCAGGTTCACCTGTCGCAGTGTGTGATCGGCGGTACCTTCTTCTTTCGCCGTGAGGCGCTGCGTGCGCTCGGCGGCTTTCGCGAGATGCCCTTTGCCAGTGATACCGATCTTTTCGACCGCGCCGTTGCCGCCGGCCTGAAGGTCGCGAAAACCGAGTACCCGAGCTACATCTACGACCGCACGCAGGGTGGTTCGATCACCCGTGCGCTGTGGGAGAGCCAGCAGCAGAGCTGAGCGTCGGCTGGGTGGTATCGGTTTGGGCTGGCGTCAGGCCGTGGACCACTCCCTGGCGCTCCAGCGACCCGAGCAACAGGTGGAAGTAGACCAGGCCCGCGTAGGGGCGCCAGCGTGCAAGCAGTGCGGGGATCTCGGCGTAGGCGATCCGTTCCCGGCGACCGAGCCAGAGCTGCAGCCCGTTGCGTGCACCGGAGTCGTTGCTCGGAAACACATCCAGCCGACCCAGACCGCGCAGCAGCACGTACTGTGCCGACCAGGGGCCGACGCCGCGCAGCCGGGTCAGCGTGTCGGTGATGTGCGCGCTATCGAGCCTCTGGAGTCCGTCCAGATCGAGTGCACCGCTGGCCACGGCCTTTGCGGCCCCGATCAGACTCTGTGCCTTCTGGCGGCTGTAACCGAGGGCGCGCAGCGCCTCGGGCTCGACGTCGGCCAGTTCGCCGGGTCCGGGAAAGGCGTTTGCCACGGCACTCGCCTCTGCCGCCTCGACCGGACGCCCGTAGGCCTCGACCAGGCGGTTCAGCAGCGTGATGCCAAAGCTCAGCGTGATCTGCTGGCAGCTGATGGCGTTGACCAGTGTCTCGAAAAGGTTGGGAAAGCGCGGTGGCCTGAATCCATGAAAGCGCTGTGCCAGAGCGGCCAGACCCGGATCGGCGTCCGCCATCCGGTAGAACCCATCGAGTGCGATGTCGAGGCCGAGCAGCACCTGCAGTGTCTGCTTCACCCGTGCGAGGGTGTGATCCCCGATGTCGGTACCGACGAGGCTCACCTCGAGCTGTGACGCACCACCACACGCAGTGCCCTGTCGTACGCACAGCGCCAACGGCTGGTGCGGCGGTTCGAGTGCCAGCGTGCGGTGGTAGCCGTGCTCGTCCCAGTGGTCGCTGCGGTTGTGCGAACGCCGGCACAGTGCCCAGGCGCTCAGGTCCAGCCGGAATGCAGGGGGCGCAGCAAGCGCGAATCGTGCCCCAGGCACAGGCCCGTTCTCCCTGTCCTCAGGCCGGGAGGCGGTCCTTCAGGTCCTGCGCGCTGAACGGGCCGGGTTCGGCGATGAGCTTGCGCGCATTCGCCACCTGGTCCCAGGTGTTCCACAGCAGCACCCCGCGCACCCGTCCCTCGTGCAGGTAGTAGACCACGCCCTCGCGGAAGGGATCGCGCCAGTCCTCCACCATCTGCAGCCGTGAGTCGGTTTCGCCGACGGCTTCGTAGCCAAGGTCGAACAGGTCGGAGTAGAAAAAGGGCAGGTGGTCATAGCGCTCGCCGGCACCAGCCATGTTGCGCCCCGCAGCGCGCCCCATGGTGTTGGCGTTGTCCTCGTGCTCGACGCGCCGGCGCTCGCCAAGCGTGGGCTCGTGGTAGAACGCCACATCGCCGGCCGCGTAGATGTCGGGGTTGCTGGTGCGCAGGTACTCGTCGACCGTGATGCCGTTGTGCACTTCAAGCCCGGCCTGCTGTGCGAGCGCAGCGCTCGGGATCACACCGATCCCGGCGATCACGCCATCGACCGACAGCTCTCCGCCTGCCTGCGCGGCGTGCTGCACGATGAGTCGCCCCGCGTCGCTGCGGATGCCGTTCACGGCGTGACCGTTCAGCACCTGCACCCCCTTCTCGCGGTAGTAGTCGTTGAGAAAGTGCGCAAGACCCGGCGGAAACAGCCGCCAGCCGATTCCGTCCTCGGGAAACAGCATCGTGACCTTCCTGCCGTTCAGCGCCAGTGCAGCGGCGATTTCCGAGCCGATGAAGCCTCCACCGATGATGGCGAAGTCCCGCTTCGTTTCGCTCAGTTCGTGCAGCCTGCGGTAGTCGGCCACGGTCCGGTAATAGATGACGTCGCTGCCACCGAATGGCAGACGCCGCGGTGCGCCACCGGTGGCAAGCAACAGCTTGTCATAGGTGTAACGATTGCCCTGGTCGTCGCTGACGGTGCGGGTTTTCGCGTCGAGCGTGGTTGCCGTGCAGCCGAGGTGCAGCGTGAGGCTGCGTTCAGCGTTGGGGCGCCAGATGCTCTCGAGCGTGCCGTCTCGCCACAGGCCCTTCGACAGCGGTGGGCGGTCATAGGGAGGATCGGATTCGGTGCCGATGAGCCCGATCGAACCCTCGGTATCCAGCTCGCGAATTCCGGCAGCGGCCGCGTCGGCGGCCATCCCGCCACCGATGATCAGATACTTGTAGTGTGTCATGTTGGTGTCCTTTGGATCGGCTCGTGTTGCTGCGAGCCGGTGGCACCAACCTCTGGTTCAGTGCGCGTCAGCGCAGCTTCGTGTGCTCACGGTATACGACCCTCGCCTGGGCGCGTCAAGCGAGACGTTCCCTGCGCGGGCAGGGAAATACTGTCATTGGATGAGCGTTTCACGCCCGATTCACGAAAATTTCACGCGTGTTCTGCTGGGATGCCGCACTGCGATACCCACTTGCCGTGGCAGGTTTTCAATTGCCTTCTTCCGCGCGGAAACTGCCGCTCCTCCTGATCGTCGCTGCCGCCCTCGTACTGGTGCTGAGCGGTACCGTACTCGGCTGGCTGCGCTTTGCGCCGGTCGCCGTCGCCGATGGCTGGCGCTGCAGCGAGGTGCAGGGCAATCTGCAGCGGATCGTCTCGCTGGCACGCATGCCCGATGGCAGCATCGTCTCGACTCTGTCGGCAAAACAGCCTGCGGGCGCCCCGGGCATGGGGCGCCTGATCAGACTGGATATCCACGCGGGGCACCATGAAGTGTTGGCAGAGGGCCTGTACAAGCCCGCCGGCCTGCTTCCCTGGGAGGACGGCATCGTCCTGACCCAGGAGTATCCCGACCAGCCGGTGCTGCTGTGGAAGGACGGTGGTCTGCAGTCGCTGATGATGCTGAGGAAGCCGGAGTCGATTACCGTGACGCCGCAGGGGCGCTGGCTGATCATCGAGGATTCCGCTGGTGGACGCCTGCTCGAAGTCGATCCACGCGATGACTTTCGCCAGAACGTGCTGTTTGAAGGTTTCGTGGAGGGGGAGGGGGTGTGCGTGGGGCGGGACGGGCGCATTTTCGCCGTCGATCGCAAGAGATCCGACCTCCTGGAGTACGTGGACGGGGAGATCCGGGCGATTCCAGCCGGGCTGCGGGGGCCGGGGTTCCTGCGCTGCACTGCCGCTGGCGTGTGGATCACCGAGGACGTCAGCAACAACGGCCGGTTGTGGTTCTACGACTACGAGCGTTTTCACCTGGTTGCCTCGCACCTTCACGCGCCGCAGTCGGTGCTCGAGGACGGCGATGACGCCGTGCTCGTCGCCGAGCAGGGCCGCTCGCGCCTGTTGCGATTCATGCGCCAGCCAACTTCCCGGGTAGGCGCGCTGCGCCCCTCATGAGCGGTATCCTGAATCCCATGCAAGACAATCGTCACACGCTCGCCGGTCACGCCTGCTTCATGCTGCTGGCGATGTCGGCGCTGATGGTGCTGTTCTCGCTCGCACGGGTGGCGCTGTACGGATACAACGCGGAACTCGCCAGCACCGTGGCGCGCGCCGATGTGCTGGTGAGCTTCGCCATCGGCCTGCGCTTCGATCTGATGGTGACGAGCATCCTCAGCCTGCCGCTGCTCGCCGGTTTCCTCTGGCCTGCATCCTCCGCCCTGCGCCGGGGGCTGGTCGTGTGGCTGAGCGTGGCCTCATCGCTTGTGATCCTGGCCTGCATTGCGGAGCCGGACTTCTACCGTGAGTTCCACCAGCGCCTGAACAGCCTCGTGCTCGAATACGTCCGTCAGGACCCGAAGACCGTGCTCAGCATGCTGTGGAACGGCTACCCGCTGTTTCGCTACCTGCTGCTGTGGGTGCTGCTGTCCTGGGTGGTGTACCGTTTCTACGGCCTGCTGGATCGTGCCGCCTGTGCGTTGGCCGAGCGCCTGCCGCTGCGCCACGCGCCAGCGCGCCCGCTGCGCGCCCTCATCTGTGTCGTGGTCATGCTGGCGCTCGTGCTCGGTGCGCGCGGCACCACACGCTCGGGGCCGCCGCTGCGCTGGGGGGATGCCTTCCACAGTCAGAACCTGTTTGCCAACCACCTCGGACTCAATGGCATCTTTACCCTGTACAAGGCGATGGCATCGGGGAACGACAAGACCGACAAGGGCTTCTGGCTGAAGGCGATGGCGCCCGAGAAGGCGACGGCGATGACGCGCAAGCTGCTGTTCACGGCCGAAGATACACCGGGCAGTGATCCCGAACTCGCGTTGCTGCGCACGCACCCCGGCAGTCCTCGACCGGAGGGTGCCGGTGCGATGGGCAAGCCGAACGTGGTCGTCATCCTGATGGAGAGCTTCTCCGGCGTGTTCACGGGGGCGCTGGGTTCGGGGCTCGGGATTACGCCGGAGTTCGACCGGCTTGCCGGCCAGGGACTGCTGTTCACCCGGTTTCTCTCCAACGGTACGCACACGCACCAGGGCATGTTTGCCACGCTGGCCTGCTTTCCCAATCTGCCGGGTTACGAATACCTGATGCAGCAGCAGGAAGGGGCACACCGTTTCTCGGGGCTGCCGCTGCTGCTGCACCAGCAGGGCTACCAGGACCTTTATGTCTACAACGGTGCCTTTTCCTGGGACAACCAGCAAGGCTTCTTCCGCAACCAGGGCATGACGCGCTTCATTGGCCGGGATGATTTCGTCGACCCCGTGTTCGTCGACCCGACCTGGGGCGTGTCGGACCAGGACATGTTCGATCGGGCGGCCGACGAGCTCGAGAAGCTGCCTGCGGACAGGCCGTTCTTTGCCGTGCTGCAGACGCTGTCGAACCACACGCCCTATGCGCTGCCCGATCCGCTGCCGGTACAGGCGGTGACGGGGCAGGGCCAGTTCGACGAGCGACTGACGGCGATGCGCTACGCGGACTGGGCGCTGGGGCGCTTCTTCCGTCGCGTCGAAAAGGAGCCCTGGTATGACAACACCATCTTCGTGGTGCTTGGCGATCATGGATTCGGCGTCAGCACGCAGCTCACCGACATCGACCTGCTGCGCTTTCACGTACCGCTGCTGATCATCGCCCCCGGCGTGCGCGAGACCTTCGGCGCAAGCATCGACCGCGTCGCGACACAGAACGACATCGCCCCGACGATCATGGGGCTGATCGGTGAACCCTTCACCCACCAGTGCTGGGGGCGTGATGTGCTGTCGGTCGACGACCGGGGCTTTGCGCTGATCAAGCCTTCCGGCAACGATGAGATCGTCGGCTTCGTGCGCGATGAGCACATCGTGGTCAAGCGCCCCGGTGCTGCGCCGGAGCTTTACCGCTATGTGCTTGGCAGGAACGCTGCGGTGCAGCGGCTCGAGCACGAGGAACCGAGGCAGCGGCAGATGGCAGCCACGCTGTCTGCCTTCGTGCAGCGGGCAACACGCAGCCTGCTGGACAATACGGCGGGCACCCAGCGCTGAGCCGACGATCGAAGGCTGTGAGCGTCTCGAGCGGGCCCGGCGCGCTCAGGCGGTATCCGGTACCCGGCAGGCAAGCAGCGTCTGCACGAGCAGTTGCTCGAGAAATTCGTCACTCGGGCGCGTGCGCATGATCACCGTGCTCACCAGGATCGGCGCGATCAGCATCGAGACGAGAGCGGCAGGATCGGCATCCGCCGGGATCTCGCCAGCGTCTCTGGCGTCGACGAGCGGGGTGCGCAGCGCCTCGATGATCGGCGTCCAGTGAAGGAGCATCTGCTCGCGGAAATCCCCGCTGTCGCTGAGCACGAGCATGCGGTTCATCGTGGCCTCGACGGGCTGGTCGAGGAAGTCGCGCATGCCGAAGGCAATGCGGCGCAGGTCCTCGCGCCAGTCGCCGCAGAACGCGATGGACAGCTGCGCGACATGCTCGGCCAGTGCCTCGGCGATCAGCGCGCCGCGGTCCGGCCAGCGGCGGAACAGCGTGGTGCGGTGCACTCCCGCAAGTGCGGCCACCTCCTGCAGTTCGAAATCGAGCCGGCCTTCGCCGATCAGCTGCAGTACCGCCGTCGCGACCTGCTGGCGATTGCGCTCGGTACGCCCGCCCGGGCGCCTGCGCTTGCCTGTCTGTGCAGACTCAGGTGCTGAATCGGGCAATCGCCTTCACCTCGACCAGCGTCTGTGGATAGCCCAGGGCAGCAACACCGATTGCCGTCCACGCAGGCAGCGCATTGCCCAGAAACCGGGCCTTTGCAGCGGCAAACTCCGCTATGTGCGCGGGGTAGCCGACATGGAAGCTCGTCAGATCGACGATGTCGGCCGGTCCCAGGCCATGCCTTGCCAGTACCTGGCGCAGCGACTCGAAGGCCAGATCGAACTGCCGTGCCGGATCGCCCGGTACGGAACCGTCGGCCTCTTCGCCGACCTGCCCTGCGCAGAACAGCAGTTCACCGGCGCGTACCGCCTGGGAAAAACCATAGGCCTGTGCCTGTGCTTCGCTCACCATCCTCATGCACCTCTTCGTTGTGGGCCTCTGACCGGCTTGGGATCCGTCTGTGCCCTGATGTTGGCGGTATACCCATTGACGCCATCGTTATTGTTATTGCAACATGTATTGCATTAACTGGCAACTGTGCTGCCTGGTTCTTTTTCCGGGCAACAATGATGAACGAGGACGAAACCGATGAATGCGCCGGTTGTAGCGAATGAGCGACAGTTCGATTTCATCATCGTTGGCGCAGGCTCTGCAGGCTGCGTGCTTGCGAACCGCCTCTCCGCCGATCCTCGCCACCGCGTGCTGCTCCTCGAGGCGGGTGGCAGGGACAGCAGTCCGCTCATCCATGTGCCGGGCGCTTTTCTCGCACTTCTCTACGGTGCCAAACACACCTGGCGCTACCAGACCGCGCCGCAGCAGCACCTGGGCAATCGGGTGCTGACCGATATGCGTGGCAAGGTGCTTGGCGGCAGCAGTTCGATCAACGGCATGTGCTACAGCCGTGGTGCGCCCGAGATCCTCGACGGCTGGGCGGCCGAGGGCAACCGTGGCTGGTCGTACCAGGAGATGCTGCCCTACTACCGCCGTGCGGAAGGCAATCTCCATGGAGCCGATGCCTACCACGGTGGCGATGGCCCGCTGCGTGTGACCCGCGCCGGGCTGAGCAACCCGGCCACCCGCGCCTGGCTGGCCTCGGCCCGGGCTGCCGGCTACCCGTACAACGATGACCACAACGGTGAGCGCTCCGAGGGTTTCGGCCCCGGTGAGCACACCATCCATCGCGGGCGGCGCATCAGCACGGCGGTCGCCTACCTGCACCCGGTGCGCAAGCGCGCGAACCTCGAGGTGGTGACCGGTGCGCACGCAACGCGCATCCTCTTCGACGGCAGGCGTGCCATGGGTGTCGAGTATCGTTTCGACGGGCAAGCGTATCGTGCCGGGGCGCGCCGCGAAGTGATCAGCAGCGCCGGCACCTTCCAGTCTGCGCAGCTGTTGATGCTCTCGGGCATCGGTGACGCCGAACAGCTGCAGGCGGCAGGCGTCGTGCCCTTCCATGAGCTGAAGGGCGTCGGGCTGAACCTTCACGACCACATCGGTACCTCGGTTGCCATGCGCTGCCCGCAGCCTGTCACCCACTACCGGTATTTCCGCAACCCGCTGGCGATGCTCGAGGCGGGGATCAGCTATCTGTTCGCCCGCAGGGGACCGCTTGCCGGCAACAGCGTCGATGCGGTTGCCTACCTGCGCTCGGGTGCACCCGGTCATCAGAACCTCGACCTGAAGTTCTACTTCATGCCGGCGCTGCTGGTTCAGGATCCTGCAGTGAAGGGTGGGCACGGGGTCACCAATCTCATCATCCTGACCCGCCCCGAGAGCCGTGGCCGGCTCGGTCTGCGGTCCGCCGATCCCCTGGCGCAGCCGCTCATCGACACGAACTACCTCAGTGATCCACGCGATCGCGAGGCGCTGTGCCGCGGCATCCGCATCGCGCGTGGCCTGCTTGCCGGTGATGCCTATGCTCCCTACCGCGGCGAGGAGGTCCTGCCGGGAGTGGACATCGACAGTGACGAGGCGATCGATGCCTTTCTGCGCCGCACGGTCGAGGTCAACTACGAGGCCGTCGGTACCTGCCGCATGGGCAATGACCCGCTGGCAGTGGTGAACGATCGGCTCGAGGTACACGGTCTGGGCGGTCTGCGCGTGGTCGACGGCTCCGTGATGCCGCGCATCACCACCGGGGACCCGAACGCCACCATCATTGCGATCGCCGAGAGGGCTGCCGAAATGATTCTGGGCGAATCGAGCGCCTGATCGCCTCACTGAACCAACAGGCGAGGCGCGAGTCCGTCATCGATGTCGAGACCGTGGTCAACGCGGTGATTCATGTACTGACGCAGGAGTGTTTACGAAGCGGCCCGGGCGCGTCATCCGCGACGCTGGAGCCGAGGGATTCGGGATTGGTCACTACCGGAGAGCGTGTGGCTCAATCCCGTGAAAGCGGTCAGGCCAGATCTGACTCAGGCCGCGTAATGGAACCAGTGTCAACTATCTTGAAAACCGCCGGCCCCGGCCTGTGCGTAATCGTGATCTTTCAGGCGCAGGCTGCGGCGGCGGTGGATGTCAGCGCTGAAGGCCATCGGTCACCCCGTAAGGGCGCGATTCATCGCGCCTGATTCACCCGGCAGTGCCAGCATGTTTTCGATCAGGCGGATCATCACGTCCTTGGCCTTGGGATCGGATTCGGCCACCAACAATGCCAGTGCCGCCAGTCCCACATCGTTGATCACCGGTTCGCCGTTGCGGATGAGCCGCCCGTTGCGCGCCAGGAAATCCACGAACAGGAAAGCACCGCTGCGCTTGTTGCCGTCGGAGAACGGGTGGTTCTTGATCACGAAGTACAGCAGGTGCGCGGCCTTGGCCTCGATCGTGGGATAGGCCGGCTCGCCGAACACCGACTGCTCCAGATTGCCGAGCAGCGCCGCAAACGCATCGCCACGCTCGCGCCCAAACAGATCCGTGGCCTCGCCCTTGGCGATCAGGTCGGCCTTGAGCCGTGCAAGGTGTATGCGGGCCTCGGCAAGCGACGGCAAGGCCCCGCCCGGGCTGCCCGCAGGGGCCGTCAGCAAGCCCTCGTCGTAACGCTGCAACCAGAGGAAGGTTTGTGTGTAACGGGCGATCACATCCACCAGCCCGCGCCCCTGATCCGTCGTCAGTGCCTCACCCGCTGCCGCCTTGCGCACCAGTTGCAATGCGGCTTCCAGCTCGGCGGCGTT
>CAZSYV010000083.1:0-12363 GCA_964610955.1 uncultured Klebsiella sp. | reverse complement strand
CAGGTGGGCTGCGCGCTGGACTGCAGCTTCTGCTCCACCGGCAAGCAGGGCTTCCAGCGCGACCTCAGTGCAGCGGAGATCATCGGCCAGGTCTGGATCGCTGCAAGGGCAATCGGTTTGCCGAAACGTGGCGGCGAACGCCAGATCACCAACATCGTGATGATGGGCATGGGCGAGCCTTTGCTAAACTTCGACAACGTCGTCGCGGCCCTGGACCTGATGATGGATGATTTGGCCTATGGCATATCGAAACGCCGGGTGACATTGAGCACCGCTGGCGTGGTTCCCGCACTGGACCGGCTGGCCGGCCTCAGTGAGGCCTCGCTGGCGATCTCGCTGCATGCTCCGAACGATGAGCTGCGCAGTCGGCTGATGCCGGTGAATCGCCGCTATCCGATCCGGATGCTGCTCGACTCGGCGCGCCGCTACATGGATGCCCAGCCCGATGCGAAGCGTGTGGTCACCGTCGAGTACACCCTGATCAAGGGAGTCAACGACAGCGTCGAGCTGGCGCAGGAACTCGCCGAGCTGCTGCGCGATTTTCCCTGCAAGATCAATCTGATCCCGTTCAATCCGTTCCAGCAGTCGGATTACGAACGCCCGAGTCGCAATGCCGTCAGCCGTTTCTGGAACGTGCTCAATGACGCCGGCTATCGCGTCACCGTGCGCGCGACGCGTGGCGATGACATCGAGGCGGCGTGTGGCCAGCTGGTTGGACAGGTGCGTGATCGCACGAAACGCTCCGCGCGGCATCGGCGCGCGGCGCCGGCGACCTCAGGCGAGATCCACGCATGAACATGACCAGGATCGGGGCTCTGCGCCCGGCATCAGCCGCGCTGTTCGTCGCAGTTCTCATGCTCTGCGGTTGCACGACGACCACGATCAGCGGTACGGCGTTCAAGGCGGACCGACAGGCAGAGGTCGAGCGCCGTGTCGAAGCAGCAACGGCGTATCTGGAGAAGGGCAACACCGAACAGGCAGTCGTTCACCTGCGCCGTGCGCTCGAACTCGATCCACAGTCGGCTCCGGTGCACAATGCCCTGGCACAGGTGTTCTGGCGCACTGGAGAGTACGAGCTGGCAACGGAGCATTTCCGGCGCGCAATCGCCGCCGATCCGAAGTTCTCCCGGGCACGCAACAATTTCGCAGCGTTTCTCTACGAGCGTGGCGACACGCACGGCGCAATTCGTGAACTCGAACAGGTGGTGGCCGATACGCTGTACGAGTCGCGCGCAACCGCCTTCGCCAACCTCGGCCGGGCCTACAGCAAGGTTGGCGAGACGGCGCGGGCGGAGGAAATGCTGCAGCGTTCGCTCAAGATGGATGCCAGACAGTGGCCTGCCTTGCTCGAACTGGCGTTCATCGAGCATGATCGCGGCAACAATCTGGCGGCGACCCGCTATTACGAGCAGTTCCGTGCGACAGCGCCGGGCCAGCAGTCACCGCGCAGCCTCCTGCTTGGTGTCCGGCTTGCGCGTGGCACGGGCGATCGTGATGCCGAAGCAAGCTACGCGCTGCAGTTGCGCAACCTCTATCCCGAGTCTGCGGAATATCGCGAGTATGCCGATACATTGTCCGGGAACTGATTTGCCATGACGCAGGCGAGTGACGATCGCAGGATGGACGGGCCGGGCAGGCAGCTGCAGGCTGCACGTGAGGCCGCGGGCCTCGGCGTGACGGAGGTTGCCGAGCAGTTGCAGTTGCTGCCTTCCTTCGTGCGGGGGCTCGAGCAGAACAATTACGAGCGCATGCGGGGCGAAACTTTCGTTCGGGGTTACCTGCACAACTATGCGCGACTGCTCGACCTCGATCCGCAGGAGATCGTCGCGGCCTACCGCCAGGCACGCACGGGAGGGCGGCCGAGTGCATCGCGCGGTGCGACGGCAGCGCGAAAGGCGCTGCACAGCACCTCGGGCGCAGGGCGTATCGGCATGGTGGTGCTGCTGCTGGCGGCGAGCGTGCTGTATCTCTTCCACAATCGCGCGCCGGCCACGCCGGACATGACCGCGCCAGATCTGGCGGTTACCGTCGAAACCGGTGCGGGTGCACGGGTGGTGCCCCTGGCGGCACCGGAGCACGACCCCCGGACCGACGACGCGCTCTGAATGCGTGCTGCGCCCGCCTTGCCCGCAAGCGGACGTCGCTGACGCATGCCACGAAGCCCGGGCGCTGCACCCCGATTGCCAAAGGCCGGGACAGGCTATACCGTGCGCATGTTTTTTGCCCGGCTTTCCGCCCGTGGTGGCGGTTTGCCCGATGAACCGGGAGACCAGCACGTTGCAGCAACTGAAGGCCGTTCGCGGCATGCCGGATGTCCTGCCCGCGCAGAGCGCGCTGTGGCAGTACATCGAGAATGAGGTCTCGACTCTGCTGCATGCCTATGGCTACCACGAGATTCGCCTGCCGCTGATCGAGCCGACCGAGCTGTTCAGTCGATCGATCGGTGAGGTCACCGATATCGTCGAGAAGGAGATGTACACCTTCGCCGACCGCAATGGCGACAGCCTGACGCTGCGCCCCGAGGGTACGGCGGGGTGCGTGCGTGCCGTGTTGCAGAACGGGCTGCTGCAGAGCCTGCCGCTGCGCCTGTGGTATGCCGGACCGATGTTCCGCCACGAGCGTCCGCAGATGGGGCGCCAGCGTCAGTTCCACCAGATCGGTGTCGAGACCTTCGGTCTGCCCGGGCCCGACATCGAGGCCGAACACCTGCTGCTGCTCGCCAGGCTGTGGCAACGCCTTGGTGTGGCCGGCCTGGTGCGCCTGGAAATCAATTCACTCGGCAGTCCGGGCGCACGGGCTGCGTATCGTGATGCACTGGTCGCGTATCTTGATGCGCATGTCGATGCGCTCGACGAGGACAGCCGGCGTCGACTGCGCAGCAATCCGCTGCGCATCCTCGACAGCAAGGATCCCGGCACGCGCAGCGTGCTCGAAGGGGCTCCCGTGCTGAGTTCGTACCTTGATGAGGAATCACGGACACACATGTCCGCGCTGTGCGGGATGCTCGATGCCGGCGGCGTGGTCTACCGCGTCAATCCGGCGCTGGTGCGCGGACTCGACTATTACGGCAAGACGGTCTACGAATGGGTCACCGACAGCCTGGGTGCGCAGGGGACCGTGTGTGCGGGTGGGCGCTATGACGGGCTGGTTTCCCAGCTTGGCGGTCCGGCGATGCCGGGCGTGGGTTTCGCGATGGGCATGGAACGCCTGGTGCTGCTGCTCGGCGCCGCTGGCGTGACGGCTGCCGACAGCGCCCGGCCACACGTCTTCTGGGTCGTTGCCAACGATGCAGCCAGGCACTTCGCCTTCGTGGCTGCCGAAGCGCTGCGTGATCGCCTGCCGTGGCTGCGCATGCAGATGCCCTGCGGGGAGGGCAGCCTGCGCAGCCAGATGAAGCGGGCCGATCGCAGCGCTGCCACGCTTGCACTGATCGTGGGTGAGGATGAGCTGGCTGCAGGCGAGGTCACGGTGCGTGGTCTGCGCACGGGTGGCGTGGCGCAGACGGGGATCGATGCCGCGCGGCTCGCCGGGTTCCTGCTCGAGCAGCTGGATGCGCCCGGCATGGACATGGCGTATTGATCGCGACGGAGAGATGACGTGGATTCCTACAGCAGCGAAGAAGACCAGATCCAGGCGTTGAAGCAGTGGTGGGAGCGAAACGGGTCCTCCGTGCTCGTCGGCATAGGCCTTGCACTGGCGATCGTCTTTGGCGGGCAATGGTGGCAACAGCGCCATCAGGCAGGGAACGAGCAGGTTGCGATGCTCTACCAGCAGTTGCTGCAGGCGGTGGAAAATTCCGCTGATGACGAGGTCCAGCGTGCGAATGCCCGGCATCTGGGCGGCGAGTTGCTGAAGATCAAGGCGGCCTCGCGCCTCGCTGACCAGACTCGGCTCCTGCTTGCACGCATTGCGGTCGAGCAGGGGGAAATGGCGGATGCTGCCGGGTATCTCGATGCGGTCCTCGAGCACAACCCGGACGTTTCCCAGGGAGCACTCATGGCGCGCTTGTATGGTCTGCTGGGACGCGCGCCGGATTCGCGTCTCGGCGCGCTGGCGCGGGTACGACTGGCACGGGTACAGTTCGCCTCCGGCAAGCCGGCCGAGGCGCTGGCTACTCTCGATGCGGCGCGCAGTGATGACTTTCGGCGCGAGCGCGAGGAACTGCGCGGTGACATTCTCTTCCAGGGCGATGATCACGCCGCCGCCCTGAAGGCGTACCGTGCAGCGGCGACCGGTATCCGTGCAGCACCCCTGCTGTCGATGAAACTGCGCGAACTCGAACTCGAACTAGAGCCCGATGGAGCGGCACCGACCGAAGAGCCGGTGGCAGCGCAGCAGACGGTACCCAACGACACAGGAGTACAGCCATGACAGAGCGCATCGCATCCCGATCCCGAGTCGTCCTCATGCGCGCGGTATCGCTGCTCATGCTGGCTGCCGTGCTGCAGGGCTGTTCGGCGATCGACTGGGTGAAGGGCATCGGCAGCGGCGGCTCCGATGAGGAGAAGGCGGCGAAGGCGCCGGCGCCGCTGGTTGCGTTCTCGGCCGAGGTGGAACTGCGCAAGGTCTGGAGTGCCGGAGTCGGCAGCGGCCAGGGTGATAAGTACAACCGCCTGCAGCCCGCACTCGATGGAGGAGCCATCTACGTCGCTGCAGCGGATGGCACCGTGGCATCCTTTGATGCGGGCACCGGCAAGCGGCGCTGGCGAGTCGATGTCCGTGCCGATGTTTCCGGTGGCGTCGGCGCTGGTGGCGATCTGGTGCTGGTTGGCGATACCGCGGGCAACGTGATCGCACTGGAGAGTGCGAATGGCCGCGAACTGTGGCGTTCCCGCCTGAGCAGCGAGGTGCTTGCGGCCCCGGCGGCGGACTGGGACGTGGTCGTGGTGCAGACGCTCGACGGCAAGGTCAGCGGACTGGATGCCCGCACCGGTGCACGACGCTGGACCTACGACACCAGCATGCCGCTGCTGACGCTGCGTGGCACTTCGGCACCGTTGCTGAGCGAGGGTGTGGCCTATGCGGGGCTGGCAAGCGGGCGCATCGTCGCCATCCGGGCCGACGTGGGCACCGTGCTCTGGGAGGGGCGTGTTGCCGTGCCTCAGGGTCAGTCGGAAATCGAACGTGCAGTCGACATCGACGGGCGCCTGATGCTGGTTGGGCAGGGAATCTTTGCCGTGACCTACCAGGGCAAGGTAGGTGGGCTGAGCATCGCCAATGGACGCCCGCTGTGGCTTCGTGATGCCTCGAGCTTCGTCGGTGTGGGCAGCGGGTTCGGCAACATCTACGAGTCGGAGGCCACTGGTACGGTGAACGCCTACGAGGCGAGCAGTGGCGCACTGCGCTGGCAGAACGACCAGTTGGCACGGCGCTCGCCGGGCACTCCGGTGGCGATCGGTGCTCAGGTTGCGGTGGCTGACATCGAAGGCTATGTGCACCTGCTGTCGCAGTCGGACGGGCATGTCGTCGGACGGGTGCGCGCCGATTCGTCGGGCGTGCGTGCCGATATGCTGGCCTCGGGAGACATGCTCTACGTCTACGGTGACAGCGGCGACCTGAAGGCATTTCGCGTCGTGGGGCAGTGAGGCAGGAGCGGGCATGGTCCCCGTGATCGCCCTGCTCGGGCGTCCCAATGTCGGCAAGTCGACGCTGTTCAACCGGCTCACGCGCAGTCGTGACGCCCTGGTTGCCGATATTCCCGGACTCACCCGCGATCGTCAGTACGGTGAGTTCCGTGTCGACGGGCGGCGTTTCATCATCGTGGACACGGGTGGCCTGAGCGGCGGGGAAGAGGGCATCGACAGTGAGATGGCACGCCAGTCACTGGCGGCGATCGACGAGTGCGACCTGGCCCTGGTGCTGGTCGATGCGCGCAGTGGTGTGACCCCGGCCGACCAGCGCATCGTCTCCTTGCTGCGCGTGCGCGGCAAGCCCTTCGTCCTGGTGGTGAACAAGATCGACGGTACCGACGAACTGCTTGCCAGTGCGGATTTCCACCAGTTGGGGGCGCCGCAGCTGGTTGCCGTCAGTGCTGCCCATGGCCGCAACATGAGTCGGCTCGAAGGGCTGCTCCTCGATGCGTTCCCGGTGGATGAAGAGCTGCAGGATGAGGCGGAAGTGGAAGCCGCGCGCGTGCGCGTGGCGGTGGTGGGCAGGCCGAACGTGGGCAAGTCGACGCTGGTCAACCGCATTCTCGGTGAGGAGCGTGTGGTGGTGTTCGATCAGCCGGGTACCACGCGTGACAGCATCCACATCGATTTCGAGCGTGCCGGCACGCCGTACACTCTGATCGATACTGCCGGCCTGCGGCGTCGACGCAGCGTGCACGAGGCGATCGAGAAGTTCTCGATCGTGAAGACGCTGCAGGCGATCGCGGATGCCCATGTGGTGCTGGTGCTTATCGATGCACGGGAAGGACTGGTCGAACAGGATGTGCATCTGCTCGGGCATGTGATCGACAGCGGACGTTCGCTCATCATCGTCTGCAACAAGTGGGACGGACTGAGCGCCGATCACAAGGCGATGCTGAAGAGCGAGCTCGATCGCAGGCTCGTCTTTGCGGATTTCGCCGAAGTGCATTTCATCTCGGCGCTGCACGGCTCGAACGTCGGGCAGCTCTATGCCGCGATCGATCGTGCCTGGGAGTCGGCACAGCGCCGGCTGTCCACCAAGCGGTTGACGGCAATCCTCGAGTCTGCACTGAAGGCGCATGCCGCGCCGCTGGTGCGTGGGCGGCGGATCAAGCTGCGCATGGCGCATACCGGGGGCAGCAATCCACCGGTGATCGTGATTCATGGCAACCAGACCGAGGACGTGCCGGAGCATTATCGCCGTTACCTTGAGAACGTCTATCGCCGCGAACTGGAACTGGTGGGCACACCGCTGCGAATCGAATTCGTGACCGGCTCCAACCCCTTCGCTGGTCGACGCAATACGCTGACGCCGCGCCAGGAGCACAAGCGCAAGCGACTGATGCGCCATGTCAGAAAAGACCGGCGCTAGGGTCGATCTCGATTCATCATGGCGGATCCGCGAGTTCGCCGAGGATTTCTACGCGCGCGTGCTCTCCGATCCGCTGCTGGCACCGATCTTTCTCGATGTCGCACGCATCGACCTCGCTCATCATCTGCCCCTGATCTGCAGCTATTGGGAGAAACTGTTGCTCCACAAGCCGGGCTATGCGCGTCACACGATGAACGTGCACCGTGCGCTGCACCGTCGCCAGCCGTTGCTGACACTGCACTTCGAGCGCTGGCTGGCACTGTTTCGACGGACGCTCGATGAAGGCTTCGATGGGCCCGGTGCCGAACGCGCCTGGCAGATTGCACAGCACGTTGCGGCAAACATGCAGAAGGCGTTCCCCGGGCAGGGTAGTGAAGATTCCTGAACGAACGCTCATTTGCGGGGGTGAGACAGCCTCGCTTATCCTTCGGCCGGTTCTGGTCGAGACGCATCGATCAGTGTTCACTGGTACGGGGAACCTGCATGGAACGGCTTGCCATCGGCACGGACAGTTGCCTCGTCGAGCGTGATGCGCATCGCCTGCTCGTCACGCTGAATCGTCCCGAGGCGAAGAACGCCTTCAATCCGGCGATGCTGGTCGGCATGTACCGGGCATGGCGGCTGCTCGACAGCGACGATACCTTGCGCTGTGCGGTGCTGACGGCGCGTGGTGACACCTTCTGTGCCGGCATGGACCTGAAGGCGGGACCTGAGGGGGGCGATGACACGGCAGGGATCCGGGCACTGATGCAGGAAGTCCCGAACCTGCACTGGCAGGCGCTGTTGCGTGACGATCGTCCCGGCAAGCCGATCGTGCTCGCTGTCGAAGGCTACGCACTGGCCGGTGGTACCGAGATCCTGCAGGGCACCGACATTCGGGTGGCGGCCGAGGATGCAGTGTTCGGCGTGACGGAAGTCGCGCGTGGGCTGTATCCGATGGCCGGTTCGACAATCCGCCTGCGGCGGCAGATTCCGTACTGTCTTGCCGCAGAAATCCTGCTGACCGGACGTCACGTGACGGCAGCCGAGGCTCTCGACTGGGGGCTGATCAACCGTATCGTTCCCGCTGGATGCGCGCTCGAGGAGGCACTGAAGATCGCGGCGCAGATTGCTGCAAACGCCCCGCTTGCCGTCAGAGCGGTGATGCGTTCGCTGCGCGGGCACGAGGAATGCCTGCCGGAGTCCGAGGCGATGCGGCGCTCGGATGAGCTGGGCTGGCCCGTGTTCGCCAGTGAAGATGCCCGGGAAGGGATGCTGGCGTTCAGGGAGCGCAGGGCGCCGGTGTTCAGAGGCGTCTGATGCGTACCGAGGTGATTCATGACCAGGGTGCAGGAGAGCACATGACACAGCTGGAATCCGTTCGGTGCATGGGCACCGCGCTGAGTTTTGAGGAGGCTGTGCATGCGCGCCACGCGGTGCGCGCGTTTCGACCGGATCCGGTGCCACGATCGCTGATCGAGCATGTGTTTGCACTCGCCGGCAGGGCACCATCGAACTGCAATACGCAGCCGTGGCTCAGCGTGGTGTTCACGGGGGAGTCGTGCGAGCGGCTGCGCCGCGTCTTCATGGGCGGCCTTGCCTCCGGCAACATGTCGATGGACTTCCCGTACACCGGCAGCTACGACGGTGTGTATCGGGAGCGGCAGTACGCTGCGGCAGATGCGCTCTACAGTGCGATGGGTATCGAGCGCGGGGACAGGGAGGCACGAGCGAGGGCGTTTGCACGCAACTTCGCCTTCTTCGATGCGCCACACGTCGCCTTCGTGTTCATTCCCGACTGGGCGGGGGTGCGCGAGGCGGCCGATGCCGGCATGTACGCACAGACACTGATGCTCGGGCTGGCCGCATATGGTATCGGCAGCTGCCCGCAGACAGCGCTGAGCTTTCTCTGCGATGCGGTGCGTGCCGAGGCCGGCATCGACCCCTCATGGCGGCTGTTGTTCGGAATTTCGTTTGGCTATGAGGATATCGACGAGCCGGCCAACAGCTGCCGTCTCGGGCGTGCCGGGCTTGCCGGCAGCGTGCATTTCGTGGAATGAGCCAGTGCTGCCGTCGGATTGGCCAACGGCAGCACTGCAGGCTGAGCCTTCAGCGAACGGGCCGAAGCGTACGCCTGCAGACCATTGCGTAGAAGAGCGGCACGAAGAAGATCGCGAACACCGTTGCGGCGAGCATGCCACCGATCACCCCGGTTCCGATCGCATTCTGTGCCCCTGATCCGGCTCCGTTGGCGAGCGCCAGCGGCAGTACGCCGAACATGAAGGCGAGCGAGGTCATCAGGATCGGGCGCAGGCGGATGCGGCAGGCCTCGATGGTTGCCGTGAGCAGGTCCACGCCCTGTTGCTGGCGCTCGATGGCGAACTGGACGATCAGGATCGCGTTCTTTGCCGACAGCCCGATCGTGGTCAGCAGGCCGACCTGGAAGTAGACGTCGTTGTCGTGTCCGGTGAGCGTGGCGGCGAGCAGGGCACCGACGATGCCGAGTGGTACCACCAGCATCACCGAGATCGGAATCGCCCAGCTTTCATAGAGCGCCGCGAGACACAGGAACACCACCAGCAGTGACAGCGCATAGAGCTTCGGTGCCTGCGCCCCCGACTGCTGTTCCTGGAGCGACACACCGGTCCATTCGAAACCGATGCCCTCGGGGAGCTGGGCGATGAGTTCTGCGATCGCCTGCATGGCCGTGCCGGTACTGATGCCGGGAGCTGCCTGCCCCTGGATCTCGACTGCCGGTACACCGTTGTAGCGGCTCAGTCGTGGCGCACCGCTCGACCAGTGCGCGGAGCTGAAGGCGCTGAAGGGCACCATCTGCCCCTGGGCGTTGCGTGCGTACCACTTGCCGATGTCCTCGGGCTGCATGCGAGCGCTGCTCTCACCCTGCATGTAGACCTTCTTCACGCGCCCCCGGTCGATGAAGTCGTTCACATAGCGCCCGCCCAGAGCGGTCGACACCACGTCGTTGATGTCGGCGATCGACAGGCCGAGCGCACTGGCCTTCTCCTGGTCGATGTCGAGCTGCAGCTGTGGGGTGTCTTCGAGGCTGTTCGGGCGCACCCCGCGCAACAGCGGATGCTGAGCCGCGGCACCGAGCAGGCTGTTGCGCGCGTCCATCAGTGCGTCGTGCCCGAGGCCGATGCGATCCTGCAGGTACAGCACGAAGCCGGCTGCCTCCCCGAGTTCGCGAATCGGTGGTGGCGTGAGCGGGAGGACGACGGCATCGGGCAGGGTGGAAAACGCCTGGCGCGCGCGCTGCGCCATGGCAGCGGCGCTCTCCCCGGCTCCCGTGCGCTCGTTCCAGGGGCGCATCTCGATGAAGGCCTGGCCTGCGTTCTGCCCCGAACCCGCGTAGCTGAACCCTGCAGCCGTGAAGACCTTGGTGACCAGCCCCTTTTCTTCCTCGCGGAAATAGCGGGCGATCTCGGCCATGGTGCTCAGGGTGCGCTCCTGGCTCGCCCCCGGGGGCAGCTGCACGACGGTAAAGATGTAGCCACTGTCTTCCTCGGGCAGGAATGATGACGGCAGGCGCATGAACAGCATCACCATCACTGCGAGCAGTCCACCGTAGAGCAGCAGATAGCGCAGGCTGCGTCGCCACATATGACTGACCATGTTCTGGTAGCGCGTCGTGGCGGCAGCAAGCATGCGGTTGAAGAAGCCAAGGAAGTGACGCTTGTTCGTGTCCACCGTGTGCTCGCGCAGCAGCGTTGCACACAGCGCCGGCGTGAAGATCAGTGCGACCAGTACCGAGAGCGCCATTGCCGAGACGATCGTGATCGAGAACTGCCGGTAGATCAGCCCCGTCGAGCCGCCGAAGAATGCCATCGGGACGAACACGGCCGACAGCACCAGTGCGATCGCGACCAGTGCGTTGCTGATCTCCCCCATCGCCTTGCGCGTTGCCTCGCGTGGCGGCAGCTTTTCCTCGCGCATCACCCGCTCGACGTTCTCGACGACGACGATGGCATCGTCGACCAGCAGCCCGATGGCGAGAACCATCGCGAACATCGTCAGCGTATTGATGCTGAAGCCGAACAGGTTGAGCATCGTGAAGGTGCCGAGCAGCACGACCGGGATCGCCAGTGTCGGGATCAGCGTCACACGCAGGTTCTGCAGGAACAGCAGGATCACGAGGAATACCAGCACGATGGCCTCGATCAGCGTGCTGACCACGCTCTGGATCGATTGTTCAACGAACGGCGTGGTGTCGTGTGGCACGTCGTAGCGCAGGCCCGAGGGGAAGAATGTGGCAAGTTCATCCAGTCGTGCGCGTACGGATTCGGCAGTCGTCAGCGCGTTTGCCCCCGTGCGCAGCATGATGCCAAGGCCGGCAGCGGGCTTGCCGTTGAAGCGGGAGCGTACGGCGTAGCTCTCGCTGCCCATCTCGATGCGGGCCACATCACGCAGACGCACCGTGGAGCCGTCGGGTTCGACGCGCAGCAGGATTGCTGCGAACTGGTCCACCGTCTGCAGGCGCGACTGCGCGTTGATCGTTGCCGAGATCGGCTGGTCCGCCGCTGCAGGTGTGCCGCCGATCTCGCCGGCGGAAATCTGCGCGTTCTGTGCGAGCAGCGCCGCGCGCACATCAGCCGGAGTCAGCGCGAAGCTGTAGAGCTTGTCCGGATCGAGCCAGATGCGCATTGCCGCCTGCGCGCCACCGAGCAGTCGTGTGTCGCCGACGCCGTCGATCCGGCTGATGTCGTCGACGATGTTCGACGCCATGTAGTCGGCGACTTCCAGCTCGCTCATGCTGCCATCGGAAGAGAAGAAGGAGGCGACCATCAACAGACTGGAGGTTGCCTTGCTGACCCGCAGCCCCTGTTGCTGCACTTCCTGCGGCAGCTTCGGCAGGGCGAGCTGCAGCTTGTTCTGTACCTGCACCTGGGCAATGTCGGGGTCCGTGCCCGGCTCGAAGGTGATGCTGAGGCTCGCCTGGCCCGATGAATCGCTGCTTGCGCTCATGTAGAGCAGACCGTCGAGCGCCTTCATGTTCTGCTCGATGACCTGTGTGACGGTGTTTTCCAGCGTTATGGCAGAGGCTCCGGGATAGTTTGCATAGATGCCGATCACCGGTGGTGCGATATCCGGGTACTGCATCACGGGCAATTCGCGGATCGACAGTATCCCGGCGAGCATCACGATGATCGCGAGAACCCAGGCGAATATCGGGCGATCGATGAAGAAGCGTGACATCAGTGCGCTGCTCCGGTGGTGGCTGCGCTCGACGCTTCTGCACGCACGACGGCATTCACGCGCGAGCCGGCACGGATCTTCTGCAGGTTGTCCGCGATCACGCGCTCTCCGGGCTGCAATCCGGATTCGATCAGCCAGTTGCCATCGATACTGCGCCCGATGGTGACC
>CAZSYV010000082.1:12230-12406 GCA_964610955.1 uncultured Klebsiella sp. | reverse complement strand
CCTCACCGGCTCTCTCGTCACCCCCGCGAAAGCGGGGGGCCAGTCCACGACAGCTCCTGGGTTCCCGCTTTCGCGGGAATGACGTAGAGATGCACTCGCCGGAATGACGTAGAGATGCATTCCCGGGAATGACGCAGCAATACCCTCCACCGTCACCCCCGCGGAAGCGGGGGCCC
>CAZSYV010000082.1:0-12130 GCA_964610955.1 uncultured Klebsiella sp. | reverse complement strand
CCTCCGGTGGCGAGCTGTCGTGCGTCACCCCCGCGGAAGCGGGGGGCCAGTCCACAACAGCTTCTGGGTTCCCGCTTTCGCGGGAATGACGTAGAGATGCACTCGCGGGAATGATGTAGAGATGCACTCGCGGGAATGACGTAGAGATGTATCCCCGGGAATGACGCAGCAATACCCTCCACCGTCACCCCCGCGGAAGCGGGGGCCCAGTCATGAGATGCCTCCGGTGGCGAGCTGTCGTGCGTCACCCCCGCGGAAGCGGGGGGCCAGTCCACGACAGCTTCTGGGTTCCCGCTTTCGCGGGAATGACGAGGTGGAGCGGGAATGACGAGGTGGAGCGGGAACGACAGAGGGAGCGAGAACGACAGAGGGAGCGAGAACGACAGAGGGAGCGAGAACGACAGAGGGAGCGGGAATGACGGAGCGAGGCGGGAATGACGAGGGGACGCGGGAATGACGAGGTGAGACTCAGTCAGAACTCCGAACCGGCAGCTCCTCGATCATCTGTGCAGCCAGCGCCGTGTACCCGCCATCGAAGTGATGCCCACCCTCGCGGGCGTGGACCCTCACCCAGGCGGGCAGATCCGATACGGTGCACAGAGTGTCGTCAGCCTCATCCTTGCCGTAGTAGCACACCACCGGAGGCTGCGCGGCAAGTGCCACGAGCGCCGGCAGCGCATCGTGCTGCGCCACTTCGTTGAACTTCTCCAGAACGGACTTCACCACGGCCCTGAGCCGCCCCTGCTGGACCATATAGTCCTGGAACTGGATCTCGAAGCCGATCTCGCGGCTCGGTGCGAGCAGCACGAGCTGTGCGATGCGCGCGCGGTTGGCGGCACTCAGCCTGTCGACCAGGGTAGGCAGCACATTTGCACCGAAAGAGAACCCCACCAGCCAGACACGCTGCCTGTGCCAGACATCGAGGTACTTCGTCATCAGCGCATCGAGTTCTGCAGCCGCGAGTTCCGGTGAGCGTTCACGCCAGAAGTAGCGGAACGCGTTGACACCGACCACCGGAATGCCGCGCGCTGCGAAGGCATTGCCGAGCTGGCGATCGAGATCGGCCCAGCCGCCGTCGCCCGAGTACACGATGGCGAACACATCATCCCTGCCCGCGGGTGCAACGACCCCCGCCGCCGGTGCGAGCACGACGCTCGCACGTTCCAGCTCAGGTCGCGCCAGCAGCGACCACGCCCATGCAGAGCCAAGCACACAGATAGCGGCTCCCAGCCACCATACCCGTCTCACCCGGCCCGAGCTGCTCATCCGCACCCCACCCATTCAGCTGCCAGTCGGCAATCGATCCCGCGTGATGATACGCCGCCCGGCACCGCTCCTGGCACCGGGTCGGATGCACGCATCGACACGCATCCATATGAAGATGAAGGCTCGCATCACGTCCCGGCGCTGCAGCACAATGACAATCCATCACACCGGACACCATCCGTTCGCCACGTGGGAGTCGAGACGTTGACACAAGACAAGCACGCCGATCCCGGCGAGAGCCAGGCCACCACGACTGCAGTTCCCTGGCGTGCGGCACTTGCCACACTCTCCCCCGCCTACTTCGGCATGGTGATGGCAACCGGCATCGTCTCGATCGCCGCCGATATGTTCGGGTTTCCACTCCTTGCACGCGCCCTCTTCATGCTCAACCTCGGCGTCTACGCGCTGCTCTGGATACTCAACGGCGCACGACTTCACTGGTTTGCACAGCGCTGGCTGCAGGACTTCTCCGACCACCTGCGCGGCCCGGGATTCTTCACCCTGGTCGCCGCAACCAGCCTGATCGGTGCCGGCTTCCTGCAGCTCGAGGGCAGCCTCACCCTGGGCCTGGCGTTCTGGTGGCTTGCCGTCATCGCCTGGCTCGTGCTCACCTACGCGATCCTGATGGCCCTCACCATCAAGGAGGAAAAGCCAAGTCTCGAGAAGGGCATCAACGGCGCCTGGCTGCTTGCCGTGGTCGCGACGCAGTCGATCGCGGTGCTGAGCGCACTGCTCGCCACGCACATCGGCCAACCGTACCGACTCGAGCTGAACTTTCTTGCGCTCTCGATGTGGCTCTGGGGCGGGATGCTCTACATCTGGATGATGTCGCTGATCTTCTACCGCTACACCTTCTTCCGCTTCGATCCGGCCGACCTCTCGCCACCCTACTGGATCAACATGGGCGCAATGGCCATCTCGACGCTCGCCGGATCGCTGCTGACCATCAACGCCCAGGACGCGCCGTTCCTGCTGTCGCTGCATCCCTTCATCAAGGGCTTCACGATCTTTTACTGGGCGACCGGCACCTGGTGGATTCCCATGCTGTTGCTGCTTGGTGTGTGGCGCCATGTCTACAAGCGCTTCCCGCTGACCTACGACCCGCTGTACTGGGGTGCCGTGTTTCCCTTTGGCATGTACGCCGCCTGCACCCACGAGCTGATGCGGGCGATGGACTTCCACTTCCTGTCACCACTGCCGCAGCTCGCATTCTGGGCGGCACTTGCCGGCTGGAGCGCGGCATTCCTGGGCGCCACGCGGCGCGTATGGCGGGTGGTGTTCACGCCATCTGACTGATGGCCCTGCGAAAGCGTCCGAGCGAGAAGAGGAACAGCGCCGAACCGAGCAGCAGCAGGGCCAGGAACGGCTTCCACACCACATCCAGTCCTGCACCGCGGAACAGGATCGCCTGCCCGAGCTCGACGAAGTGGGTGGTCGGCGCAAACAGCATGATGTCCTGCACCAGCTCGGGCATGCTCTCACGCGGAGTGGCACCGCCGGAGAGCATCTGCAAGGGCATGATCACCAGCACCACCAGCATGCCGAACTGCGGCATGTTGCGCGCCACGGTGGCCAGAAAGATGCCAAGCGAGGTGGCGGCGAACAGGTGCAGCGCGACTCCGACGAGAAACAGCAGCAACGAGCCGGCCACCGGCACCTGCAGCAGGCCACGCACGATGGCCTCGAGCGACAACGCCGTCGCCACCAGCACCACCAGGCCCATCGACCAGACCTTCGACAGCATGATCTCGGTCGGCGTCACCGGCATCACCAGCAGATGCTCGATGGTGCCATGCTCGCGCTCGCGAATCAGCGCCGCTCCGGTCAGGATGATCGACAGCATCGTGACCTGGTTGATGATCTGCGACAGGCTGCCGAACCAGGACTGCTGCAGCGCCGGATTGAAGCGCGCACGCAGCGCGAGCTCCACCGGCTGCACCGCATTGCCGCGCTCGCGGGCAACGAATTCGCCAACCTCGGCCTGCACGATCTGCTGGATGTAAGCGCTGCCAATGAACGCCTGCGACATCCGCGTCGCGTCGGTGTTCAGCTGGACTTCCACCGCGCGTCCGGCCAGTACGTCGCGCTGGAAGTTGACCGGGATGATCAGCGCGAAGGTGTAGAGGCCTGCATCCATGCCAGGGTTCACCGCGCCGTAGTCGATGAGCGCTGGCGGCATGAACTGCGGTGGATAGAAAGCCGAGATGATGCGCTGCGACAGCTGTGAGCGATCCTCGTCAACGACGGCGATCGGCGCATTGTGCATGGTCTCGGGCATCGCGGTGGCCGCCATGTAGATGGCAAAGGTAAACGAATAGACGATCAGCACCAGCATCATGGGATCGCGCCACAGGCTCCACAGTTCCTTGACGCCCAGGCGATAGATGTTGCCCAGGGTCCGCCACATCTCAGCGCTCCTGCTTGCGCAGCAGCGCGATGGCCAGGCCGAGGATCACTGGCACCGACAACGCCAGCGGCCAGAGCGCAGCATGCAGATCCTCGAAGCCGAGCGCCTTGTTGAACACGCCACGGCTGATCGTGAACATGTGGCTGGCCGGATAGATTTCACCAATCAGGCGCCCCGCACCCTGCAGCGACGAGACCGGATTGAGCATACCGCCAAACTGCACTGCCGGTAGCAATGTGCCCACCATCGCAAAGAACAGCGCTGCAATCTGGCTGCGCGTGACCGCCGACGCCAGCAATCCCAGCCCGGTGGCAGCGAAGCTGTAGAGGAGCGCGGCAAACAGCAGTGCCGGCACGCTACCGGTGATCGGCAAGCCGAACAGGGTGAGCGCCATCAGGGTCATCAGTCCGAAGTTGACCATCGCCAGCGCGACGTAGACCAGCTGCTTGCCCAGCAAAAATTCGCTGCGCGTCACCGGCGTGACATAGAGGTTGATGATCGAGCCCGTCTCCTTCTCGCGCACCACCGCCAGCGCGCTCAGCATGGCCATCAGCATCAGCAACAACAACGGCATCACCGCCGGCACCATCGCCGGCAGGCTGCGGACTTCCGGGTTGTAACGGAAACGGTTCTCCACCGACACCCTGCCCGCCAGAGCGGCACCCGCGTAGGCATGCCCCTGCGTCTGCAACCAGTGCATGTGCACGCCCTGAATGTAGCCCTGCACGGTCTCGGCGCGCTGCGGCATGGCCCCGTCGAACCAGGCGCCTATGGTCACCGGTGTACCGCGCCCCAGATCGCGCCCGAAGCCATGCGGAATCTCGATCGCCAGCGCCAGCTCGCCGCTGCGCATGCGCCGGTCCATGTCCGCATAATCCCGGATCGGCGGACGTTCGACGAAGTAGCGCGAACCGGCGATATCGAGCAGATAGCTGGTGCTCACCGTGGTCTGGTCACGATCCAGCACCGCATAGCGCAGGCCCTCGACATCCATGCTGATGCCAAAGCCCATCACCAGCATCAGGATCAGCGAACCCGCCAGCGCCAGCGTCGCACGCACCGGATCACGCTGCAGCTCCAGCGCTTCGCGCCACAGGCACCCGAACATGCGCACCAGGCTGAAGCGCTGCCTGGACGCTGCCGCCAATACCACCGGCGCCGTGCCCAGTTCACCGTTGCCGGCAGCGTCCGGGCTGTCGCCGCCGGCCTCGATCAGATAGCCGATGAACGCCTCCTCGAGGTCACGGGCGCCGCGCTTCTCGACCAGCTTCGCCGGCGTATCGCTGTCGAGCACCTTGCCGGCGTGCATCATCGACATGCGGTCACAGCGCTCGGCCTCGTTCATGAAATGGGTCGAGAGGAAGATCGTCACGCGATCGCGGCGCGACAATTCGATCAGCAGCCGCCAGAAGGCATCGCGCGCCACCGGATCCACGCCGGAGGTCGGCTCGTCGAGGATCAGCAGCTCGGGCTCGTGCACCATCGCCACCGCCAGCGACAGCCGCTGGCGCATACCGAGCGGCAGCGATCCCGGCAGTTCATCGACCACTGCGGCAAGGTCGAAGCGCTCCACCATGGCATCGACGCGCCCGGGAATACGTGCTTCCGGAACATGGAACAGCCGCGCATGCAGCACCAGGTTCTGACGCACGCTCAGCTCGCCATACAGCGAGAACGTCTGCGACATGTAGCCGACGCGACGGCGCACGGCCAGATCATGAGAATCGATTTCCCTGCCGAACAGCCACGCCTGCCCCGCACTCGCCGGCAACAGACCGGCCAGCATCTTCATCGTCGTGGTCTTGCCGCAGCCGTTCGAACCGAGAAAACCGAAGATCTCGCCACGACGGATGCGGAAACTGACGGCATCGACGGCAAGGAAACTGCCGAAACGCATGCTCAGGTCCCGCGCCTCGATGGCGATATCGTCGTCATCGGTGGCCAGCGGCGGGATCAGCACCGGCGCATGGCCGCGCCTCCTTTCCTCGGGCAGCAGGGCAATGAATGCGCTCTCCAGCGAAGCGCTGCCAGTGTGCGCGAGCAGCCCGCGCGGCGTGCCGGTGGCGAGCACGCGCCCATCGTCCATGGCCACCAGCCGATCGAAGCCCTGCGCCTCGTCCATGTAGGCAGTGGCAACGATGACGCTCATGTCCGGGTGCTCGCGGCGTATACGGCCGATCAGTGCCCAGAACTGCGCCCGCGCCAGCGGATCGACGCCGGTCGTCGGCTCATCGAGGATCAGCAGCTCGGGATCGTGGATCAGCGCGCAGCACAAGCCGAGCTTCTGCCGCATGCCACCCGAGAGCCTGCCGGCCGGACGCGAGAGGAACTGCTGCAGGCCGGTGCTGCGGGTCAGCTCGTCGATGCGCCGGCGGCGCTCGACGGCATCGTGGCCGAACAGCCGGGCGAAGAACTGCAGGTTCTCCTCGATCGACAGCGTCGGATAGAGATTCCTGCCCAGCCCCTGCGGCATGTAGGCAATGCCCGGGCAGACGCGATCGCGATGGCTGCGCCTCGCCATATCGCCACCCAGCACCGTCACTCGTCCCGATTGCACGGCGCGCGAGCCGGCAATCAACGACAGCAAGCTCGACTTGCCGACGCCGTCCGGGCCGATCAGGCCGACCATCTCGCCGGCGGCAACCTCCAGGTCGATGCCGCGCAGCGCCGTCGTGCTGCCGTAGTTCAGCGCCACGTTTTCGAGACGGATCACTGGCAGATCTGAAGATGCAGCCACCGCCACATCACCCCGGCCTGACGGCTTTCAGGCTGGAGGGCCATTCAGCGCTGGAATCGAGCTTGACCCAGGTCACGCCGGGCAGGCCCGTCTTCACGTGTTCCAGATAATCCTGCAACAGTTCGGGCGCGATGCGGGCGCGTACGCGAAACATCAGCTTCTGCCGCTCCGACGCCGTCTCCACGGTCTTCGGCGTGAACTGCGCCGCGCTCGCCACGAAGGAAATCGAGGCAGGGATCGGATACTGCGGCATGGCATCAAGGACGATGCGCGCCTCGCTGCCAAGCGCCAGCCGGCCGGCCTCCACCTCCGGCAGGAAGAAGGTCATGTACACATCGGAGAGATCAAGCAGGTTCATCAGCCGCCCGCCCGCACCCAGCACCTCGCCCGGCTGTGCCACGCGAAACTGCACGCGACCAGCGCGCGGGGCCTTCAGCTCGCTGTCGTCGATATCCACCACGATGCGTGCAACCGATGCCTGCACCGCAACCAGGCGCGCTTCGGCACCGACCTGCTGCGCCAGCGCCGCCTCGACCGCCGCCGCCAGCGCGACGACCTGCGCCCGCGCGGCCTCCACTCCGGCCCTGGCGCTGCGCGTACCGGCGCGGTCGTCATCGAGCTGCTGGCGCGACACCGAACCCTTCTCCGCCAGCGCCCGCGTGCGTTCGAACCTCCGCTGTGCCCGTTCCAGTTCCGCCTCACGCTGGACGACGACCGCGCGCTGCGCGGCAACATCGCTCCGGCGCTGCGCCACCAGCGCCTTGGCCGCCGCGATGGCGTACCTCGACTCCTGCTCGGCAGCCAGGGCCTCGCGATGCTGGGCCCGCAGCGTATCGATCTGCATGCGTGCCAGCACCTGCCCCGCCTTGACGAACTCGCCCTCGCGCACCAGGATCTCCTCGACACGGCCGCCGAAGCGGGTGGCGATATCGATCTCGGTCGCCTCGATGCGGCCGTTGCCGCTGGCAAAACTCGCCCCCGGTCCGTCCGCCTGCCACGGCCGCCACAGCCAGCCCCCGGCCAACAGCACCGCCGCAAGCAGGGCAAAAATCACGAATCTGCGCACGACGGGCGACAATTTTTCCATGATGATCCCGTAACCGAACCGCTGCCACCGGCGCCACTGTAACGAATCACCGCCGATCCTGCCCGCAAAGCACTACCGCAATCGCGGCGGTAATCCGCCATCCCCCGCAGCGACCGGAGTCGGCTACAATCGGCAGTACCGACACACCAGCAGCAACCCGGCGCAGCGACCCGCAACGCCGGGCATGTATACGCTGACGTGCCTCCGTTTCGCTCGCGAAACCCCGCAGGAGGACAAGATGAACACGCGCTTCTTCCACTCGATCATCACCTCGCTCGCCCTGTTGGGCATGCTGCTGACCCTGCCACCGGCAGCGCTCGCCGACGACGCCCGAAGCAACGTCGGTGAAGTATTCAACATGGCGATACCGAACATCCCCGGCAAGTCGATGATCGCAGTGCAGGTCGATTATGCACCCGGTGAGAAATCACCATCGCACCGGCATGAGAAGTCCGGTTTCATCATGGCCTACGTGATCAACGGGGCCATTCGCAGCCAGGTGGAAGGTGAACCGGTGCGGGTATACCGCGCGGGCGAGACCTGGTTCGAGAACCCCGGTGCGCACCATGTGGTCAGCGAAAATGCCAGCGATACCGAGCCGGCCAGCCTGCTCGCGGTATTCGTGCTCGACACGGATCACGGGCCGCTGACGCGCTTTGGCGACTGAGCGCGCCGCGGCACGGGAGCGGGGGTGAGCGGCGGGGGCGACCTTTCAACGCTGCAGCGCATCCGCGTGTTTGCAATCGTCGCCTTTGCGCTGCTGATGATGTCGGTCGACTCGACGATCGTCGCCACGGCGCTGCATTCGCTGCAGCTCAGCCTGGGTGCGCCGATCAACTGGACGGGCTGGACGATCACGGCCTACTCGCTCGGCTTCGTGCTGATGCTGCCGATCAGCGGCAAGCTATGCCAGCGTTACGGGCAGCGCCGGGTGTTCCTCGCTTCGGTCCTCGTGTTCACCCTGGCTTCGCTGTGCTGTGGCCTGGCAGGCAACATCTACGTGCTGATCGCGCTGCGCGCGCTGCAGGCAGCGGGCGGCGCAGGCTTCACGCCCTCGGCAACAGGGATCGTGGTGAACCATTTCGGCTCGGCGCGCGACCAGGCCGTCAGTCTGTTCGGCAGCATCTTTCCGATCGGCGCCATGATCGGCCCCGTGTTCGGTGGACTGTTCGTGTCCTACCTGAGCTGGCGCGCGATCTTCTTCGTCAACGTGCCGATCGGGCTCGCGGTGATCGCGCTGGCCTGGCGCTACGTGCCACATGATCGCCCACGCGATGCCGACCAGCAGACCAGCATGGACTTCCCCGGGATGTTCCTGCTGGGCAGCGGCCTGCTTGCCGCCATGCTTGCAACGAGCCATCTGGGCGAAGCAGACGCCCGGCCGGGTTCCGCTGCGTTTCTCGTGCCGGTGCTGATTGCCGCAGTCGCCCTCACGGCATTCTTCCTGCACATCGCCCGCGCCCGCATGCCGTTCATTCCGCCCCTGCTGATTCATGGGCGGGGCTTTGGCTCGGTCAACCTGGTCAACGTGCTCTACGGCGGCGTGACCCAGGGAATCATGGTGCTGCTGCCGCTCTACGCCGCCAACCGCTACGGAATCGGCGTCTTCGACGCCGGCATGCTGCTGGTGGTGCAGGGCGTTGCCGCAATCGTCCTGTCGATTCTCGCCACCATCGCGCTGCGCCGCAGTGGCTACCGCCTGCCGCTCTACATCGGTGGGCTGGTCATCGTCGCCGGCCTGCTGCTGGTCGCACTGCCGCCGGCATCGGGTGTTTCAGCGTATGCGTGGCTCTCTGGCGCTGCATTCCTCGTCGGTGCCGGGCGTGGTGCAATCAACCCGGCAAGCCGCAACGCCGGCCTGCAGCTGGCACCCGAGTCTGCGGCAATGCTCGCGGCACTGCGCTCTGCGGCGATGCAGGTCGGTGCAATCGCTGCCGTATCGATCGTCACCGCAATCCTCGCGGCAGCCGTCGACCCAGGGCTTGCACAGGCATGGATCTACGCGCTCATCGCCTCCCTGCTGCTCGGCGCGCTTGCACTGATCGCCCATGTGCCCGAGCACCGAGGGGCATGGTGAGGCAGGAGCTTCAGGCTGGGGCCTGGCGGGGGTCGATCACCGGCTCACGTGCCAGCGTGATGAACGCCTGGAGGTAATCCGTCTGCGCATCCGCCTCTCGCGTGCCCAGGTGAATGGCCTTGGCAATGCCGAGTGATCCGAGGCGCACGGGTACCACGGCCATTCTTTGCGCGTATTCATCCACCAGCCAGCGCGGCAGCGCCGTCACGCCGCGGCCGCTCTCGACCATCTGCAGCATGATGTCGGTGGTCTCGATGGTCTTGTGGCGCCTGGGCGCGATACCGGCGGGCTGCAGGAACTGGTTGAAGATATCGAGCCGGTCGGTTTCGACCGGATAGGTGATCAGCACCTCTGCGCCGAGCTGCGCGGGTTCCACCCAGGCGACATTCGCAAGCGGGTGAGCCGCTGCCACCACCAGCACCTGCTCGTACTCGAAGACGGGGTCGAACCGGAGCCCCGGCATGAACAGAGGATCAGGCGTGACCAGCACGTCGATCTCGTAGGCGAACAGCGCGCCGATGCCGCCGAACTGGAACTCCTGCTTCACGTCGACATCCACGTCCGGCCAGGCCGCCAGGTACGGCGAGACGACCTTCAGCAGCCACTGGTAGCAGGGGTGGCACTCCATGCCGATGCGCAGCGTGCCGCGCTCGCCAGCGGCAAACTGGCGCAGTCGATCTTCGGCGAGCTCGAGCTGCGGCAGTATGCGGTTCGCCACCCCCAGCAGGTATTCGCCAGCCTGCGTGAGCCGCAACGTCCGACCCTCACGGTGCCAGATGTCGGTGCCGAGCTGCCGTTCGAGCTTTCTCATGGCGTGGCTGAGCGCAGACTGGGTGACGAACAGCACCTGGGCTGCTGCGGTCAGCGAGCCCTGCCTCTCGACTTCGCGGATCACGGCAAGGTGGATGCGTTCGATCATGATATGTGAACCAAATTCATTGACATGTGAAACAAGATCATTTTACCTCATTGATTGCCCTGCCTACCATCCGAATACCCATTCGCTTTCCGGTTTTCAAGGACACCCCATGACCACGATCCACAACCTCGGCTTCCCCCGTATCGGCGCCCGGCGCGAGCTCAAGTTCGCACTCGAGTCCTACTGGAGGGGCGAGTCCTCGCGCAACGATCTGCTGGCCCTCGGTGCCGCGCTGCGCCAGCGCCACTGGCAGGTCCAGGCCGGCCTCGACCTGGTGCCGGTCGGCGACTTTTCCTTCTACGACCAGGTACTGGACATGAGCTTCACTCTCGGCAACCTGCCCGAGCGTGTGCAGGCGTTTCACGGCGACGCGCTGGACAACTACTTCCGCGTGGCACGTGGGCGCTCGGCCAAGGGCGACAACGAGCACCGTGCCTGCTGCGGCGCAGTGGCCGCGGGTGAAATGACCAAGTGGTTCGACACCAACTACCACTACATCGTGCCCGAGTTCAGCGCCGACACCTCGTTCCGGCTCGATGCCTCGCGACTGCTGGAACAGCTCGCCGAAGCGAGAGCGCAGGGTGTGGTCGCCAAGCCGGTCATCGTCGGCCCGCTCAGCTACCTGGCGATCGGTAAAACCAAGGATGGCTCGAACCGTCTCGAGCTGCTGGAGCGCCTGCTGCCCGTCTACGCCGAGCTGCTCGAGGCGCTGGCGGCGCAGGGTGTGGAGTGGGTACAGGTCGACGAACCGATCCTGGTCACCGAGCTCGATGCGCCCTGGCAGGCGGCCTTCGAGACCGCCTACACGCGACTCGAGACCACTGGCGTCAAGTTGCTGCTGGCCAGCTATTTTGGCCAGTTGCAGGAAAACGTCCCCCTCGTCGCACGGCTGCCCGTTGCCGGCCTGCACATCGATGCCGTCAACGACCGCGAGGGTGCGGCTGCGCTGGTCGAGTATCTGTGCGATGGCCAGGTGCTGTCGCTTGGCGTGATCAACGGGCGCAACATCTGGAAGACCGACCTGAACGCGGTACTCGACTGGATCGAACCGCTGGCTGCACGCCTTGGCGAGCGGCTGTGGATCGCCCCCTCGTGCTCGCTGCTGCACGTGCCGGTCGATCTGGCAAGCGAGCAGAAGCTCGACGGCGAGCTGAAGTCCTGGCTCGCCTTCGCGCTGCAGAAGCTCGACGAGTTGCGCGTGCTCGGCAGGGCACTCCGCGAAGGGCGCAGTGCAGTGCGCGACGAGTTGGCGGCAAATGCCGCCGCACTCACCGCACGCCACGGTTCACCACGCGTGCACGACGCTGCCGTACAGGCCGCCGTGGCGGGCATCCGTCCCGAGATGAGCCAGCGCAAGAGCGCCTACGCGCAGCGTGCAATCAAACAGGCAGCGCTGCTCGATTTGCCGCTCTATCCCACGACGACCATCGGCTCCTTCCCGCAGACGGCCGAGATTCGCCATGTGCGCAGCGAATTCAGGGCTGGACGTCTCGATGCCGAAGGCTATCGGGCGGCGATGCACGCCGAGATCGAGCGCTGCGTGCGTGAACAGGAAGGGCTTGGGCTCGATGTGCTGGTGCACGGCGAGGCCGAGCGCAACGACATGGTCGAGTACTTCGGCGAGCAGCTCGACGGCT
>CAZSYV010000081.1:8716-12749 GCA_964610955.1 uncultured Klebsiella sp. | reverse complement strand
TCAGGAAGTACATCGGCACCAGCATCATTTCCCAGAACAGGAAGAACAGGAACAGATCGAGTGCCAGGAAGACGCCGATCACCCCGCCCAGGATCCACAGCAGGTTGAGGTGGAAGAAGCCGGTGTTGCGCCGGATCTCGGTCCAGGAACACAGCACCGAGAGCACGCCAAGGAAGGCGGTGAGAATGATCAGTGCGAGCGACATGCCGTCGATGCCGAGGTGGATGCTGATGCCGAGGCTCGGGATCCACTCCATCTGGAACTGCATCAGCCACTCGGGTGCGTCGTATATGCCGACGCCGAGCTGAGGGTTGCCGGTGATCCACAGATCGACCGACAGCACGGTGACCAGCACCATCGATGCCAGTGCAATCCAGCGCGGTGTGTTGCCATAGCCGTCGGTCTGCCAGCACAGCAGCCCACCAACGATCGGGATCAGGATCAGCCAGACGAGCAGCATGACCGGTGCTTTCCTAGTGCAGGTTGATCATGGCAACGACCAGCATCACCAGCGCGCCGAGCGCGATCGAGGCGACGTACCAGCGCAGCCTGCCGGTTTGCGGCGTTACGGTGAAGCGGTTTGCCCCGCGTGCGGCGGGCACCAGCAGCCCGACTGCCAGGTCGAGTCCATCGCGACGGTCTTCCCGGGCGAGGAAATTGAACGGGCGAACGAACAGCCGATCGTAGAGCGCATCGAAGCCAAAGGCATTCAGCCACCAGCGCCCGAGGAAACGTCCCGGGGCCGTTGCGTTGAAGCGGTTCACCAGCTGACGCTGTCCGAGGAAGAGCCAGGCAGCCAGGCCGATGCCGATGATCGCCGCACCACCCGAGAGCGTCTCGACCAGGTGCTTCGCGCTGCCGCCGTGCTCGCCCGGAGACGCCGGCAGCACGCTTGCGAGCTGCGGTTCGAACAGCGCGCCGAGCGTGGTCGAGAGTGCGAGCAGTGCCCCCAGCGGCAGCACGCGGGTGAGGCCCTTGCGCGGATGCGCGCTGATCTGCTCCCTGCCGTGGAACACGGTGAAGATCAGGCGAAAAGTGTAGATCGAGGTGAGCAGCGCACCGAACAGACCAATGGCGAACAGCGCCATGTTGTTGCCGGCGTATGCCGACCACAGGATCTCGTCCTTCGAGTAGAAGCCCGCGGTCACGAAGGGCAGGGCACACAGCGACAGCCCGCCGACCAGGAAGCAGGCGTACTCGAACGGCAGGCTGTGGCGCAGCCCGCCCATCTTGCGGATGTCCTGTTCGTGATGGCAGGCGATGATCACCGAGCCCGAGGTGAGGAACAGCAGCGCCTTGAAGAAGGCGTGCGTCATCAGGTGGAAGATCGCCGCACCCCAGGCACCTGCGCCGAGGGCAAGGAACATGTAGCCGATCTGGCTCATCGTCGAGTACGCCAGCACGCGCTTGATGTCGGTCTGCGCAAGCGCACACAGTCCGGCGAGCAGCAGCGTCAGCGCTCCGACCCAGCCGACCACGGTGAGTGCATCGGGGGCGAGTTCGTAGACGCCGTGCGTGCGCGCGATCAGGTAGACGCCTGCGGTGACCATCGTCGCCGCGTGGATCAGCGCCGAGACCGGGGTGGGGCCGGCCATTGCATCGGGAAGCCAGGTCTGCAACGGCAGCTGCGCCGACTTGCCGACTGCACCGCCGAGCAGCAGCAGCGCCACCAGGATCATCAGCGGGTCGTTGCTGGCGAAGCGCTGTGGTGCCTGCGCCAGCAGTTCCTCGATGTTGAGCGTATGGAAGGTGTTGATCAGGATGAAGAGCCCGATCGCCATGAACACATCCCCGGTGCGTGTCACCAGGAATGCCTTCATGGCGGCGTCATTGTTCACCTTGCCGCCGTAGTAGAAGCCGATCAGCAGGTACGAGCACAGACCGACGCCCTCCCAGCCGAGGTAGAGCAGCAGCAGGTTGTCGGCGAGCACCAGCACCAGCATGCTGGCGACGAACAGGTTCATGTAGGCAAAGAAGCGCGAATAGCCTTCTTCGCTGCGCATGTACCAGGCGGCGAACACGTGGATCAGGAAGCTCACGCCGGCGACGGTGGTGAGCATGGTGAGCGAGAGTTCGTCGAGACGCAGGCCGATGTGTGCGTTGAAGTCCTCGAGCGCCATCCAGGTCCACAGCGTCTCGACGCGCGGGCCGTCGAAGCCGTGTGCGAGCAGCACCGCGGCCAGCAGTGAAATGCCCACCGTCGTGATGCCGATCAGGGCGCTGGTGTTCTCACCGAGCCTGCCGCGCGAGAACGCGAGCAGCACGAAGCCGGCCAGCGGAGCGATGAATGTGATGCTGAGCAGACTCATCCGTGCATCTCGCTCGCAGCATCGATGTCGAGGGAGTCGAAGCGCCGGTAGAGCTGCATGACCAGCGCGAGACCGATCGACGCCTCGGAGGCGGCGAGTGCCAGCACGAGGATGAACATGATCTGCCCGTCCGGCTGCGCCCAGCGGCTACCGGCGGAAACGAAGGCGAGCGCGACCGCGTTGGTCATGATCTCCAGGCTCATCAGCATGAACAGGAAGTTGCGGCGCATCATCAGCCCGGCGAAACCGATGCAGAACAGCGCTGCGGCAAGCAGCAGCGCGTGCTCCAGCGGTACCGTTGCGTTCTCGATCATCGTCGTGTCTCCCCATGCCCGCGTGCGGGCGCATTCCGTTCAGCGTGGATCGTCGCGCCCGAGATGATAGGCGCTCACCAGGGCCCCGAGCAGCAGCAGCGAGGCCAGCTCGACGGCAAGCACATAGGGCCCGAACAGCGCGATGCCAAGCTCCTTGGACGTCACTTCGACGCCGCCGGCGTTGCCGGTCGTGGCGCTGATCGCCCGCAGCAGCACGACCAGCAGCAACCCCGCGAGCAGCATCGGTCCGACCCAGCTGCGTGGCCTGAGCCATTCGCGCTCCTGGGCGACGGTTCTGCGCCCGAGGTTCAGCATCATCACCACGAAGACGAACAGCACCATGATCGCGCCGGCGTAGACGATCACCTCGAGTGCACCGGCAAAGGGTGCACCGAGCGTGAAGAACACACCGGCAACCGCGAACAGCGAGACCACCAGGTAGAGCAGCGCGTGCACCGGGTTGGGGCTGATGACCACGCGCAGCGTTGCCAGCAGGGCGACCACGGCACAGATGTAGAAGGTCTCTTGCATCGGTTCGGCTCTCCCTAGGGCAGCAGCGAATGCAGGTCGATCGGCGTGGCCTCGTGTGCCGCCGCGCCCTTTGGCTTGCCGGCGATCGCCTTGCCCGCGACCTTGTAGAAGTTGTAGTTCGGATCCTTGCCGGTGCCCGCGATCAGCAGGTCGTTCTTCTCGTAGACCAGGTCCTGGCGGTTGTATTCGGCCATCTCGAAGTCGGGGGTGAGCTGGATCGCGCTGGTCGGGCACGCCTCCTCGCACATGCCGCAGAAGATGCAGCGCGAGAAGTTGATGCGGAAGGACTCCGCGTACCAGCGTCCATCCTCGGTCTCGGCCTTCTGCAGCGCGATGCAGCTCGTCGGGCAGGCGACCGCGCAGAGGTTGCAGGCGACACAGCGCTCCGCCCCGTCGGGGTCACGCGTCAGCACGATCCGTCCGCGGTAGCGTGGTGGCAGGTACACGGGCTGCTCCGGGTACTGGATCGTCGCCCGCTTGCGCTTGAGCCGCCAGAAGGTCATCCACATGGTGCGCACATTGGTGCCGACACCCCTGAGCAACGCCTGCAGCCACTTCATTGCTTTACCCCCTCGCCAAGAGCACTGCGCCGGTAAGCAGCAGGTTCAGCAGCGTTATCGGCAGGCAGTACATCCAGCCGGCCATCATCATGTGGTCGTAGCGCGGGCGTGGCAGCGCCGCACGCAGCAGGACGAACAGCATCACGAAGAACAGCGTCTTCAGCGTGAACCACAGCGGCGCGAGCCACTCGGGGCCGGGGCCCAGCCAGCCGCCGAAGAACAGCGTTGCGATCAGCGCCGAGATGACCACGATGCCGATGTACTCACCGACGAAGAACATTGCCCACTTCATGCCGGCGTACTCGGTGTGATAACCCGC
>CAZSYV010000081.1:0-8616 GCA_964610955.1 uncultured Klebsiella sp. | reverse complement strand
GTCAGCTGCAGCTGTGCCGCCTCGTCGGGGTGCAGGGCGACGTAGGGGTGCGGGAGCTGTGTTGCCGTGACCGGGGCACGCGCCGAGAGCTCTTCGCTGCCGAACAGGTGGTAAAGCGGTGTGATTTGCCAGCGTTCCTGCGTGCCGCCTGATGAGGGCGTTGTGTAGCCCGCACTCGAGTCGTTCTCGATCAGGCGCACGCCCGGGTCACCCTGGCGCAGGTGTCCACCCACCTCGTCCTGCAGCTTGTTCCACGCCTGTGGCGAGTTCCATCCCGGGCTCCATGCGTACGGGGTCAGCGAACCCGGTGCATCACGGCCCATGTAGCCTTCCATCGAGAAGGCAAGCGCGCTGTCGGCATCCTGTGGCATGCGCGGTTCGTGCACCGAGATGTTTGCCCGCAGTGAAGTGCGTCCCGAGTAGCGCGCGGGCTGACGGGCGATCACCTGACCGTGTATGCGCGTGTTCGCGTCGGGTGCGGCTGCCGTGATGCCGGCAAGTGCGGGGTGTTCGCCGGCGCAGGTGGCAACGAGTTCGTCGAAGCTCGTCCAGGGCGGTGCGCCGAGCTCGCTGCGCGTCTGCAGCGCCGCCAGCCAGCGCCAGCCCTGGCGGATCTGTGTTTCGGGGTCCTGGAACGCCGGGTCGTAGACCTGGAAGAAGCGCTGCGCGCGTCCCTCACTGCTTACCACCGTGCCCGTTGCCTCGGCAAAGCTTGCCGCTGGCAGCAGCAGGTGGGCGCGTTGCGCCGTTGCCGTGAGCTGGTGGTCGATCACCACCACGCAGCGCGCCCGCTCGAGCGCTGCGTCGACTCGTGCAGCATCGGTGCGCCGGTAGAGGTCGTTCTCGAGGATGAACAGCACGGTATTCTCGTCCACCGCAGCCAGCGCCTGTTCGACGTCGCAGCCGTCGAACAGTGCCGCGCCCATGCTGTTTGCCTCCGGCAGCGAGAGCGACAGTGCGGGCTGCAGGCCGCGGGTGGCAAGCGCACGGGTGATGTTTGCACAGGCATCGAGCACTGCAGCGCTGCGCAGCCCCGTCCCCGAGACGATCAGCGGGTGGGTGGCACCGCTGAGCGCTGCGGCTGCCTCGCTGACGAAGGCTTCCATCCCTGTGTCGATGGTGGCGGCGGGGGCTTCGGGGTCGATTGCGTGGGCGATCGCAAAACCGACCGCTGCGATGCGCTCGGGATCGGTGCACAGCGTGCGCCGTGCCACGTCATCGAGGCGTGTGGTGTCGCTGGCGGCAATGAACAGCGGGTGGCGTTCGCCCTGGCCGATGACGCTGATCGCCTCGGACTGCCAGGCGAAGATGCGCTTCTGCGCCGCCAGTTCGACCGCCTTCTGACGCAGTGCCTGACGCAGCGCGAGTGCGACGCGCGGCGCGGTCAGCGTCGGGTCCTCGCCAAGCACCAGGATGGCGTCGCAGGATTCGATCTCGCTCAGCGAGGGTGTGCGTGCACTGCCGTGACGCAGCACGGCAAGCACCTGCCTGAACAGTGCCGTCTCGGTGGCCTCGACTCCACTCGAGAAGTTCCCGGCGCCGACCAGGCGCTGCAGTGCGAAGTTGTTCTCGATGCTCGCGCGTGGCGAGCCGATGCCGATCAGTCGGGCGCCATGCATCGCCACCGCGATGCGCTCGAGCCCGCCTTCGACGCTCGCTGCCTCGAAGGCCGAGCCGGCGCGCGCCAGCATCTGCCGCGGACGATCCTTGCGGTTCACGTAGCCATAGCCGAAGCGGCCACGGTCGCAGAGAAAATAGCGGTTCACCTCGCCGTTGTAGCGGTTTTCGATGCGACGCAGCTCGCCGTAGCGCTCACCCGGGCTGGTGTTGCAGCCGACCGCACACTGCTGGCACACACTTGGCGCGAACTGCATGTCCCACTTGCGGTTGTAGCGCTCGGAGTGGGTACGGTCGGTGAACACGCCGGTCGGGCAGACTTCCACCAGGTTGCCGGAGAACTCGTTCTCGAACACCCCGTCGGTGACGCGCCCGAAGTAGACGCTGTCGTGTGCGCTGAAGACGGTGAAGTCCTTGCCTTCGGCGTAGTCGTTGTAGAAGCGCACGCAGCGGTAGCAGGCGATGCAGCGGTTCATCTCGTGGTTGAGGAACGGTCCGAGGTCCTGGTTGTGGTGCGTGCGCTTGTTGAAGCGAAAGCGCCGGTCGTTGTGACCGGTCATCACCGTCATGTCCTGCAGGTGACAGTTCCCGCCTTCCTCGCACACCGGGCAGTCGTGCGGGTGGTTGACCATCAGGAACTCGATGACGCTCTTGCGAAATGCACGCGCTTCCTCGTCGTCGATCGAGATCCAGGTGTTGTCTGCCGAAGGCGTCATGCACGACATGACGATGCGACCCTGGCGATCGTCGGCGTCGCGGTACATCTTCACCGCACACTGGCGGCATGCGCCGGCCGAGCCGAGTGCGGGGTGCCAGCAGAAGTACGGGATGTCGAGCCCAAGCGACAGGCAGGCGTGCAGCAGGTTGTCGCTGCCCTCGACCTCGTAGCTCTTGCCGTCGACGTGGATCGTCGCCATCAATTGCCCCCCTTGCTGGCCGCAGGTGCATGAATGCCGCTCTCGAACTCCGAACGAAAGAAGCGCAGCGCGCTCTGCAACGGCTCGACGGCCCCCGGGGCGAGGGCGCAGTGCGTGCGCCCCGGACCGAGGTCCTTGGTCATGCCCTCGAGCGCCTCGATGTCACCGGGGCGTCCTTCGCCGCGCTCGATCGCACGCAGCAGCTTGGCCGACCAGGGCAGACCGTCGCGACACGGCGTGCACCAGCCGCAGGACTCGCGCGAGAAGAACTGCTCGATGTTGCGCACCACCGGCACGATCGGCTGGGTATGGTCGACGACCATCATCAGGCCGGTGCCGAGGCGGCTGCGCGCCTTGGCGATGGTGTCATAGTCCATCGCCAGGTCGAGGTGTTCGGGCAGCAGGAAGTCGGTCGAGGCACCGCCCGGCAGCCACGCCTTGAGTTCGCGCCCGGGCTGCATGCCGCCGGCGTGCTCCTCGAGGATCTCGCGTGCGCTGGTGCCGATCGGCAGCTCCCACAGCCCGGGACGGCACACGCGTCCCGCGGCGCCATAGAGCTTGGTTCCGCTGTCGCTGCTGCGCCCGCCCGAGAGCCCCACGAACCACTGCGCGCCGTGCATGACGATCTCGGGCAGGTTGCACAGGGTCTCGACGTTGTTCACGATCGTCGGCCGTCCCCAGGCACCGGCGATCTGCGGGAACGGTGGCTTCGCGCGCGGGATCGCGCGCCGGCCCTCGAGCGAACTGATCAGCGCCGTTTCCTCGCCGCAGATGTAGCGGCCCGCACCGGTGTGCACGAACAGATCGAAGTCCCAGCCGGTACCGAGGATGTCGTGGCCGAGGAAGCCCTGCTCGCGTGCCTCGACGAGCGCGCGTTCGAGGCGTTCGGCGGCAAGCACGTACTCCCCGCGCAGGAAGATGTAGCCGCGCGTTGCCTGGATCGCCCATCCGGCAAGGATCATCGACTCGATGAGCAGGTGCGGGAGCTGCTCGAGCAGCAGGCGGTCCTTGAAGGTGCCGGGTTCCATTTCGTCGGCGTTGCACAGCAGGTACTTGGTGCCCGCATCGGCGTCCATCGGTACCAGACTCCACTTGACCCCGGTGGGGAAGCCTGCACCGCCACGCCCGCGCAGGTTCGAGTCCTTGACCAGTTGGGTCAGTGCTGCCGGCTCGATGTCGCGCAGCGCCTTGCGCAGTGCCGCATAGCCGTCGAGCGCCGTGTAGGCACCGATTCCCGTCACCGGCTCCTCGTGATCGAGGCGCCAGGTGAGCGGGTGTGTCTCGCGTGTGCGTGCGTTCACCGGTAGCGCTCCAGCAGTTCAGGAATCTCTGCCGGGTCGACGGGCCCCCAGGTGTCGTCGTCGATCATCAGCGACGGCGCCTTGTCACAGTTGCCGAGGCAGCATACCGGCAGCAGGGTGAAACGGCCATCGGCGCCGGTCTGGCCCCAGTCGAGCCCGGTCGCGCTGTGTATCGCAGCGAGCAGTTCGTCGTAGCCGGTGAGGTAGCAGGCGATGCTGTCGCAGACCTTGATCACGTGCCGCCCGACCGGGTGGCGGAAGATCATGCTGTAGAAGGTCGCGACTCCCTCGACATCGGCTGCCGTGATGCCGAGCTCGGCGGCAATTGCCGGAATCGCTGCATCGGGCACCCAGCCACGGGCTTCCTGCACTGCCTTCAGCGCACCGATGCACGCGGCGCGCGGATTCTCGTAGTGCGCCACCTCGTGACGGATCACCGCGAGCTCGCCCTCCGACAGAAAGCCGGTCCCCGCGTCGGTTGTGATGGGAGAGTCAACGGTCGACATCGGCCATCACGAAATCGATGCTGGCGAGGTGGGCGATGAGATCCGCGACGAGGCTGCCGCGGATCACCATGGGTATCTGCTGCAGGTGGGGGAAACTGGGCGTGCGGATGCGGGTGCGATAGCTCATGGTGCCTCCGTCCGAGGTCAGGTAGTAGCTGTTGATCCCCTTCGTGGCCTCGATCATGCGGCAGCACTCGCCGGCGGGAATGACCGGCCCCCAGGAAACGCCGAGGAAGTGGGTGATCAGCGTCTCGATGTGCTGCAGCGTGCGCTCGCGGGGCTGTGGCGTGGTGAGCGGGTGGTCTGCCTTGTACGGTCCCGCCGGCATGTTGTCGAGGCACTGGCGAATGATGCGCAGGCTCTGGCGCATCTCCTCGAGGCGCACCGTTGCGCGGTCGTAGGCGTCGCCGTTGCTTGCCAGCGGCACCTCGAAGTCGAAGTTCTGGTAGCCGGAGTAGGGGCGGGCCTTGCGCAGATCGTAGTTGAAACCGGTGGCGCGCAGCCCCGCACCGGTCACGCCCCACTCGAGCGCCTCGCGGGTGTCGTACTGGGCAACGCCGATCGTTCGCGAGCGCAGCAGGCCGTTCTTCAGCGCCATCTTCTCGTAGTCATCGAGCCGCTGCGGCATCCAGTCACAGAACTCGCGCACCAGGCGGTCCCAGCCCTTCGGCAGATCGTGCATCAGGCCGCCGATGCGAAACCATGCCGGGTGCATGCGCGCACCGGTGATCGCCTCGATGACGTCGTAGGCCTTCTGGCGGTCGGAGAAGATGAAGAAGATCGGCGACATGCCGCCGACATCCTGGATGTAGGTGCCGAGGAACAGCAGGTGGCTGGTGATGCGGAAGAACTCGCACAGCATGACCCGGATCGTCTCCACTCGCTCGGGAACGCGGATCCCGGCGAGTTCCTCGACGGCCATCACGTAGGGCAGGTTGTTCATCACCCCGCCGAGGTAGTCGATGCGGTCGGTGTAGGGGATGTAGCTGTGCCACGACTGGCGCTCGGCCATCTTCTCGGCGCCGCGGTGGTGGTAGCCGATGTCGGGGACGCAGTCGATGATGTCCTCGCCGCTCAGCTGCAGCACGATGCGGAACGCACCGTGCGCCGAAGGGTGGTTCGGGCCGAGGTTGAGAAACATGAAGTCCGAGTGCGCGCTGGCACGGCTCATGCCCCACTCCTCGGGAATGAAGCGCAGCGCCTCCTGCTCCATGTCCTGCTTGGCCGCGTCGAGCGTGTAGGGGTCGAATTCGGTGGCCCGCGCAGCATGATCCTTGCGCAGCGGATGCCCTTGCCAGGTGCGCGGCATCATGATGCGCTGCAGGAACGGGTGGCCGTCGAAGACGATGCCGAGCAGGTCCCATACCTCGCGCTCGTACCAGTTTGCATTCGGCCAGATGCCGGTTGCCGTCGGTACGTGCAGATCACCGTCCGCAAGTGCCACCTTGACGCGCACATCGCTGTTCCGCTCGGGTGACAGTAGATGGTAGAAGACGGTGAAGTCGCTTGGTGGCAAGCCTTCGCGGTGCGTGCGCAGGCGCTCGTCGACACCGTGCAGGTCATAGAGCATCACATAGGGCTGTGGCACCTGGCGCAGGAAGCGCAGCACATCCAGCAGTATCCCGCGATCCACCCACACCGTCGCCAGCCGGTCGACGGTTTCCTGGAAGGTGACCGCGGTGGTGCCGAAACGCTGGTACAGCTCGGTGACGACGCTGTGCTCGTCACCTGGCAGCGACCCCTCGGCTCCGGGAATGTGCTTCTTCTTCATCGCGGTGTTCGCTGCAGGAAAATCGGGTCGCTGCTGCCCATGGATCAGACCTCGTCCGGGGTGCGCAGGGTGGTGGTCGCCATCCTTTGCTCGCGCCGCTGCTCGCGTTGTGATGGCACCTCGATGCGGTGCACACCCTGGTCGCCGACCACCCACGACAGCGGACGGCGTTCGGTGCCAACCACGTCCTGCAGCATCATGAGTCCCTGCAGGAAGGCTTCCGGGCGCGGTGGGCAGCCGGGAACGTAGACGTCGACCGGCAGAAACTTGTCGACACCCTGGACGACCGAATAGATGTCGTACATGCCGCCCGAGTTCGCGCACGCACCCATCGAGATCACCCAGCGCGGTTCGAGCATCTGTTCGTAGAGCCGCTGGATCACCGGTGCCATCTTCAGGAACGTCGTACCCGCGATCACGATGAAGTCGGCCTGGCGTGGTGAGGCACGAATCACCTCGGCGCCGAAGCGGGCGATGTCGTGCGGTGCGGTGAATGCGGTTGCCATCTCGACGTAGCAGCACGACAGGCCGAAGTTGTACGGCCACAGTGAGTTCTTGCGGCCCCAGCCGGCGACCTTGTGCAGCACATCCTCGAGACGACCGAGGAACACGTTGCGGTGCACTTCACGCTCGATCGCCTCCGCCGACTCGCGCGCCACATCCGCAGGAGTTGCGTCGCTTGCGATCGGTACCAGTCGGTAGTCCATGGTGTGTACCTCAGCGTGTGTGCGTGCGACGCCGTGGCGGAAGGTGCCAGAGCAGTGCGCCGATGCGCCACAGATAGACGAGTCCGGCGAGCAGCACCAGGATGAAGATCGCCGCCTCGATGAAGCCGATCCAGCCGCTCTCGCGCAGTGCCACGGCCCATGCGTAAAGGAACAGCGCCTCGACATCGAAGATGACGAAGAACATGGCAACGAGGTAGAACTTGGCCGGCAGGCGCAGCTGTGCACTGCCGGTCGACACGATGCCCGACTCGAATGGCTCGTTCTTGGCGCGCCCGGCGGTGCGTCCCCCGGCCACTGCGGAGACCGCAAGCATCAGTGCGCAGACAAGAAGAATGATGAAGACGAAAACCGCGACCGACCAGTGTTGGCTCAGCGCGTCCAGCCCAGGACTCATGGTTGTCCCTCACGCCATCACACCCAGGTGATCGAACCGAGCTGCGGGTACTGTGGGTGCGTCAGTGCTCGGGCGCCATTATAGGGATCGGCCGTTGCTTCGCCAGTGGCAGAGAGTGTTTCGTTGAGGATTTTTGTAACGCCGGAACCATTGCTGCGAGTGTGCCGCAGACAAAGCATGCACGCGTGCACGCAATTGCTTGCAACATGAAAAATCCTCCATTAGAGTGCCGAGCAAAGAGCGCCTTCGATCTCATCCGTTCCTCGAAGAGTCCTGGCGCCGCAACAAGCAATAACAGACTGCTCGAAGGTTACAAATCGATGTCATCCGTTTCCGCTCTGTCGAACTCATTGATCAGGAGGCGCTACCCGTCATGACTCCTTCCAAATCCAGGATCGCGGGGGCGCTGGCCCTCCTGATCGGTGCCGGTGCCGTCGCGCTGGTTGCAGCGCCCGTCGGCGCGCAGACGCTCGACTCGGCAATGAGCGCACAGGGCGAGGCCGACAAGGCAGCTGCTGCATCGCAGAAGCGCATCAACGAGATCCGTGACCGGCTGCAGGATGCGGCGAGCCGTTACGCGAGCGCACAGGCCGATGCCGAGAGCCTCGAGAAATACAACTCGCAGCTCGAGAAGCAGGTGACGGCGCAGCGTACCGAGATGGCATCGATCGAGAAGCAGCTGCTCGACATCGAGACCACCAACCGTGAAGTGCAGCCATTGATGCAGCGCATGGTCGATGCGCTGGAGCGCTTCATCGCACTCGATGTGCCCTTTCTGCTCGAGGAGCGCACCGCGCGTGTGAAGTCGCTGCAGGAGATGATGCTGCGTGCGGATGTGACGATTTCGGAAAAGTATCGGCGCATCATGGAGGCCTACCAGATCGAGCTGGAAAACGGGCGCACGCTCGACAGCTACGACGGCATCCTGAACAAGGATGGCGTCGATCGGGTCGTGTCCTTCGTGCGGCTCGGGCGCGTCTCGCTGATGTACCAGTCACTCGACGGATCCGAGACCGGTTACTGGGATGCCGCGTCGAAGCAGTGGGTAGTTGACAACAGTTATGCCGACGCGATCGTCGAGGCCCGTCGGGTCGCCAAGAAGGATGGCGCACCCGATCTGCTGATCGTTCCGGTTCCCGCCCCGCAGGAGGTAGTGCAGTGATCAATTTGCGCAATATGCTCAAGTATGCGGTGGCGGCCTCGCTGCTGCAGTTCGGCGCGATGGCGCATGCTGCCGACTCTCTCGACAGCCTGCTGAAGGAGGTGCTTGCCGGGCGCACTGCCGACCAGCAGGCAGCAGAGCAGGCGAAGGCAAAGTTCAATGCCGCCAGCGCTGCCGATCAGCAGAAGATGCTGCAGGAAGCCGTGGCGCGGCGTGATGC
>CAZSYV010000080.1:0-12812 GCA_964610955.1 uncultured Klebsiella sp. | reverse complement strand
GGCGCAATCGGGGCGCAAGTCGAAGGAACATGATCGAAAGTCTGCTGGTCATCGACAACTACGATTCCTTTACCTGGAACGTGGTGCAGTACCTGGGCGAGCTTGGCGCGCAGCTGCGGGTCGTGCGCAACGATGAGATCACGGCGGCCGATGTGGCGCTGATCGCTCCGCAGGGAATCGTCATCTCGCCGGGCCCCTGTACTCCGGATGAAGCGGGCATTTCGCTTGAGGTGATCCGCCGCTATGCCGGCAGCATTCCGATCCTCGGTGTCTGTCTCGGACACCAGTGCATCGGACAGGCCTTTGGCGGGCGCATCGTGCGTGCGCGCGAGGTCATGCACGGCAAGACTTCGGCGATCCACCATCGTGGCACCGGAGTGTTCAGCGGGCTTCCCCAACCTTTCACTGCAACGCGCTACCACTCGCTGGTGATCGAGCGTGCGAGCTGTCCCGAGTGCCTTGAAGTCACCGCCTGGACCGAGGATGCGAACGGCGAGGTCGACGAGATCATGGGCGTGCGCCACCGCGAGCTGGCGCTCGAGGGCGTGCAGTTCCACCCCGAATCGATTCTCAGCGAGCACGGGCATGCGCTGTTCGCCAACTTCCTTGGACTGCCGCGCCATCGGCTGGCAACGGTGGGCTGAGACATGGATATAAAGAAGGCACTCGAACGGGTCGTCGAGCGCATCGACCTTGAACGCGAGGAGATGCGTGCGGTGATGCGCACGGTCATGACCGGTGGCTGCACCGATGCGCAGATCGGCGCGCTGCTGGTCGCACTGCGCATGAAGAGCGAGTCGATCGACGAGATCACGGCAGCAGCGGAAGTGATGCGTGAGCTGGCGGCTCCTGTGGACGTCGGAGTGGCCCCGCTGGTCGATCTGGTGGGTACTGGAGGTGATGGTGCACGCCTGTTCAACGTGTCGAGTGCCGCAGCCTTCGTCGTTGCGGCAGCCGGTGGCCACGTGGCCAAGCACGGCAATCGCGGTGTCTCCAGCGCGAGTGGCAGCGCGGATGCGCTCGAGCACCTGGGCGTGAAGCTTGGCCTGGCGCCCGAACTGGTTGCACGCGGGATCCGCGAGGTGGGGATCGGCTTCATGTTCGCGCCGGCCCATCATGAGGCGATGCGCCATGCGATCGGTCCACGCCGCGAGCTTGGGCTGCGCACGCTGTTCAATATCCTGGGCCCGCTCACCAATCCGGCAGGCGTTCGGCGTCTGCTGGTCGGGACGTTCAGCCGTGCGCTGTGCCGGCCAATGGCAGAAGTACTGCAGAAGCTCGGCGCCGAGCACGTGGTGGTGGTGCATGCCGAGGATGGCCTCGACGAGATCAGCCTGGCGACCCGCACCCATGTGATCGAGCTGCGCGATGGCGTGCTCAGCGAGCAGTGCTGGTCACCGGAGGATCTGGGTGTGTCGAGCCAGAGCCTGATCGGGCTTGAGGTCGATTCGGGTGCCTCTTCCGCGGCGCTGATCCGTGACGCTCTGGGTCGGCGTGAGGCGCCACACGCGGCGAAGGCGGCTGATCTGATCGCGATCAATGCGGGCGCCGGAATCTACCTCTGTGGCATCACCGCCACGGCGCGTGATGGTGTGGCGCTTGCGCAGGAGCTGATCCGCTCCGGACGTGCGCTCGAGCGCATCGAGGCGCTGGCTGGCTTCTGCTCCGGTCTGGGTGGCACATGAACACGCCGACGATTCTGCGCCGTATTCTGGCGCGCAAGCACGAGGAGGTTGCAGCGCGCCGCCTGGCGCGTCCGCTGCACGAGCTGCGCGCCGCGCTGCGCGATGTGCCGCCCGCGCGTGGCTTTGCCGATGCGCTCGCGCGACGGGTTGCCAGTGGCGCCAACGCGGTGATTGCCGAGATCAAGAAGGCCTCGCCGAGTCGCGGCCTGATCCGTGCCGATTTCGATCCGGCGATGCTCGCATGCTCCTACGAACGTGGCGATGCGTGCTGTCTCTCGGTACTCACCGATGTCGACTTCTTCCAGGGTGCCGACGCCCATCTGCAGGCTGCGCGTGCTGCCGTTTCGCTGCCCGTGCTGCGCAAGGACTTCACGGTCGATGCCTACCAGGTGCTCGAGGCCCGCGTGCTGGGTGCCGACTGTGTGCTGCTGATTGCCGCGGCGTTCCTCGAACAACCCACCCTGATGGGAGAACTGGCGGCACTTGCCGGTGAAGTCGGGCTCGATGTGCTCATCGAGGTGCACGATGCCACCGAGCTTGCCCTGGCCCTGCGCGTGCCTGGGCGGCTGATCGGGATCAACAACCGCGACCTGCACACCTTCGAGACTTCGCTCGAGACCACCTACGCGCTTCTCGATGGCATCCCTGCAGATCGCATCGTCGTCAGCGAAAGCGGTATCGCGACCGCGGCCGATGTGGCAGCAATGCGTGCCCATGGTGTGCGTGCCTTCCTGGTCGGTGAGAGCCTGATGCGTGCCCCGGACCCGGGGGAGCGTCTGCGCGAGCTGTTCGGCAGGTAGACGGTCCGCCTTCAGCGGGTGCCGAACACCACCATCGTCTTGCCCTTCACATCGACCAGGCCCTGCTCCTCGAGCGTTTTCAGTACGCGCCCGACCATCTCGCGCGAGCAGCCGACGATGCGTCCGATTTCCTGGCGGGTGACGCGGATCTGCATGCCGTCGGGGTGAGTCATTGCATCCGGCTGCCTGCACAGGTCGAGCAGGGTGCGTGCGACCCGACCGGTGACGTCGAGAAACGCCAGGTCGCCGACCTTGCGCGTGGTGGTGCGCAGGCGTGTCGCCAGTTGGGTCGCAAGCTCGAACAGCACGTCCGGATGCTGTTCGACGAATTCGCGAAAGCGCGCATAGCCGATCTCCGCCGCCTGGCACTCGGTCTTTGCACGAACCCAGGCACTGCGGTTTTCATCGGCATTGAACAGGCCCATCTCACCGAAGAAATCGCCCTTGTTCAGGTATGCGACGATCATCTCCTTGCCATCGTCACCTTCGATCATCACCGTCACCGAACCCTTGACGATGTAGAACAGGCTGTCGCCGTGCTCGCCGGCGTGGATGATCGTGCTGCGCGCCGGAAAGCGCCGCATGTGGCAGCGCTGCAGGAAGGCGTCGAGATTGCGGATGCGCGGCACGGGAGGGGTGATCTGCACGGTGGTCACCTCGGTGGTCGATATGTGATGTAACGCACACAATGATAGTACGCATGAGCGTTGCGTGAGAGCCGATCTGCAGGGGGCTCCCTGACGGTGTCCTGACGTGCGCCTACTGGGCGCGACCGGGCTGGCTTGCTACCCTGCGCTGCAGTGAGCCTGCCGTGGCGCAACGAATCTGGAGACCGGGGATGAAGGGCACCGTTACGTGGTTGAGTGGTCGGGCGTTCGTGGCCGAGTCGGGAAGCGGTCACGCCGTGGTGATGGATGGGCCGCCTGATGGGGGTGGGCGCAACATCGGACTGCGACCGATGGAGATGGTCCTGCTCGGTGTCGGTGGTTGTTCGACCTATGATGTGGTGAACATTCTCGAGAAGTCGCGGCAGAAGGTCCGTGACTGCCGGGTCGAGCTGAGCGCCACGCGTGCCGACACGATTCCTGCCGTGTTCACGCGCATCCACCTGCATTTCGTGGTGAGTGGCGAGGAGCTGAACCCGAAGCAGGTCGAGCGCGCGGTGCAGCTCTCGGCTGAAAAATACTGCTCGGCGTCGATCATGCTGGGCAGGGCCGGAGTCGAGATCACGCACGATTTCGAGATTGTCTGAATGATTTCCAACAGTGGAGACCGACGATGAGCTTGCCTTCAGGGCCGCGACGCTGTCCGGCGATCACTCCGTATCTGAGCGTGCGTGGTGCAGTGGCGGCAATCGACTTCTACCGACGCGCATTCGGCGCCGAGGAAGTGCTGCGGCTGGAGACTCCTGCAGGATTCGTCACCCACGCGGAGATCCGCATTGGAGAGGCACTGGTCCTGCTCGCTGACGAGATGACCGGGAGCCCGCAGCAGAGCCCTTCGTCGCTTGCCGGCACCTCGGTTGCCGTGCGTCTTTATGTCGACGATGTCGATGCATGCTTTGCGCGCGCACTTGCCGCCGGTGGCGTGCAGTTGCGCGGCGTCACGGATCAGTTCTACGGTGATCGCAACGGGGCGTTGCGTGATCCCTTCGGTCATGTATGGATCGTCGCCACCCACATCGAGGATCTCACACCCGAGCAGGTCGCCGTGCGCCTGCAGGGGCTGCACGCACTCAGCCTGATCAGCTTTGCCTGAGTGCCGTGGGTGCAGCGTCGGCGACGCGCTCGCGCGCAATCGCACGGTGACCGATGTCACGGCGATAGAAGCAACCGTCCCAGTGGATGTTCGCGCACAGCGCGTAGGCGCGCTCCTGTGCGCTTGCCACGCTCTCGCCAAGCGCCGTCACGCACAGCACACGCCCACCGCTGGTGCGGATCGTGTCCTTGGTGTCGAGCACGGTTCCGGCGTGGAACACATGCGCCAGAGGGTCGGCTTTTTCTGGCAGCCCGCTGATCGCATCGCCCTTGCGATACGCATCGGGGTAGCCACCGGCGGCCATCACGACGCCAAGCGCGGCACGCGGATCCCACTCGGCCTCGACGGTATCGAGCTGCCCATCGAGAGCGGCCTCGCAGAGCACGCCGAGGTCCGAACGCAGTCGCATCAGGATCGGCTGTGTCTCGGGGTCGCCGAAGCGACAGTTGTATTCGAGCACCTTCGGGGTGCCGTCGGCGGCGATCATCAGGCCTGCATAGAGAAAGCCGGTATAGGTGTTGCCTTCGGCTGCCATGCCGCGCACGGTCGGCAGGATCACCTCGCGCATCACGCGGGCATGGATTTCCGGCGTCACCACCGGTGCAGGTGAGTATGCCCCCATGCCGCCGGTGTTCGGCCCGTGGTCGCCGTCGTCACGTGCCTTGTGGTCCTGGCTGGAAGCAAGTGCCAGCACATTGCTGCCGTCGACCATCACGATGAAGCTTGCTTCCTCGCCGCTGAGGAATTCCTCGATCACCACCCGGTGTCCCGCCTCGCCAAAGGCGTTGCCGGCCAGCATGTCGTGCACGGCGGCAATCGCCGTGGCCTCGTCGTCCGCCAGAATCACGCCCTTGCCCGCGGCCAGGCCATCGGCCTTCACCACGATCGGTGCCCCGCACTCGCGGATATAGGCCTCGGCCAGCGCGATGTCGGTGAAGCTCCGGTAGGCGGCGCTCGGGATGTCGTGGCGCGCCAGGAAATCCTTGGTGAACGCCTTGGAACCCTCGAGCTGTGCGGCGCCGCTCGTCGGGCCGAAACAGCGCAGGCCAGCGGCGCGGAAATGATCGACGATGCCACCGACCAGGGGCGCCTCGGGGCCGACGATCGTCAGCGCGACAGCGTTTTCACGGGCAAAGCGTGCCAGTGCCGCAAAGTCCATCACGTCGATCGGGATGTTGCGCACCCCGGGTTCGCGTGCCGTACCGCCGTTGCCGGGCGCGACGAACACGGTGTCGACACGCGGGCTCTGTGCCATCTTCCAGGCGAGGGCGTGTTCGCGCCCGCCGCCACCGATGATCAGGACGTTCATTGACGGGTTTGTCTCCGTTCAGTGGCGGAAGTGGCGCATGCCGGTGAAGACCATGGCCATGCCGTGCTCGTCGGCTGCGGCAATGACCTCGTCGTCACGCACCGAGCCTCCAGGCTGGATCACTGCACGGATGCCGGCTGCCGCTGCGTTGTCGATGCCGTCGCGAAACGGGAAGAAGGCATCCGATGCCATCACTGCCCCGCTGACCTCGAGCCCCGCCTGTTCGGCCTTGATCGCCGCAAGGCGTGCCGAATTCACCCGGCTCATCTGTCCCGCCCCGATACCGATGGTGCGCCGCTCGCGGGCGTAGACGATCGCGTTCGACTTCACGAACTTCGCCACCTGCCAGGCGAAGAGCAGATCGTCGAGCTCCGTTGCCTCCGGCTGGCGGCGGCTCACCACACGCAGCTCCTTGTAGAGCGCCAGGTCGGCTTCCTGGACCAGCAGGCCACCGGTCACGCGCTTGTAGTCGAGGCGTGGCAGGCTTTCCCCGGGCAGCTTGCCACAGACCAGCAGCCGCACGTTTTTCTTTGCGGCAACCGCCGCTGTCGCTGCCGCGCTTGCTGCGGGCGCGATGATCACCTCGACGAACTGCCGCTCGATGATTGCTGCAGCGGTCTCTTCGTCGAGTTCGCGGTTGAACGCGATGATGCCGCCGAAGGCCGACTCCGTATCGGTGCTCCACGCCAGCTCGTAGGCCTCGCGCGGGGTGGGTGCGAGGGCCACACCGCAGGGGTTTGCGTGCTTGACGATCACACATGCCGGTGAGTCGTGGAACTGCTTCACGCACTCGAGCGCGGCGTCGGTGTCCGCAATGTTGTTGTACGACAGCTCCTTGCCCTGGAGCTGGCGGGCGGTCGTGATGCTCGCCTCGGCGTGGGCGTGTTCGGCGTAGAACGTTGCCTTCTGGTGCGGGTTTTCGCCATAGCGCATCTCCTGCACTCTGGTGAACTGCAGGTTCAGGGTGCGTGCAGGGCCACTGCGGGTACCGCTTGCGTCAAGCGCCCCCAGGTGGTTCGCAATGGCGCCGTCGTAGCGCGCCGTATGCTCGAATGCCTTGACCGCCAGGTCGAAGCGCGTTGCGGCGCTCAGGCCACCGTGCTCGCGCAGCTCGGCCACTACGCGCGGATAGTCGGCTGTGTCGACGACGATCCCGACGTGGCGGTGGTTCTTCGCCGCCGAGCGCACCATGGTCGGGCCGCCGATGTCGATGTTCTCGACTGCGGTTGCGAGGTCGCAGTCCGGACGTGCCACCGTCTGCTCGAATGGATAGAGGTTCACCACCACCAGGTCGATTGGCGCAATGCCGTGAGCGGCCATCACCGCCTCGTCCTCACCGCGCCGCCCGAGGATGCCGCCGTGTACGCGCGGATGCAGGGTCTTCACCCGCCCATCCATCATCTCCGGGAAGCCGGTGTAGTCGGAAACCTCGCGCACCGCCACACCCGCTTCCGCCAGCAGTCGCTGCGTGCCGCCGGTGGAGAGGATCTCGACGCCGAGCGTGCTCAGTTCGCGCGCAAGATCGAGCACGCCGGTCTTGTCCGAGACGCTGATCAGGGCACGGCGAACGGCGACGACTGCGGAGGGAGCATTCATGGGTGAGATTCCGTATGCGGTGGATGTTTGCGCCGCGCCATGCCTCACAGCATGCCGTAGCGCTTGAGCTTCTTGCGCAGCGTGCCACGGTTCAGGCCAAGCACCTCGGCGGCGATCGTCTGGTTGCCGCGCGTATGCCGGAGGACCGCCTCGAGCATGGGTGCCTCGACCTCGGCAAGGACCATCTCGTAGACGCCGCTGACCATCTGGTCATCGAGCTGCGCAAAATAATTGTGCAGTGTGATCTGCACACAGCGGCGCAGCGAGTGCCCCTCGGCCACTGTCTCTGCCGGTGTCGAGGCTTGCGTGCACGGTGCGCACGCCTTGTCGTCTTCCTGGTTCATGCGGCCCTCGCTGTGCTGTCGCAGACGGCAGCGAAATGCTCATGCACCGCAGCAAGCTGCGCGCGTGCAGTGTCCAGTCGGTTGAGTTCGTGCAGGAATCCGCGGTCGTTGCCGTGTGCACCCGCGTACCAGCCAATGTGCTTGCGGGCAATCCGCACCCCGGTCGCCTCCCCGTAGAATGCGTGCAGGGCCTCGATGTGGTCGACAACGATTGCGGCGAGTTCGGCACCTCCGGGCACGTGGTCCGGCGCCCGTCCATCGAGGGCGGCGTCGATCGCAGCGCACAGCCATGGCCGCCCCTGTGCCGCGCGTCCGACCATCACCGCAGTGGCACCCGTGTGGGCAAGCACCGTGCGTGCCTGCTCGGCATTTCCGATGTCGCCGTTGGCGATCACCGGCAACGAGACTGTCTGCACGATATCGCGAATCGTGTCGTATTCCGCCTGACCCTCGAAGCGGCAGGCACGGGTGCGGCCATGCACACTGAGCAGGCGCACGCCGCAGTCTTCGGCGATCCGGGCGATGCGTGTACCGTTGCGCTCCATGGGGCTCCAGCCGGTGCGCATCTTCAGGGTGACTGCCGTCTGTGGCACGGCAGAGACCACCGCGTCGAGGATCCTGCCGACCAGGCGCTCGTCGCGCAACAGCGCGGACCCTGCTGCTCGCGAGCAGACTTTTTTTGCCGGACAGCCCATGTTGATGTCTATCAGGCTGGCGCCCAGGTCTGCCTGGTGGCGCGCCGCTTCGGCCATGGCCTGCGCGTCGTTGCCGACGATCTGCACCCAGCGGGGCAGATCACTGGCAGGCTCGCGCATTCGCAGCTGCGTGCGTCGTGTTTCGCGCAGTCGGGTATCTGCAGCGATCATCTCGGTGATTGCGAGTCGCGTGCCCAGGCGCGCGCAGAGTGCGCGATACGGTGCGTCGGTCACACCGACCATGGGTGCGAGTACGACGCGGGTGTCGAAACAAAATGACCCGATGTGCAGCAAATGATGGCTCACACGACATGGAAACCGGGAAATCCCTCAGGGGGGCGAAATGATAGCGGTGAGCAGCGGGTGATTAAAAGGCTCCAGCAGACGCGTTTCCGGCCATGCGCCCCGGATGCGACGGAAATCTGTCCGATCCAGCCCTTCAGTCCACGCTTTGTGCTCGCCTGATCCACCATGTGATCAGGAACAGTGCCAGCCACACGGTCGAGCGAAAACCCATGGCGCGAAGACTCTCGAGCGCAACCGCTCCGCCGGCACGATGGATTGCGAGAATCGATACGAGCACGATCAGGTTGAGCATGAAGATCGTGGCCGCCGCGTAGCTGCCCGCGCGGATGCTGCGCCAGATGGCGAGGCCTGCGACGATGTACGCGAGGCCCATCGTCGTGTTGTAGAGCAGCAGCGGGCGAAACACGATGTACCCCGGGTCGAAGCCGCCAAGCACGCGTCCACCTGCGAACAGTGTGACGATGCCGAACACGACGCCGACGGCTGCCACGAAGCGCTGTGCGAGGCGGGTGTTGTGCTGTGTCCCCATGTCTTTCTCCCTCCGTGGGCGCTCAGGGCCGTGACTGTGCGCGCCACCAGACGTCGAGCGCCCGTGTGTCGGCAGGAAGCAGGGCAGATACGGGAACCAGCGCCGACCATGCACTGCGATGCCTGGCCGAAACGCTGGTGAGCAGGGGTTTGCCGGCAGTGATCGCTGCCTGGAATGCCATGAAGAGCCCCTGTCCTGCCGCCTCCAGCTTGCCGAACTTGCTGAGCACGATCAGGTCGCTCGCTGCAATGTCGTCGATGACCGCCTCACAGGCGGTTTTCACTCCGCCAGCGTCGACGTGGCAGGAGGTGCCCTGTGGCGCTGTCTCCAGGTAGATCGAGAAGCGTCTGCCGGAGCTGACGTCGCGCAGCTCCCCCGCACGACAGACCTGACCTGGCAGATTGCGTGAGCGTGCCGTCACGCCGGCGACCCGCGCACCGCCTGCACGCCAGCGGGCTGCCGCATCGGCCAGGAGCTGCTGGACGTGATCGCTGTCGGAGCCTTCGACCACGGCAATCGGTGATGAGGCAGGTGTCATCTTCATCGCCTTCCACGCACGGGGTATGTGGCGTCGATTCTGAAGCCGGATCGTGCCGGTAGCAATTCTCGTGCGCTGCGTTTGACGATGTATGTGTTCGCATCTTGCCGGTACCGAGCGCGTACCGGTGCCCGGCTACGCCACACGCTTCACGCTCTTTGAGCGCATCGAGTACGCCCTGCCGGGCGAAGTCCCGTCGAATAGCCCCTGAGGTTTTTCATGCAACGCACGACAGCCACCGCTTCGCTGGAGTCCGGGGGCGCTAACAGGCCCCTCAGGACTGCCGAGGTCAAGGCGCTCTACGAACGCCCGCCTTCATTCACCGACTTCCTGCCCTGGTTCAACCCGCATCCCGAGTGTCTGCAGGGAGATGCCGGAGCACTGCTCGATACCGCGCCGTACCCGGGTGATGACACCTTGCCCTTTGGCGCCGATCTCGGCGAGATCCTGACGCTGCAGGGGCCGCACTCGGATGCGAAGACAGCCACCTGGTGGTTTGATGGCCTGCCACACACGCTCGTCACGGTGCAGGGCCTGCGCCGTATGCCCGAAATCGGTCATATGACGGCAGGTCGTCACCGACGAGGGGCACATCATCACCACCAACCCGTTTCTGGCCCGCTACGTCGTCAAGATCACCAAGATGTGGCGCAAGCTCGGCGCCTGGTTCTGGATCGCCACGCAGAGCCTCGAGGACTTCCCGGACGCGAGCCGCAAGATGCTGGACATGGTGGAGTGGTGGCTCTGCCTCGTCATGCCGAAGGAGGAGGTCGAACAGATTGCCCGCTTCAAGGATCTGAATGCGGAGCAGCGCAGTCTGCTGCTGTCAGCGCGCAAGGAGCCCGGCAAGTACGTCGAAGGCGTGGTGCTTTCCGATCAGCTGGAGGCTCTGTTTCGCAGCGTCCCGCCGCCGTTGACGTTGGCGCTCGCCATGACCGAGAAGCACGAGAAGGCCGAGCGTGCCGACATCATGCGCGAGCACGGCTGCACCGAGCTCGAGGCGGTGCATATCGTTGCGGAGAAGATTGCCCGGCAGCGACACCGGGACATTGCGGGACTTTCACCGTAGGAGGGGATATGCCGGTAACGCAGTGTCAGTCAGGGGAAAGGCTTTCCCTCGCAGGCGAACATGTCCGAAATCTGTATATCTATTTCAGACATTTCGCTTGTTTTTTGTCCGAAGAAAGCTTACAAATTTCGGACATGAACAATGCCTTCCCAGATCTGAAATCGGCCATCCTGGCACGCCTCCAGGCGGATGTGCCGCGCAAGGTGTGGACGCCCAGCGATTTCGTCGATCTCGCTTCACGGGGTGCCATCGACAAGGCGTTGCAGCGGCTGACGAAGGCTGACGTCCTTCGGCGCGTTGACCGGGGGCTCTACGATCAACCCGGCTTCAACGCACTCACCCAGAAGCCCGATCCGCCCGATCCGCGTTCGGTCATCGACGCTATCGGCCGACGTGATCAGGCCCGGATGCTCGTCGACGGCATGACGGCGGCCAACGATCTGGGCCTGACGGATGCTGTCCCTGCCAGGATCGTGGTGCACACTGACGCGCGGCGTCGTGCGATCAGGCTCGGCAATGTAACGATCACGTTTCGTCTGACCGCTCCCAGTAAGCTGTTCTGGGCCGGGCGGCCAGCGATGCGCCTCGTTCAGGCGCTCCACTGGCTGCGCGACCTGTTGGCGCGTGAGGGGGAGAGTGATCAGGTCAGGCGGAAGCTTGCCAGGCTCTTCGACGATCCGAAGGTGGGCCCGTCCATCAAAGCCGATCTCACCGCCGGCATGGCGGCGCTCCCGACATGGATGTGGGACTTCCTCAAGCCGCTGGTCGAGGGGGAAGGTGGTGGTCGATCTGATGACGCCATCGTCCAGTCCGGATAGAAGTCGCGGTCGGTGAAGACGCAGGCAGCCAGGGGCGACGCAGCCGAGGCGGTGAAAGCATGAATCCGGGGTTTGATGAAATCCTTGCGGCCGGTCCGGGCGCGATGTTGGGTGCTTTCGACACGACAGCACTACGTCTTGGCACGGCATCCCAGAATATCGAAAAAGATTTCTGGGTCTGCTGGACCCTGGATGCCCTGTTCAATGGCTTGAACGAGGGCGGTCCGCGCCTCCTGTTCAAGGGTGGAACTTCCCTGTCCAAAGGATTCGGCCTGATCAACCGCTTCAGCGAGGATATCGACATCACCGTGTTCCGGGAGGACATCGGCGAGCCGGCGACTATCGAGGAGCTTGAAGCGCTGAGCGGCAAAAAGCGGAAAGCCCGCCTCGACGCCATCAGGAATGCCTGCCAGGCCTACATCAACGGTCCACTGCGTGTTGAACTGGCGCAGATCCTGCGTGACCGGCTCCGGATAGCTGGGCTTCCCGCGGATGCGGCGCGGGTCGAGGCCGACGACACCGATCGCGACGGGCAGACCCTGCTGGTCTGGTACCCTGCAGCAACGCCACGATCGGACTATGTACGGACGGCGATCAAGATCGAGTCGGGTGCGAAATCGGCGCTGGATCCGAACAGCGGCGTGCCGATCAGACCTTATGTCGACGACGATCTGCCGGCGCACGACCTGACTGTGCCGGCCGTGCGGACGGTCGATCCCGAACGTACCTTCTGGGACAAGATCGTCATCCTCCATGGGCTGCGGCGCTGGTTCGACAGGCGCGGCGAACTGCGCGGCGGTGGCCAGCGCGTGTCCCGTCACTATTACGACCTCCACCAGCTTGTCGGGGCACCAGTCGGCGTCAGGGCTGGTGCTGAGGCGGCGCTCGGCGCAGATTGCGTCGCACACGCACGGATGTTCTTCAATCGACCGGACTATGATCTCGTCAGCGCCGTGCCCGGCTCGTTCGCACTCGCGCCACATGACGCGATGATCGAGCAGTTACGCGTCGATTATCGTGCCATGCAGGGCATGATCTTCGGTGACCCACCGGATTTCGAGGTCGTGCTCGACAGCATCCGCTCGCTGGAGACACGCCTGAACGGGAACGCTGCAGGCACAGACCGGGCGGCTCGATGAAACAGAAGCCGTGCCTGGATGCGCCGTGAGGCCGTGAGCGAATGGTGCAAATGCCTCTTTCGGGAGCGGATCATGGTGGGGCTCGACGGGAGACCTCGTCCGGGACGCCCCGGGTTTGCCACTCTCGCAATTGAGTTCTGGCGACATCGCGCAGCGCCCGTGTCCAGAGGTCGTCAGCGAACCGTACGTGAGTGGCTCGGCGCCATGGACCACCATCACCTCCGAT
>CAZSYV010000079.1:11718-12932 GCA_964610955.1 uncultured Klebsiella sp. | reverse complement strand
CGGGTCACTCCCCGCGTACCGTTGTGGTTTACACTGCGCACGCAGCGGCCATGGACGGCTAACGGTATTCCACTGGGTGACGGGCGGACGATGAGCGAAAGCGAAAACAGCAACGAGGAAAGCGGCAGCAGCCAAGGCAGCGGCGAGAGCGGCAGCAACAGCGCCAGAATGGAGCCGCACCAGTTCTTTACCGGCGCACTGAATGTGCTGCACGCCGGTTTCGTGGCGCCGTCGCGCGTGCAGGCGAAGCGCAACTTTGCGCGGATTCACGGCGGCGCACTGCTCGACCTCGCCCAGGTGCAACTCGACGATGGGTCGGAGCTGGTGTTCCGAGTGGCACTCGATCACGGGGAGTTCCGCGGCAGGCTTGGGTTCACGGCGTTTCGCAAGGCACTCGGCCAGCTGCTGGGCAAGCTCTCGCAGCTGCTGCGTTTCAGGGAACCACTGAACCTCTATTCGAGCGAGGAAACCGGCGCGCTGCTGCTGAACCTGCCGGCGATCCTCGATGAGGCCGGGCAGCTGAACGTGATGATGCTCGGCGTCGACAGGCCGGAGACCGGTGTCGTGACCCTGCGCCTGCAGTTTCTCGATCCCGAGCAGTTTCGCGCGCCGCAGGCCGCCGGCTGACCGCGCTGCCCCTCAGCCCGGATTGCCCGAGACGCTGACGCGCGGGGTTTCGGGGCGAGCGATCTCGAGCTTCTGCGCGGGTGCCATCACGGTGGCCAGGCCGCTCAGCACGGGCTTGCCGGCCTGGTTCAGCACGGTGGTGCGGATCTTCACGAACTTCTTCTCGGGCAGCAGCTCGGCAACCTCGAGCTCGACGCTCAGCGTGTCGCCGATGCGCACCGGACGCTCGAAGCGGAATTCCTGCCCGATGTAGATCGTGCCAGGCCCGGGAAGCTCCATGGCCAGCGCGGCCGACACCAGGCCGCCCGTGTACATGCCGTGGGCGATCCTGCCCTTGAACTGCGTACCCGCAGCGAACTCCTCGTCGAGATGCACCGGATTGACGTCGCCCGAGACCGCAGCAAACAGCAGCACGTCCTGCTCGGTGACGGTGCGTGTCAGGGTGGCACGCTGGCCGATCGACAGTTCCTCGAAAGTGAAGTTGCGCAGTGTCGGCATGTCGGGCTCCGCTTCGGGTTCGGGGTGGGCGATTATCACCGCGTGTGCACGCCGATTGCCAGTCACAAAGCTTGTTCGCTACAGTCACC
>CAZSYV010000079.1:4309-11618 GCA_964610955.1 uncultured Klebsiella sp. | reverse complement strand
TCACCGAGATTGGCGACCTGCACGCCTTCCCGCGTCGCATGCTGCTCAACCTCGGGGCACGCTACCTGAAACGGCTGGTGCCACGCTATCGCATCGATGGCGCCGTGGGGCTGCGCCGGGCGCTCGCACTCGGTGCGCAGCGCGAACACGGCGAAGCCGCGGCTGTGCGTGACGATATCGCCATGCTGCAGTACACCGGGGGCACTACCGGGGTTGCCAAGGGTGCGGTGCTCTCCCATGCCAACGTCGTCGACAACGTACAGCAGGCGGGTGTGCTGTTTGCGACCTGTGATTTTCGTGACGGTGAGGAAAGGCTGATCCTGCCGCTGCCGCTCTATCACATCTACGCCTTCAACGGCTTTCTCGGGCTGCTCGTGCGCGGCACGCACACCTGCCTGATACCCGATCCACGCAATCTGACGGCGCTCATCGACGAATTCCGTGCGCTGCGCCCTAGCGCCTTTGCCGGCATCAACACGCTGTTCGTGGCCCTGTGCAACGACGAGCGCTTCCGCGCGCTCGACTTCTCCACTCTCAAGCTCACCAGTTCGGGGGGCATGGCGCTGACGCTCGACGCCGCTCGGCGCTGGAAGGAGGTCACCGGGATCGACATCGTCGAAGGTTACGGATTGACCGAAACCTCGCCGGTGATCTCGGTGAATCTGGTGCATGCCAACCGCCTCGGCACGATCGGGATCGCAGTACCCTCGACCGAGGTGCGCATCGTCGATGATGAGGGCAGGGATCTCGAGGGTGAGCAGCCTGGGGAACTCCTGGTGCGCGGCCCGCAGGTGATGCGTGGCTACTGGAGACGCCCGGAGGAAACGGCAGAGGTCCTCAGCGCCGACGGCTGGCTGCACACGGGGGATATTGCACTGGTGAGCGCCGAGGGTTACCTCCGGATCATCGACCGCAAGAAGGACATGATCCTCGTGTCGGGGTTCAACGTGTACCCGAACGAGATCGAGGACGTGATCGCGGCACATCCGGACGTGCTCGAGTGCGCAGTGGTCGGTGTTCCCGATCCGCGCACCGGTGAGGCGGTGCGCGCCTTCGTGGTGCGGCGCAACCCCGCGCTCGATGCGGCACAGCTGCGGGCGTTCTGTCACGAGAACCTGACGGGCTACAAGGTGCCGCGTGATTTCGTCTTTCGCGACGAACTGCCGAAATCGAACGTCGGCAAGATCCTGCGCCGCGAACTGCGCGACTCATGACCCGTCACGGCAGCTGAGGGCATGGTGGCCAGACGCCCGCGTGCGGAGGCGGTTCCCCCCGTGCTGCGCGATCTGCACGAGCGCCTTGCACAGGTGCTGGGCAGCGATCGCGCGCGCCTGGTGCGCCAGCTCACGCAGCTGGCCGAACTGGTACGCCGCGGCAAGGCCCACGATCGCCTGCAGGCTGCGCTGACAGCGGCCATCGATGAATCGATGGCGCGTGTCGAACGCCGGAGCGCGCTGCTGCCACAGGCAATCGACTACCCGGCCGAACTACCGGTCAGCGCGGCACGCGAGCGCATCCTCGAGGCGCTGCGCGATCATCAGGTGCTGATCCTTGCCGGTGACACGGGCTCGGGGAAGACCACCCAGCTGCCCAAGCTCTGCCTCGAACTCGGCCGTGGCGTGCGCGGCATGATCGCCCACACGCAGCCGCGGCGCATCGCGGCGCAGGCGGTCGCTGCGCGCATTGCCGAGGAACTCGGTCCCGCGGGTGCTTCGCTCGTTGGCTGGCAGGTGCGTTTCACCGATCGCTCGACGCCGGATACCCTGGTCAAGCTGATGACCGACGGCATCCTGCTGGCCGAGATCGGCAGCGATCGCAGGCTCGAGCGCTATGACACGATCATCATCGACGAGGCGCACGAGCGCAGTCTGAACATCGACTTCCTGCTCGGCTACCTGAAGCGCCTGCTGCCCGAGCGCCCCGACCTGAAGCTGGTGATCACCTCGGCGACCATCGACGTGGCGCGCTTTGCACGTCATTTCGATGGGGCACCGGTGATCGAGGTGGCGGGGCGTACCTACCCGGTCGAGCTGTGGTATCGCCCCGTGCCAGAGGACGATCCCGAACTGCCAGCTGCAATCGTCGCGGCGATCGCCGAGCTGATCGCCGCCGAGCGCAACACGGCGCACGCCGGCCGGGGCGATGTCCTGGTCTTTCATGCCGGTGAGCGTGACATCCGCGAGACGGCGCTGGCACTGCGCCACAGCACACTGCAGCACATCGAGGTACTGCCGCTCTATTCACGCCTGCCGCAGGCGGAGCAGGCGCGCGTGCTGCGCCCCGGCGCGCGTGGCGCAAGGCGCATCGTGCTGGCGACCAATGTTGCCGAAACCTCGCTGACGGTGCCCGGTATCCGCTACGTGATCGATCCGGGACTGGCGCGCATCAGCCGCTACAGCGTGCGCTCGAAGGTGCAACGCCTGCCGATCGAGCCGGTCTCGCGCGCCAGTGCCGAGCAACGCAAGGGCCGCTGCGGTCGTCTGAGCGACGGGATCTGCGTGCGGCTCTATTCCGAGACCGATTTTCTCGCGCGCCCCGAGTTCACCGACCCCGAGATCCTGCGTACCGGGCTTGCGTCGGTCATTCTGCAGATGCTGGCGCTGGGACTGGGGGAGGTCGAGCGTTTTCCGTTCATGGACCCGCCGGAGCAGCGCCAGATCAACGACGGCCTGCGTCTGCTGGAAGAACTGGGTGCACTGGGGCACCACCGTGGCCTGAGCGCGATCGGTCGCCAGCTTGCACGCCTGCCGGCCGATCCGCGTGTCGCGCGCATGCTCCTTGCCGGTGCCGAGCTTGGCGTACTGGCCGAGGTGCTGGTGGTCGGAGCGTTCCTCAGCATCCAGGACCCACGCGAGCGTCCCGTCGATCGCCAGCAGGCAGCAGATGAGAGCCACCGTCGCTTTGCCTGCCCGAGCTCGGACTTCGTCACCGTGCTGCGGCTGTGGGATTACGTCGAGGAGCGGCGCCAGGCGCTGAATGCCAGTCAGTGGCGGCGTCTGATCCAGCGCGAGTTCCTCTCGTTCCTGCGCCTTCGCGAGTGGCGCGACATCCACCATCAGCTGCGTCTGGTGTGCCGTGAGCTCGGTCTGCAGGCAAACCCGGAGCCGGCCGGCGAGGAGGCGCTGCACCGCGCCGTGCTTGCCGGGATGCTGACGCATATCGGCATGCGCGGTGAGGAACGTGACTACGAAGGGGTGCGCGGCAGACGCTTTGTGATTCACCCCGGCTCGGCGGTGTCTCGCAAGCTCCCGAAGTGGGTCGTTGCGGCGGAGCTGGTCGAGACCACGCGTGTCTATGCACGCGGTGTTGCGGCAATCGAGCCGGAATGGGTACTGCCGTGGGCCGAGCATCTGATCAAGCGTGAGCACCACTCGCCGTACTGGTCTGTACGCTCGGGCAAGGTGTTCATCAGGGAACGTGTGCGGCTCTTCGGGCTGGTGCTCAGCGATCGTGGCAACGTCGATTTCGGCGGGATCGATGCCGTCGAGGCGCGTCGCATCTTCATCCAGAGTGCGCTGGTCGAGGGCGACTACCGCAGTCGGCAGAAGTTCTGGGCGCACAACCGCGCGTTGCTGGATGAGGTCGAGGCACTGGAAGCCAAGGGCAGGCGGCGTGATCTGCTGGTCGATGACCGGGTGATCTTCGCTTTCTACGATGAGCGGCTGCCAGCCGAGGTACACGACCATCCTTCGCTGGAGAAATGGCTGCGGGGCGTGCTCGCGAGCGATCCCGATGCACTGTGCATGCAGCGCGAGGCGCTGCTGCGCCGCCTCGATGCAACGCCGGGAGTTGCGCAGTTTCCGGATGCACTGCACTGGGCGGGGCACAGTGTGCCGCTCGTCTACCGCTACGAGCCTGGCCATCCGGCAGATGGCGTGACGGCGGCGGTGCCGCTGGTGCTGCTCGATCAGTTTCCCCGCCATCTGCCCGAGTGGCTGGTGCCAGGGCTGTTGCGTGACAAGCTGATCGCGCTGCTCAAGGCGCTGCCGAAGCACTACCGCAAGGCGCTGGTACCGGTGCCGGATACGGTCGATGCGCTGCTCGAGAGGCTGCGTCCAGCCGATACGCCGTTGACCGAGGCGCTCGGTGCGCAGCTCGGCAGCGAGCGTGGCCTGGTGATTCCGCGAGACGCCTGGCAGGAGGAGGCACTGGATCCCTTCTATCGCATGAACCTGCGCGTGCACGATGCCGACGGCGAGATCGTGGCCGAGGGGCGCGACATGGCGGCAATCCGCCGTGAACTCTCATCACGTGTGAAGACCGAGATGCAGCGTGCCGCGCCCGCGGACTACGCCCGTAGCGGCATCACCCGCTGGGATATCGGCGTGCTGCCCGAGGTCGTCCGGGTCAGTGGCAAGGCCGTTGATGTGCCGGGGTACCCGGCGCTGTGCGATGGTGGCGAGACCGTGGCGACCGAGACCTTTTCGGACGCCACGCAGGCGCTTGCCGTACACCGCGCGGGGGTGCGTCGCCTGCTGCTGATCGAGTGCGTGCGCACTGCGACGTGGCTGCGTCGCAACCTGCTGAAGGATGCGCGCATCGGGCTGCAGTGGGGGCCGGAGTTCGACCGCGCCGCACTGGTGGAAGACCTGCTGCTCGCGGCGGTCGAGGGCTGCCTGCCGTCGGACGATGCGGCGCTGCCGCGCGACCCGCAGTCCCATGCTGCGCTGCTCGCGCGCTGCGAGCGTGAGATCACGCCGCGGGCAAACGCGCTGGAGAGCCTGCTGATGCGCATTGCCACCCAGCGTCATGCGCTGCGCAGGCACTGGGCGGTGCTCGATGGTCACGCCTTCGAATCCAGCCGGCGCGATGTCGAGCGCCAGCTGGATGGCCTGTTTGTGCCCGGCTTTCTCCACCGTACGCCTGCATGCTGGCTCGAGCGCTTCCCGGTGTATCTCGAGGCGCTGGCGGTGCGGCTGGAGAAGCTGCCGTTGCGCCTGGCGCGCGACCTCGAGGCGGTCCGTGAACTCGATGCGCTGAACGCCCGGCTGGGGAAGGCGCTCGAGCGGAACCCGGGTGCGGCGACACATCTTGCCGAGTACCGCTGGATGCTCGAGGAGTATCGCATCTCGTTGTTTGCACAGCATCTTGGCACGCTGGTGCCAGTTTCGGCGAAGCGCCTCGAGCGACTTTGGGACACGCTGAGCACGGCATCCTGAGCCATGGCGGCGGGATCGGCTACACTTGCCAGCCTTCTCTGGCAGTCGATGCGTGCGGATGGCAGACCTCCTCAGACAGGAATCGTCGATGGTTTCCGTGACCGGCAAGGTGCAGCTGCATGTGCGCCGGCTGTGGTGCGGTGACAAGGGGCGCGGCGAACCGGTGCTGATGCTGCACGGTGCAGCCGAAGACGGGCACATCTTCTACTCACACACCGGCCTCGGGCTCGCCTGCTGGCTGGCACGCAACGGCCACGAGGTCTTCGTCCCGGATCTGCGCGGCAAGGGCAAGAGCTGGCCGGCAATCAATCAGCACAGTGACTTCGGCTTCCATGAAATCCTCACCGAGGATATCCCGGCGCTTGCTGCGGCGGTTAGCCGGTCCACGGGTGATCGTGGTCAGACCTGGATCAGCCACTCGCTTGGCGGGGCGCTTGCGGTGGCAGCGCTCGCACGCCACGGGGCAGACGCGCTTGGTGTGCGGCAGCTGGCGCATTTCGCGGCGCGGCGACGCATTCGCGCCAGGGGACTGCGGCGTCGACTGCTGGTGGACCTGATGTGGAACCGTTTCGGACGCCTTGCAGTTGCCGTCGAGGGCTATCTGCCCGCACCGGCCCTGCGCCTGGGCACGGCACGCGAGTCCAGGCGCTGCTTCCTTGACGGCCTCTACTGGGCGCACCAGTCACGGTGGTGCGATCCGGACGACGGCTTCGACTACGGTGCAGCGCTTGCGGCGGGTTCCTGGCCACGCAGCCTGTATTTCGCATCGAGTGCGGATCGCGCCTTCGGCCATCCGGAGGACGTGCGTGACTTCATGCACGAGGTCGGGCACCACGATGGACGCCTGCTGGTCGTCGGTACTGCTGCAGGTGGACTCACCGACTACTCGCACACCGGACTGCTGCTGCACCCGGCGGCGGAGGTCGAGCTGTTCCCGCAGTTGCTCGACTGGTTGCGCGAAACGTGAGTCGCGTGGCGGTATCCGGCGGGAAGGTTGCTGGCCGCGTGCTAGACTTCGCCTGCTGTATCACGACGGAATGATCGATGAAGACGACACGACGCCATGCGGCTGCACTGCTGCTCGGCACCGCATTGCTGGTTGCGGCGCTGGGTGCGCGCGCGGCCGAAGCGAGCAACGATCCCTGGGAATGCTTCAATCGACGCGTGTTTGCGTTCAACGATGTCGTGGACCGTGCGTTGCTGAAGCCCGCGGCCATTGGCTATCGGGCGATCACCCCCGGTTTCGTCGATCGTGGCGTAAGCAACTTCTTTGCCAACCTCGGCGAAGTGCCAAGTTTTGCCAATCACCTGCTGCAGGGGCGACTCGGTGATGCGGGTCTCGATGTCTCGCGCTTCGCGGTCAATTCCACGATCGGGATCGTCGGCCTGTTCGACGTCGCGAGCCGCATGAACATCCAGCAGAAGACCACCGACCTCGGCATCACGCTGGGGCGCTGGGGTTTCGATTCCGGGCCGTACCTGGTGCTGCCGTTCTTCGGGCCGAGCTCGGTACGTGATGGCATCGGGCGTGGCGGTGACTGGTTCCTCGAGCCGGTCACCTATCTCGAGGATGACACGGCGCGCTGGTCGCTGCGCGCACTGGATGTGGTCGACACCCGTGCCGGGCTGCTCGATGCCGAAGAGCTGATTGCCGGTGACCGTTATGTGTTCCTGCGCAATCTCTACATGAAGCGGCGTCAGTTTCTTCTCGAAGGTGGCCCTGGGGAGCTTGATTTCGACGACGGTTTCGACGACGACTTCGAGGATTAGCGAGCTTCACCCCACCATCCGTCACCCCCCCACCATCCGTCACCCCCCCTCCATCCGTCACCCCCCTCCATCCGTCACCCCCGCGAAAGCGGGGGCAGCGCGGTGCAGTTTCTATGGGTTCGCGCCTGATCTCCCTCGTTACCTCCGAGAAAGCAGGGCAAGCGGTTTTTGGAAAGATGGGTTCCCGCTTTCGCGGGAATGACGTTCCTGCGCGGGAATGACGGAGGGTCACCCCCACACGTCACCCCCGCGAAAGCGGGGGGGGGCAGTGAGGCGCAGTTTCTCTGGGTTTTCGCCTGATCTCCCTCGTTACCTCCGAGAAAGCAGGGCAAGCGGTTTTTGGAAAGATGGGTTCCCGCTTTCGCGGGAATGACGTTCCT
>CAZSYV010000079.1:0-4209 GCA_964610955.1 uncultured Klebsiella sp. | reverse complement strand
ATGACGTTCCTTCGTGGAAATGACGTTCCTTCGTGGAAATGACGTTCCTTCGTGGAAATGACGTTCCTTCGTGGGAATGACGGAGGGTCACCCCCACACGTCACCCCCGCGAAAGCGGGGGGCCAGTACGCCGCCAACCTGGTTGACCGCCGTCGCGGGAGTGGTGGAGGAATGCGCCGATCGTTGCTATCCGAGTGCGACCTGACGTGGTTCGCACTCGCGTGGCACCTGCGCCGCGGCATCGCGAAGTACCTCGATCCCCGCTGTGTCGCGGTACGCATTCTCGGCGATGTGGCGACGAAAGCGCCGGCCACCGGGGCAGCCGTGAAACAGCCCGAGAACGTGGCGGCTGATCTGATGCAGTCGACAGCCCTCGGCGAGCTGGCGCTCGACGTAGGGCAGGAAAGCCTCGAGTGCCTGGTGGCGCGTGTCCATTGGGTCCGTGGTGCCAAACAGCTGTGAATCGACCCGCGCCAGCAGCCAGGGGTCGTGGTACGCACTGCGCCCGAGCATCACGCCGTCGACATGGCGCAGGTGCTCGCCGCAGGCATCGAGCGTGCCGATGCCGCCATTGATCACGATCGGCAGTGCCGGGAACTCGCGCTTCAGCCAATGGACGCTGGGGTAGTGCAGCGGCGGAATCTCGCGGTTCTCCTTGGGCGACAGGCCCTGCAGCCAGGCCTTGCGTGCATGTACGATCACTGCCTGCGTGCCGGCTGCCCCGACGGTGGCGACGAAATGGACGAGTTCCTCCCAGGAATCGCGCTCGTCGATACCGATGCGGCACTTCACCGTGACCGGGACGCGCACGGTGGCGCGCATGGCGGCAACGCACTCGGCAACCAGCTCCGGCTCGGCCATCAGGCAGGCACCAAAACGCCCCGACTGCACGCGATCCGACGGACAGCCGACGTTCAGGTTGATTTCATCGTAACCCCAGTCCTCACCAATGCGTGCCGCAGCGGCGAGCTCGCGTGGATCGCTACCGCCAAGCTGCAGTGCCAGCGGGTGCTCGCTGCAGTCGAAGTCGAGCAGGCGATGGCGCTCGCCGTGGATGAGCGCCGCACTGGTCAGCATTTCCGTGTAGAGCAGCGCACGGCGCGACAGCAACCGTGCGAAGAAACGGAAGTGGCGATCGGTCCACTCCATCATCGGTGCAACGCAGAAGCGATGCGATGACACTGGCCCGCTCTGTGGCTGCATGATCTTCATCGGGGCGTGATTATCCACGAAGCACTCGTATGCTTCGAGAGTTGGTGCGCAGGAGTAGGATATGCTGGGTTGGCAAGAGCGATGTTTCGCGCCGGATGGACGCTGAAGGACGAGACGATGAGCGAGGACAGCTCGACGGCTGAGCAGAGAATCGGTGACTGGCTGCACGCGCATCTCGGTGCACGGGTGCTTGGTATCGAGCGTCAGGCACGCTGGCGCCCGGTCTGGTTCGTGGATGCCGAGCGCAACGGTGAACGTCTTGCGCTTTGTGTGCGTGGCGAGCGCATCGATATTCCGCTGGTCTTTCCGCTCGAACACGAGATGCGCTTCCAGTCCCTGCTGCACGACTTTGGCATCCCGGTGGCACGCGTCCACGGCTGGATCGACGATCTGCACGCCTACGTCATGGACCGTGTTCCGGGGCGTGAGGACTTCAGTGGCGTCAGTGACGGTGACCGGCATGCGGTGGTCGATCACTACCTGCAGATCCTCGCTGCAGTCCACGCGCTGCCGCTCGAGCCATTCGTTACCGCGGGAATCCGTCGGGCACCATCGCCAGCCGAATCCGGGCGTCTCGGCACCCTGCGCTACGAGGAAATATTTCGTGCAGGCAAACGCCACCCCGAACCACTGATGGAATTCTGCCTTGGCTGGCTGAAGCGGAACTGGCCCGATACGCGTGGACGTGAGGCGCCGATCCTGTGGGACGACGGGCAGTTCCACCACACGAACGGGCGCGTGCTCGCGGTGCTCGATCTGGAGCTCGGACATATCGGTGACCCGATGATGGACCTCGCCGCCTGGCGCATCCGCGACACGGTGATCGGCTATGGTGACTTCGATGCGCTCTACGCACGCTATGCCGAGCTGAGTGGAAAGGACGTGGACATCGAGGCGATCCGCATCTACTACTTCGCCTTCACCCTGACCAACCACCTGGCTCTTGGTGCGACGCTGAGGGAGCCACCGCCCGGGTCCGATGTGATGATCAACCTGCGCTGGTGTTCGGAGACCGACCTGTTTGCGATCGAGGCACTGGCCGACATCCTCGATGTGGAGTTGCCGGAGATCGAGCTGCCAGGGCCGAAACCGAGCCTCGTTGCAGGGCGTCATGCTCATCTGCAGCGGGTCCTGCGTGAGTTGCACACCGGTGACGGTTGGCACGACCACCAGCTCCAGCTGGCATTTCGCCTTGCCAGGCACCTGCAGCGCCATGATGAAATCGGCGCCGAGCTGCTTGCTGCCGATCTCGATGAGATCGGTGCGCTGCTCGGGGAACGCCCCGTCGACTGGCCGCAGGCCGAGGCGGCGCTCGAACGCTTCGTTCTGGCCGATACGGCCACGGGGCGCCACGACCGCGAGCTGCTGCCACTGTTCTATCGCATGAACCGCCGCGCACAACTTCTACTGGGCCCGGAGGGTTCGGCAATGACACGCCATTTTCCTGCACAACGTTTCGATCACAACTCGAGGAGGGCCGACTGATGGCAAAGGCAAGCGAGTTCGAGCTCGGACTGATCGGGCTCGGTACGATGGGCATGAACCTGCTGCTGAACTTCGCCGACCATGGCAATGCGGTGTGCGGCTATAGCCGCACCGCGGAGAAGGTGGCGCAATTGCGTGATCTGCCGGCCGACAACATTCAGGGTTTCGACGATCTCGGCAGATTCGTTGCCGCACTGAGCAAACCGCGCGTGGTGATGCTGCTGGTGCCGGCCGGTGCGGCGGTGGACAGGACGATTGCCGACCTGCGTCCGCTACTCGATCGCGGTGACTTCATCGTCGATGCCGGCAACAGCTTCTACCGCGACACGATGCGGCGCATCGAGGAACTCGCACCCGATGGCATCGAGTTCGTCGGCATGGGTGTCTCGGGCGGCGAGAGCGGCGCACGTCACGGTCCGAGCATGATGCCCGGTGGCAGTGCACGCTCCTGGGAGCGCCTGCGCAGGCTGCTCGAGAGTGCAGCGGCCCGCGTCAACGGCGAACCCTGCGTTGCACCGATGGGCGAGGGTGCGGCGGGACACTATGTAAAGATGCTGCACAACGGTATCGAGTACGCGCTGATGCAGATGCTTGCCGAGAGCTACGACCTGATGCACCGGCGTCTTGGGATGACGAACGCGGAGATGGCAGCCGAATTTGCACGCTGGAATGCGGGGCGGCTGCACAGCTACCTGGTGGAAATCACCGTCGAGGTGCTGAGCACACCGGACCCGGAGGGTAGTGGCGCACTGGTCGATATGGTCCTCGATCGCGCGCGTGCCAAGGGTACGGGCAAGTGGAGCTCACAGGATGCGATGGACCTGGGTGTGCCGGTACCGGCAATCGATGCGGCGGTGACGGCGCGCGGGCTGTCGGCATTCAAGGCGGAGCGTGAGTTGCTTGCGCCCCTCTACCCGGCACCTGCAGCACCGAAGGTGGAACGTGCAGTCGTGCTGAAGGCGCTCGAACAGGCGTACTGGGCCGGGGCGTGGATCGCCTACGCTCAGGGCCTGGCGCAGATTGCCCAGGCTTCGGCAGAGTACGGCTTCCATACCGACCTCGCGACGGTCGCACGCAGCTGGCGAGCAGGCTGCATCATACGCGCGGCGATTCTCGATCCGATGGCGGCAGCACTTGCCAGCGAGCCGCGACCGGTGAATCTCCTGGCTACCCCGGTGGCGGTACAGGCGCTGAACGAGAGCATCCCGGGCCTGCGCTCGACGATCGGGGAAGCGATCGTCGCCGGCATTCCGCTGCCTGCATTCTCGGCGGCACTGGCCTGGTTCGACGGCATGCGCAGCGCTCGCCTGCCGGCCAACCTGATCCAGGGCCAGCGTGACCTGTTCGGTGCACATACCTACGAGCGCATCGACAGGGAAGGCGTATTCCATTCCACGTGGGGGGCTCCGTGATGGCGAAGCAACAACCGGTGGTGGTGGCGATCTTCGGTGCGACCGGAGACCTCACGCAGCGCAAGCTGCTGCCCGCGCTCTACAACCTCTATCTCGACGA
>CAZSYV010000078.1:0-13342 GCA_964610955.1 uncultured Klebsiella sp. | reverse complement strand
GAGCTGCGTCGCGACATCCAGACGCTGATGGACATCGAGGCGATCAAGCAACTCAAGCACGCCTACTTCCGCTGCGTCGACACGGCGAACTTCGACGAAGTCGCTGAACTGTTCCACGATGAGGTCCACGTGCACTTCATCGGTGGCACCTACGAGTGGAAGCTCGATGGCAAGACGGCGTACCTCAACGCAGTGAAACAGTCATTCAACCGCCAGGCGATCGGACACCACAACGGCCATCACCCGGAAATCCAGATCCTCGGCGACAGCGAAGCCACAGGGATCTGGTACCTCGCCGACAACATGTGGCAGCTCGACTCGAGTTACCTGACCACTGGCACCGCGATCTACTGGGACCGCTATCTCAAGGTCAATGGCCGCTGGCTGATTCGCGAGACACGCTACCGCCGTGTGTACGAGCTGAACTCGGTGCTGCCCGAGCGGCCGAAGCCCGCCGTGCACTATCTCGCGGAGTTCGGCACACCGGTCGTTCGCTGAAGCAATGGGACTTGCATCGCGCCCGTTCTGGCTGGTTGGATTTCGCCCCTTCTTCACACTTGCCTGCCTCTCGGGCATGTTCATGCCCCTTGCGTGGGTGCTGGTCTACGGCGGAGCCCTGCCGGCGCCGCACACCCGCCTCACGCCCGTACAGTGGCATGCACACGAGATGTTCTTTGGCTTCGGCTGGGCAGTGCTCGGCGGTTTCCTGCTTACCGCAACCAAGAACTGGGTCAGCATCCGCGGCTACCATGGCCCGGCACTGATGCTGCTGGCGGCGGCGTGGATCCTCGAGCGCATCGCGATGACTTTCGGCGCCAACTGGCCGCCACTGATATTCCTGCTCGCAGCCAACGCATTCCTTGGCGCTATCGTCGTGATGCTGCTGTGGACGCTGATCCGCAATCACGCACGGGACGACTACCGTGACAACGGTTTCTTCCTCATCGCACTGCCCACGTTCATCATCGCCAAGCAGCTGATGCTCGACGACAGATACTTCCACGCCGGCTACATGATGACCCTGGCGCTGTTTCGTGTTGCCTTTCTGGTGATGCTCGAGCGCACGCTGACCCAGTTCATGAAGAGCAATTTCCAGGTCGAGATCCTGCGCAACGTGTGGCTCGACCGCGCGATCAAGGTACTGGGACTGATGCTGGTTCTCGAGCCCTTTCTGCCGGTGCTGCCCGCGGCAACGCTCTCGGTGCTGCTCGCTGCACTGCTCCTGTGGCGCTTCATGTTCTGGAAGCCACTGCTGGCGCTCGCGCGCATCGAACTCGCCATCATGTACATCGGCTACCTGGCCATCGCCGCACAGCTGGTGGTGCAGGCGGTGGATCGCACGGCAGGGCTTGCGTGGACGGGAACGATCTCGGTGCATCTGTTCACCTTCGGCGTCATGGGCGTGATCATCCCGGCGATGCTGATCCGCATCGCGAAGGGACACACGGGCCACAAGGTCGTATTTGATGCACTCGATCGTGCGGTGTTATGGGTCATGCTGGGTGCCCTGGCGTTGCGCATCGTCTTCCCACAACTTGCACCAGCCTCCTACCTGCTGTGGATCGAGCTGGCGGCTGCATGCTGGTTCGCCTGCTTTGCAACCATTGCGTGGCGCTACGTCCCCTATCTGCTGCGGGCACGTGTCGACGGCAAGGAGCACTGAGTGCCGTGGATACAAACACAAACTACGTTCTGGTGCATGGCGCCTTCCACGGCGGCTGGTGCTGGCGTAACGTTGCGCGGCGTCTGCGTGCACGCGGGAATCAGGTCTTCACTCCCACCCTGACCGGACTCGGCGAACGCGCACATCTGCGCGACATCGATCCCGACCTTGACACCCATATCGCCGACATCGTGCAGACCCTGTTCTGCGAGGATCTGGAAGACGTCGTGCTGGTCGGCCACAGCTACGCAGGCGCGGTGATCACTGGCGTGGCAGACTGCATGGCACATGCCCTGCGCCGCCTCGTGTTTCTCGACGCGCTGGTTCTCCCGCCAGGCAGCCACGTGCTGCATGCCGCACCCGCGGAGGCACAGGCGTATTACCAGTCGCTCAGTCGGGAATCCGGCGGAAGCGGCCTCATTCCACCACCACCGGCACAGTTCTTCGGTATCGAGAATCCTGCCCAGGCTGCCTGGGTGGAACAGCATCTGAGTCCGCAGCCACTGGCATCGTTCATGTCTCCACTGCGGTTCACCAACCCACCCGGTGCCGGCCTGCCCGTCACCTATATCCGCTGCACCTCACCGCAGTTCACCGAGATCGACAACTCGTACGCTCGCGCACTCGCCATGCCCGGCTGGCAGCACCTCGAACTTGCCACGGGACACGATGCCATGGTGTCGGCACCCGAAGCGCTCGCGGCAATGCTGGTGTCGATCGGCTGAGCACGCCCCGCACAAGGGTCGACGACCTTCCCGGATCGCCTCACGGCCGCGTCGTCAGCCCGGTGTGTCCGACTCCGAGCTTCAGCTGATCGACCGTTGCGCCACCGTCCACCGTGAGGATCTGCCCCGACACGAAACGCGCTGCGGGAGAGCAGAAGAACAGCACCGCATGGGCGACATCGCTTGCATGGCCGTCGAGCCCGAGCGGATTGCCGTACCTTGCCGCATCGGGAGCGGTCGCCGCACTGAAGCGCTTCATGCCCTCGGTTTCTGCGATGCTCCCGGGGGCAACCGCATTGACCCGCACGCCGTACGGCCCCCACTCGACCGCACAGCTGCGCGTCAGGGAGTCGACTCCGGCCTTTGCTGCAGCAACATGTGCCTGCAGCGCAATGCCCTTGAGCTCGAACGGTGCCGAAATGTTCACGATATGGCCGCCGTGCTCACCCTGCCAGGCATCGAAGACCGCACGCGAGACGTTGTAGGTGCCGAGCAGATCGATTGCGACCACGGTACGAAAACCGTTCGGTGATATCTGCGTCATCGGCGCCGGGAAATTGCCCGCTGCGTTGTTGACCAGGATGTCGATGCGACCGAATGCCTCGAGTGCTCCGGAAACGGCATGTTCGATCTCCCCGGGTTCGCGCACATCGGCAACCTCGTGATGCGCCTCGATGCCCTCGGCTGCGAGTTCGGCAACCGCACGGCGCAGGTTCTCCTCCTTGCGACTGAGCAGCGCCACACGCGCGCCATGCCTCCCGAGCACACGACAGATCTCGCGACCGATGCCCGTCGCACCACCGGTGACCAGTGCCACCTGCCCCGCGAGCACGTCCCTGCGAAACCCTGAACTCCCCTCCTCTCCCATCACCGCCTCCACGAGCCATCGGTTGCGCCGTCAGCGCTGCGCAAGACCACGAAACACCCGCTTCATGCGCGCCACCCGGTCCAGGTAACCCCGCGCATCATGTGTTCCACAGTGCTGCCCTGGCGCCAGCCGCAGGCCACGGCGTGCGAAGGCATTGCCAGCCCCCGCGCCGCACAGATGAACCAGCGTCGCGAGTTCCTGGCGCTTCTCGAGCCCGACACCGCGCAGGCGGTGGCGCGCCAGCAACCGGTCGACCGTCCGGTCGAGGTAGGCCGAGGTGAGCTCGACCGCATGGCCCGGCAGCACACGAAAGTACAGACTGTTGAACCAGCAGGAGTCGGGATCATGCCACGGTCCGTCTTCGAGCACACGGTTGTCCCGGATGCAGTAGCGACGCGCCTCTTCGAACGTGCCATCGGTGAACTGGAACATTCCGACCGCACTCGACGCGGGTCTATAGATATCGAAGGGATCAAGGCTCGCCGACCAGCGCCAGTACGTCCGTGCCACCGGATTGCCGGATGCTTCGACCTGCGCCAGTGCCGCAAGAAGATCCGGAGTCATGGTGGCGGTTGCATTTCGCTCGAACAGAGGTCCGTAGGCTGCCCAGGTCTGCGAGGGGGTCTTGTAGAGGCGCGCCTCGAGCGGGAAAAGCAGCTCGGTCGGCTTGCGTACGACGTGATAGGCGATGTTCGCGACGAACCAGAGCATGATCGACAACGCCAGCACCGCCCCCGCCCGGACGGTGAGCGGCAGCGCGCGCAGCACGGCCAGCACGCCATATCGCCGCACCCGCACCGCTGTCGCGGCTGCGTGTGGCCGCCGTCGGGGCATCGCACGCCGTCGTGCCCCAGCGCGCCGGGCACCCGGTCCGGGTCCAGCCGGGCGCTGCCGTGACGTCGATCGCCCCGCCGCAACGCGCGTGGACGTCGATCGAGGCCTGACGCCTGCCGATCCGCGTACCGTACCGGGTTTGCGTGAAACACAGCGGCCCGCCCTGTTCGAACGTGTGCTTGCAGAGGTTCTGGACATCGGCCTGTCGATACGGCGGCTCAGGCAATACAGGGTAGCCGATCGTCCGGCGCCTGCCAGTGACTTCGACCACTGCACGATCTACCCTCAGCAGCCCGGAAACAAGCCGTGACGGAGACAACCGATGTCCGTTCCGATACGCGAGTGCCGCGACGGGTGGCGCCGCCTCGTGCTGCCGACACTTATCGCAGCAGCCTGGATCGCCCTGCTCTTCTCGATCCGCCATCACTGGATCGAGATCGGCACCGAAGCCGACCCCTGCCTGCGCGACCCGGGTGGCACTGCATGCAGTGCGCGCGCGCTCTTCGGGCTGTTCGTCCACATGCAGCTCTTCGGCACCGTAGCGATCGTGTCAGCGCTCTGCGCCCACCTTCTCCCCACGCGCTGGCGCCATCCATGCGCCCTTCTCGCACTATCGCTCGCGCTGCTCGCGCTCGTGTTCTACAACGCCCGATTCGGTGCTCCCGCCGCGGTCATTGCGCTGCTTGCACTCGCCGATCGATGAAAGCGGAAGTGCACGGGGCATGGAATCCATGATCCGGCCGGATGCGACCGCGTTCCGCAGTTCAGGCCGGAGCAGGCCAGCGGCCATCACGGCCATCGTCACGACCCAGCCGAGCGCCTGCAGATTGCGCAGCGTTTCGTTCCAGAGAACGAATGGAATGCAGAGCACGAGCACTGCGCCGAGCACGCGGCAGCGCGCGTGCCACATACCCTCGCGCGGCGCGCAGGGCCATGCAACGAGCGCCGGGGCCACGAATACTGCGAGTGGGAAGTGCCGATACCGGGGATCGAAGCAAAGCCCGAGCATCTCGATCGTCGCCAGCGCGGCGACGATACCGACCACCACCCCTCCCCAGGCCGGAGCCCCGCGGCCAACGATGCGCCTGCAACCCACCCAGACAGCCAGGAGAGCCGCAGCCGCAAGCAGCACGAACCACGCTCCCTCTCCGAGGGAGCGGCTGAACAGGCGCATCTGCTGCAGGTGCAGGATCGTCCCGTTCGCCGCAACCAGTGCGATCAGCGCTGCAGGCCACGACTGCCAACCGTTCGCAGCGATCATCAGTCCCACCCACAGCGCAAGCGCAACACCCGCACACAGGCGCCACCCGGGCAGGTTCGAAACCGTACCCCGCAGCACCTGCTTGTCGTTCCTGCCAGTATCGAAAAGCCCCCAGTACCCGCCGACGGCACCTTCCTGGACGCGTTTCCACGGCTGGTCGAAGGCCTCGATGAGGTTGTAGTGCCACCCCTGCGACCTGGCGCGCTCCACGAACCCTCGAACGAAGCGCGCCTCGTTGACGCGCCCCGGAACAGCAGCTTCACGCTGGCGCCCCTGCGACGGCCAGCCGGTTTCGCCGATCAGAATCTCCTTTCCGGGGAAGACTCGAGCAACCTGCCGGTGGGCGTGCGCCACGGCATCGATCGCCGCGCCGATCGCGCTGGGATGGTCCTCCCAGTACGGCAGCAGGTGAATCGTGACGAAATCGGCACCAGCCGCGATCGAAGGATTCTGCAGCCAGAAATCCCAGACATCCCCGTAGCTGACCGGCTGCGACACGCCGGCACGCACGCGCTGCAGCATCTGCAGCAGCTCGTCCGCGCTGCGCTCGCGGCGCAACAGCACCTCGTTGCCGACCAGCACCGCACGCACCACGTCAGGGTAGCGGTTCGCCAGCGTGATCAGGCCGCGGATTTCGCGCTCCGTCTCGGCATCGTCGCGTCCGACCCAGGCGCCGGCAATCACCGTCATGCCATGGCTGCGGGCAACTTCGGGGATCAGTTCCATCCCACTCACCGAGTAGATGCGCACACAACCGGTCAGCGTGGAAAGCACTGCAAAGTCGCGCTCCAGTCGTTTACGGTCGACCCCGAAATCAGCTGGCGTCTGTGCCCCGACAAAGGGCGTGTACGAGACACACTGTACGCGCCAATCTGGTGCGAGTGCACCGGGAACTTCCTGCTCGCGACCAAGCAACCACCAGAACGCCGTGCTGCTCAGCAGGCCGGCAAACAACATCAACAATCGGACATGGCCGGACATCTCAGGATGCCGGATGCACCAGTGCCAGCGAGTCCTCGCGTCGCGGCAGCACCGCCAGGAAGGACATCACGACCGCCGCAAGATAGCCAAGCGACTGCAGAACCAGCATCACTGCCCAGGCATAGGCGTCGGTGGTATCCATTTCATGGATGGTCAGCAGACCTGCCAGCGCCCCCCAGAGCAGGAACAGAATGTAGAGCTCCTCGCGCGCTTCATCCACGGCCTGCAGCAAACCACCCTGCCCGCGCAGTTTCGGCGTACGGAAAAACGGGATCGTCTTCGTCACCAGACCATAGACCACCGCCTTGCCGATCGTGTGTGACAGCGCAAGTCCAGCCACGGCTGCACCCACCGAGGTTCCAAGCGGAACGTGCAGATGGCGCAGGTAGACATAGAGGATCTTCGCCACCTTGCCAAAGAACAACAGCAGTGGCGGCAGCGCAAAAATGAGGTCGGGAGGCAGCGCCTGGCGGGGGACCAGCAGTATCGCTGCAGTCCAGATCAGTGCGCCCACGGTAAAGAACAGGTTGAGTCCATCGGCGCACCACGGCAGCCAGCCCGCGATGAAGTGATAGCGCTGCCCGTGTGTGAGCTCGGTGCCACGCCCGAGGAGCAGCATCCCGGCGTGGTGCTTCATGATCTGCATGGCGCCATAGGCCCAGCGGAAACGCTGCTTCTTGTAGTCGATGAACCGATCCGGCATCAGGCCGCGGCCGTGCGACTCGAGAACGTAGGCCGCAGAATACCCAGCGGCAAACACGCGCAAGCCAAGTTCCGCGTCCTCGGTGACCGTCCACTCACCCCAGCGCAGCTGCTCGAGCACGCTGCGACGCACCATCGTCATCGTACCGTGCTGGATGATTGCGTCACGATCATTGCGGGTGACCATGCCGATATGGAAGAAACCCTCATACTCGGCGTAGCAGAGCTTCTTGAACAGTGACTCGTTCCCGTCACGGTAGTCCTGCGGCGCCTGCACGATTGCGATGCGCGGATTGGCAAAGTGCGGCGTCAGGTACTTCAGCCAGGTCGGCTCGACGATGTAGTCGGCATCGATCACGGCAACGATTTCCGCATCCTGCGCGGTGCGGTCCAGGGCGTAGTTCAGTGCACCGGCCTTGAAGCCCGCCAGTGGCCTGACATGGAAAAAACGAAAGCGTGGGCCGAGCCGCTGACAGTGCTCCTCGACGGGACGCCACACGGCCTCGTCGACAGTGTTGTTGTCGATCACCAGCACTTCGAAGTCCGGGTACTCGAGCCGTGCCAGTGCATCGAGCGTGCGCATCATCATCTCGGCTGGTTCGTTGTAGCACGGGACGTGGATCGAGACCTTCGGCTGTCGCACGCCAGCCTCGTGAACCGAGTGAAAGGAGCGCCGCCGCGTGGCCCACACGGTCTCGGCGAGCTCATGCGCCTCGGTGAACAGCACGCTGAACACGCCGATCGCCGCCAGCACGAGCAAGGTCCCCAGCGTGTACTCGAGCCAGCCGAGGTACTGGCGCGAATAGTCGTAGGCGACGAACACCAGAAACGAGGCCACGCCAAAGGCGATCAGTGCGAGGAACGCGCGCCCACGCTGGCGCAGGCCAGAGCCGTCGATCAGCAACAGGCTGAATGCCAGCACGGCCATCACGATCGACACCGCAGCCAGCGTGCGCCACTCGGGAATCGCAACCACCGGGCCGGAGAACGGAAACTTCTGCATGCGGTCTGCGTCGTAGACACCCCAGTAGGCGCCGACATCACCCTCGTCACCGGTCTTCCAGAGCTGATCGAACGCCTCGATCACGAAGTAGTCGTAGCCAGCGCTGTTCAGCCGGTTCAGCAAGGTGCGCAGGTAGATCGCCTGCTCCGCGTACGTCGCCTCGGCCTGACCCTGGGCACGACCGTGTGACGGCCAGCCCACTTCGGCAAGCAGCAGGCGTTTTCTTGGAAAGTGCTTGCGCATCTCCTTGGCGCGGGCCAGCGTCGCTGCGACTGCCTCATCGGGCGGCACCTTCTCCCAGTACACCAGCACGTGCGCCGCGATCACGCGCACGCTGTCGGCCAGCTCGGGGTACTTGAGCCAGATATGCCAAGGCTCCGCAGTCGTGACGGTGGTCTTGACGGCATCGCGGACACGCGTGACGTAACCAAGCAGCTGTTCCGGTGTCACGTCGCCACGGTAGATGGCCTCGTTGCCAACGATCACCAGGTCGACGTTGCGCTCCTGTCTGGCAATTTCGATCGCGCGGTTCACCTCGTACTCGTTTGCCTCGAGGTCACGGCTGATCCACACCCCGAGCGCCACACTCATGCCGTATTCCTGGGCAATCTGTGGAATCTCACCCAGTGAGTCGCGTACCGAATAGGTGCGCAGGCGCTTGGTCTGTTCGGCCAACAGCTCCACGTCGGCGCGGATCTGCTCCAGCGTCGGATAGATTCCCTGCGTCGGATCCTCGCCGGCACGGAACGGCGAGAACGAATAGCCTGAAACGCTTTCCGGCCAGTCCGGTACAGGAACCGGCCGGTTGAAATACGCCCAGCCACCGGCGCATATCGCGGCGATGCAGAGCAGAATTGCCAGATTGGAGATCAGGTTGCGCCGTGCCACGAAAACCACCCGCTCCCCAGTTCTTCAGTCGACGAATGCCGCATACAACGCACGTACCGCACTCGCATAGTCCCCGGGCGCCACGCCGACGATGATGTTGAGCTCCGAGGAACCCTGGTTGATCAGACGCACGTTCACGCGCGCCTCGGCAAGTGCAGAAAACACCTTGGCAGCAACTCCCACCGTGTGCGCCATTCCTTCGCCTACGATCGCAATCAGGGCGATCTGCGCCACGAAGTCGATCTCGTCGGGCTCCAGCGTGCGACGGATGTCCTCGATGACCTGCTCGGCACGACCCTCGATCTGAGCGGCGTCCATCACCACGCTCACCGTATCGATACTCGACGGGCAGTGCTCGAATGAAATGCCGGCATGGTCCAGCACGCCAAGCAGGCGGTAGACGAAACCAACCTCGCGGTTCATCAGGTGCTTGCCGATCGTGATCATCGCAAAGCTGGTCTTGCCGGCGATGCCTGCGATCTGTGTCGTCTTCTCCACCTCCGGCGAAAGGCGTGCGACGATCCGCGTACCGGGGTGGACCGGGTCGTTGGTGTTGCGGATGTTCACCGGAATGCCGACCTCACGCACCGGCGTCATCGCCTCATCATGCAGCACCGATGCACCCATATAGGACAGTTCACGGATTTCGGCGTAGGTCACCTCGGCCATCGGCCGCGGGTTGTCGACAATGCGCGGATCGGCCATCAGCATCCCGGGAACATCGGTCCAGTTCTCGTAGAGCTCCGCACCGGCCGCACGCGCAACGACAGCGCCACTGACATCGGAGCCGCCACGCGAAAAGGTGCGTATGCGCCCCTCGAGGTCACGGCCATAGAAACCAGGCACGACGTAGCGGCGCATCGGATCGGCGAGGCGGGCAGCGAGCAGTTCGTAGGTTTCAGGAAGCACCATGCCCTGCGGCCCGATCACGATGCACTCCGCCGCCTCGACGAACTCCGCCCCCAGCCAGGCCGCCAGCAGGCGTGCGCAGAAGTGCTCACCGCGCGAGGCAGCGTGATCGGGACTGATTCCGCGGGCAAACTCGTCGCGCAAGTGCTCGATCTGCGCACCGATACCCACCGCAATGCCAAGCTCCCGTTCGATCTCCTCGTAGCGCTCGACGATCTGTTGCAGTGGCGCCGAGAAGTCGGCATCGATGCTTGCCGCGTGCTGGCACAGGTACAGCAGATCGGTGACCTTGGCATCCTTCGCATCACGTTTGCCAGGTGCCGAGGGCACGATGATGCGCCGACGCGGATCGGCCTCGACGATTGCACGTACCTTGCGAAACTGCGCGGCGCTGGCGACGCTGGAACCGCCAAACTTGCAGACGATCCGCGAGCTGGATCCCTGTTGCATGACCCTGCCGACCTCCCAGGTCCGAGTTCATGTCGGTGACACACCACGTGTACCGTGACGGCCGCGAAGCATAGCACTCGGTGATGCCCGCGAGCGGCCTGTCACCCCCTGCCGGCAGCGTGAATCCGCCACATCCAGCGAGCACATCCACACGATCATCAATAGGTTAAATCTATCGTCATGATTTTTATATTCAATTTGATAAACATGTGACCGCGGCCTAGAGTAGCTCCCGTCGCCGTCTGCGACCCAGCCAACCAACGCGAGGAAAAACACCGTGCAATCGCTCATCAACACCGAAGTCAAGCCGTTCAACGCAACCGCGTACCACAATGGCGCATTCATTCCCGTCAGCGACGCTGACCTGCGTGGCAAGTGGTCGGTGGTGTTCTTCTATCCGGCGGACTTCACCTTCGTCTGCCCGACCGAACTCGGCGATCTCGCCGACCAGTACGGCGAATTCCAGCGCATCGGGGTGGAAATCTACTCGGTATCGACCGACACGCACTTCACGCACAAGGCATGGCACGATACTTCCGATACGATCCGCAAGATCCGCTATCCGATGATCGGCGACCCGACCGGCACCATCACGCGCAATTTCGGCGTGATGATCGAATCGGCCGGCCTTGCCGAGCGTGGCACCTTCGTCATCGACCCGAACGGCCACATCCAGATCATCGAGATCAACGCAGGTGGCATCGGTCGCGACGCGGCAGAGTTGCTGCGCAAGGTCAAGGCCGCGCAGTACGTTGCAGCGCACCCCGGCGAGGTCTGCCCGGCCAAATGGCAGGAAGGCGACGCCACGCTGGCACCCTCGCTCGACCTCGTGGGCAAGATCTGACATCCCGGGAGGGCACGCACGATGATCGACGACAACATCCGTCAGCAGTTGCAGGCTTACATGGAGCGGCTCGCCGCTCCCGTGGAACTGCTCGCATCGATCGATGGCAGTACGCGCTCGCAGGAGCTCATGCAGTTGCTCGAACAGGTGGCAGCGACCTCGTCGTCGATCAGCGTGCTGCGCGGCGACGATGCAGCGCGCCGCCCTTCATTCGCCATCCGCAAGGTGGGCGAGACGGCACGCATGGGCTTTGCCGGCCTGCCTCTCGGGCACGAATTCAGCTCGCTGGTGCTCGCGCTGCTGCAGGCGAGCGGCCATCCACCCAAGGTCGATGAGCAGACGCTCGAGCAGGTGCGTGCCCTGCAGGGGAAATTCGACTTCGAAACCTACGTCTCGCTCTCCTGTCAGACCTGCCCCGACGTGGTGCAGGCACTGAACGCGATGGCTGCGGTCAACCCCGACATCACGCACACGATGATCGACGGTGCACTGTTCCAGGACGAGGTCGCAGCTCACGAGATCATGGCAGTGCCCGCCGTGTTCCTGAACGGAAAACCTTTCCTCCAGGGACGCAGCACCATCGCCGAGATCCTCGCCAGGCTCGACTCCGGTGCGGCCGAGCGTGAGGCCGCTCGCATCGCCGCCAAGGAGCACTTCGATGTACTGATCGTCGGCGGTGGACCCGCAGGCGCGGCAGCGGCGATCTACGCCGCACGCAAGGGCATCCGCACCGGGGTGCTCGCCGAACGCTTCGGCGGTCAGGTGCTGGACACGGCGGCCATCGAGAACTTCATCTCGGTTCCGCATACCGAAGGCCCGCAGTTCGCCCGCGCCCTCGAGGAGCATGTGCGCCGCTACGAGGTCGACATCATGAACGGTCAGCTTGCGGAGGCACTGCTTCCAGGCGCCGAAGGTGCGCTGCACGAGGTTCGTCTGGCGAGCGGTGCAAACGTCAGGGCGCGCGCGGTCGTTCTCGCAACCGGTGCACGCTGGCGCGAGATGAACGTGCCCGGCGAGCACGAGTACCGCGGCCGTGGTGTCGCCTACTGCCCGCACTGCGACGGCCCGCTGTTCAAGGGCAAGCGGGTTGCTGTCATCGGGGGTGGCAACTCCGGCGTCGAGGCGGCAATCGACCTTGCCGGCGTGGCAGCCCACGTCACGCTGATCGAGTTCCTCGATGAGCTGCGCGCAGACGCCGTGCTGCAGGAACGGCTGCGCGACCTGCCGAATGCCACCGTGATCCTTGGCGCCGAAACCATCGAGGTCAGCGGTGACAGTGCGCGTGTCGATGGTCTCGTCTACCGTCAGCGCGCAAGCGGCACTGTGCACCGCGTCGAACTCGAGGGCGTGTTCGTGCAGATTGGCCTGCAGCCGAACACTGGCTGGCTGCGCGGCACACTCGAGCTGGAGCGCAACGGTGAGATCCGCATCGATGCCCGTGGGCAGACTTCGATACCCGGGGTCTTCGCCGCGGGCGATGTCACCACCGTGCCCTTCAAGCAGATCGTCATTGCCGTCGGCGAAGGCGCAAAGGCCAGCCTGACCGCTTTCGACTACCTGATCCGCAACCCGCTCACGGCAGTGCCGTCATCCACTGAGGCAACGCTGCAGCAAGCCGTGCCGGCCTAGTACCGGCACCGCACGCCTCAGCTGTCCGACAGGATCGCCGGGATGTTCGGCTGGCCGTTGTTCGCGATCAGCCCGCCGTCGACGACCATGCTCGAGCCGGTCATGTAGCTCGATTCATCCGAGGCGAGGAACAGTGCCGCCTGTGCAAGCTCTTCCGGCCTGCCCGGGCGGCGCATCGGAATGGCATCGCGCCACGCCTTTGCCACGGGCTCGATCTCGAGGACCGCACGGGTCATCGTGGTCGCGACCAGGCCCGGGCACAGGGCATTGCAGCGGATGTTCTCGTGTGCATGATCGAGCGCGAGCGTGCGGGTGTAGTTGATCACCCCGGCCTTCGCGGCGTTGTAGGCAGCAAAGCCGTAGTCGGCACCGATACCGGAAATCGATGCGGTGTTCACGATGGCGCCACCCCCGACACGACGGAAGGCCGGAATCGCGGCCTTGCAACCGTAGAACACACCGCTCAGGTCAACCTCGATCACGTGCCGCCACTGATCGACGCCAAGCACAGTGGAATCGCCCATGCTGCCGATGCCGGCGTTGTTGCAGAGCACGTCCAGGCGACCGAACACGGCCTCGGCCTGC
>CAZSYV010000077.1:0-13345 GCA_964610955.1 uncultured Klebsiella sp. | reverse complement strand
CGAAGCTGTTGCACTGCATCACGACGCCGACGATGTTCTTGCCGATGTCGTGCACATCGCCCTTCACCGTCGCCATCAGCACCTTGCCGTTCGAGTGCCGCTCCTCGCCGGCACGGTTCATGTAGGGCAGGAGGTGTGATACCGCCTGTTTCATGACGCGCGCACTCTTCACGACCTGTGGCAGGAACATGCGTCCCGAGCCGAACAGATCACCAACCACGTTCATTCCCGCCATCAGCGGGCCCTCGATCACATCGAGCGGGCGAGCCGCCTGCAGGCGAGCCTCTTCCGTGTCCTCGATGATCCAGGTCGAGATGCCCTTGACCAGCGCGTGCTCGAGGCGTTTTTCCACTGGCCACGCACGCCACTCGAGGTCCTCCGCCACCTGCTGTGTCGCCGAGCCGCTGTAGCGGGTGGCGATTTCCAGCAGCCGCTCGGTGGCATCGGATCGACGGTTCAGCACCACGTCTTCCACGCGCTCGCGCAGTTCCGATGGAATCTCGTCGTAGATCGCCAGCTGGCCGGCGTTGACGATGCCCATGCCGAGGCCCGCGCGGATCGCGTGGTAGAGAAAGACGGCGTGGATCGCCTCGCGAACCGGTTCGTTGCCGCGAAACGAGAACGACACATTGCTGATGCCACCGGAAACCAGTGCACCGGGCAACTCCTCGCGGATGCGTCGGCAGCAGGCGATGAAGTCGACGGCATAGTTTTCGTGTTCCTCGATGCCGGTGGCGATCGCGAACACGTTTGGATCGAAGATGATGTCTTCGGGGGCAAAACCCACCTGGTCGACGAGGATGCGGTAGGAGCGGGTGCAGATCTCGAGCTTGCGCTCGAGTGTGTCGCCCTGGCCGCTCTCATCGAACGCCATCACCACGACCGCTGCTCCGTAGCGCAGTGCGCGGCCCGCCTGCTCGATGAACGGTTCGGTACCTTCCTTCAGGCTGATCGAATTGACCACGCAGCGACCCTGCACCACGCGCAGGCCCGCCTCGATGATGTCCCATTTGGATGAATCGATCATGACCGGCACGCGGCTGATGTCCGGTTCCGCTGCAGCAAGTTCGAGGAAACGCACCATTGCAGCGTGCGAATCGAGCATCGCCTCGTCCATGTTGACGTCGATGATCTGTGCGCCGGCCTCCACCTGCTGGCGCGCCACCTCGAGCGCTGCATTGAAATCGCCGTCGCGGACGAGTCGTGCAAAACGTGCCGAACCGGTCACGTTGGTACGCTCGCCCACATTGACGAACAGCGAGTCGGCGGTGATCGTCAGCGGTTCAAGCCCCGAGAGGCGCAGCGCCGCCGGGCGCGGCGGAATGACCCGTGGAGTGAGTCCTGTGACGCGGGCAGCGATTGCGCGGATATGCTCGGGCGTGGTGCCGCAGCAGCCGCCGACGATGTTCACCATGCCACGCTCGGCAAACTCGCCGATGAGTGCTGCCATGGTGTCGGGATCCTGGTTGTAGCTGCCGAACTCATCCGGGAGCCCGGCGTTTGGATGTACGCTGACCGCTGTGTCGGCGATCTTTGCCAGGGCATACAGGTGCGGGCGCAGCTGTTCGGCCCCCAGCGCGCAGTTGAGGCCGATCGCAAACGGGCGAGCGTGCAGCACGGAATACCAGAATGCCTCGACGGTCTGCCCGGACAGCGTGCGGCCGCTGGCGTCGGCGATCGTCCCCGAGATCATCAGCGGGTAGCGTCGCCCATGTGCGTCGAAAAACTCCTCGCAGGCGAAGATTGCCGCCTTTGCGTTCAGTGTGTCGAAAATGGTCTCGATCAGCAGGATATCGGCACCACCCGCGATCAGGCCTTCGATTGCAACGCGATAGTCCGCGGCAAGCTCCTCGAAACGCACGTTGCGAAACCCCGGATCCTCGACGTTCGGCGAGAGCGAGGCGGTTCGGCTCGTCGGCCCCAGCACGCCGGCGACGAAGCGCGGGTGCAGTGGATCACGGGCGTTGAACTCATCGGCAGCCTGGCGGGCAAGGCGTGCGCCGGCTTCGTTCAGCTCCCGGGACAGCGTTCCCAGGCGGTAGTCACCCTGCGAAATCGCCGTCGAGTTGAAGGTGTTGGTTTCGATGATGTCCGCACCGGCGTCGAGGTAGGCACGGTGAATGCCGAGGATGATGTCCGGCCGTGTCAGCGAGAGCAGGTCGTTGTTGCCGCGCAGCGCCACCGGGTGATCCAGGAAGCGGGTGCCGCGAAAATCGGCTTCGTCGAGCGAGTGCGCCTGGATCATCGTGCCCATCGCACCGTCGAGTATGAGAATGCGCTTGCCGAGGGCGGTGTGAAGCTGCGGGCTGAAGTCGGTCATTGGTGATGCCTTCCGGGCGGGTACGTACGAGAGTGCAATGGGAATGAAAAAGGCAGCCATGGTAACAAGGCCACCCGGTGGCGGTTGGCGAGTGATGGAATTCTCATGCAGAGTATCGCAAATACCCGAGTGGGTTAGTAATATATTACGCCTTGTTCGTATGTGAGGGCTCCCGAGAGATGTTCACGATCACCGAATCGGCCCAGGAATATCTCGTCGGACTGCTCTCGAAGCAGGAGCCGGACGTACGTGGCGTACGGGTGTTCATCAACAATCCCGGTACGGCACGAGCGGAAACCTGTCTGGCATATTGCCGTGACGCAGACATTCTTGGTGATGATGAGCATCGGAACTACGACGGTTTTGACGCATGGTTCGAGGCGCGCAGCGTACCGTTTCTCGAGGATGCGCTGATCGATTACGCCGTCGACCGGATGGGTGGACAGCTCACGATCAAGGCGCCGAACGCGAAGCTGCCAAAGTTGAGCGATGACAGTCCACTGGAAGACCGCATCAACTACGTCATTCAGGATGAGATCAATCCACAGCTGGCGATGCACAGTGGCGAGGTGTTTCTGGCGGACCTGGAAGACGGTGATGTCGCCGTGCTGCAGTTTGGCGGCAGCTGCCAGGGGTGCGGCATGGTGGCCGCCACGCTGAAGAACGGCGTCGAGCGTACCCTGCTCGAGAAGTTTCCCGAGCTGAAGGGCGTTCGGGATGTCACTGACCATTCGGTACGCACCAACGCCTACTACAAGTAGGGGGCTGAGTGCGTCACCCTGCAGCGGTGCCGGAGTGTTTCATTGTGCACGGCGCAGGGGAAGCACCTCGCGCACCTTGGTGCGCATGGCACGGATCGCCCGCTCGGTGGTTTCCCAGTCCATGCAGGCGTCGGTGACGGAAACCCCGTAGCGCAGTCTCGAGAGGTCTGCCGGGATCGGCTGGTTGCCTGCCTCGAGGTTGCTTTCCAGCATCACACCAACGATCGATCGGTTGCCTTCGATGATCTGGTTCGCGATGTTGTCGAGCACCAGTGCCTGCAGCGTGTGGTCCTTGCTCGAGTTTGCGTGACTGCAGTCCACGACGATGTTCGGCACCACTGCCGCAGCAATCAGCTCACGCTCGCACAGCGCGATGCTCACCGTGTCGTAGTTCGGCCCCAGTGTTCCCCCGCGCAGCACGATATGGGCGTGTGGATTGCCGCGCGTGTGGATCACGGCGACCCGGCCGTTGCTGTCGATGCCGAGAAAACGGTGGGGGTTGCTGACCGATTTCAGTGCGTTGATTGCGACCGTCAGTCCTCCGTCCGTCCCGTTCTTGAAGCCGACCGCACACGACAGCCCGCTGGCCATTTCGCGGTGGGTCTGTGACTCGGTGGTACGTGCACCGATCGCCGACCATGCGATCAGATCCTGGAGGTATTGTGGCGAAATCGGGTCCAGCGCTTCGGTTGCCGCAGGCAGACCCAGGCCGACGATGTCGATCAGCAGCTTGCGTGCAATGCGCAGGCCTTCCTCGATATGGAACGAGTCGTTCAGGTGAGGGTCGTTGACCAGCCCCTTCCAGCCAGTCGTCGTGCGGGGTTTTTCGAAATAGGTTCGCATCACCAGGAACAGCGTATCGTCGACCTCGTCGGCGAGTTCGCGCAGGCGCCGGGCATACTCGAGTGCTGCTGCCGGATCGTGGATCGAGCAGGGGCCGACCACGACGAACAGGCGTGGGTCATCGTGATCGAGAATCGCACTGACGGTGCTGCGCGAGTTGCGGACCACCGAGTCGATTGCCGCGGTCAGCGGCAGTTCGGCCTTCAGGCGGGCGGGGGTGATCAGTTCCTCCATTGCTTCCACGTTCAGGTTCTCGAGCGTACTGTCGATCATCGGTGCTGCCACAGTGTCCGGTGGGGATAGGGCCCCATGCGCGGGGCGCGGCATTATAGTCGAAGCGCGCCGGATGCATGCGGCGAAGATGTCGATACGCGGTGGAGGGCGGAAGGCAGGTGCAGGGTGGTGAGCCACCCCGCATTGCGTGTGTTCGGGATGAGGGAGTTACTGGCTGGGGCGAAGCCCGAAGAGGCGACGCAGGAAGGCGATCAGGCGTGACCAGAGGCCAGGTACCGGCGTTGCAGGAGCCATGGCCGGAGGAGCTGCCTCGGCCGGGGGTTCGAGCCGTGAGCGGAATGCCGTCACGAATTCCTCGCTCATGCCGTCGGCAAGCTTGTTCATGACCCCACCGGCGAACTTGCCGAGTCTGCCGACGATGACGACGTTTGCGTTGAATGTGACCTCGGTGAGGTTCGCCTGCAGCGGTTTCAACAGCAGTTTGGCCTCAGCGTTCAGGCGGCTCGCACGTCCGCCTTCCTCGCCCTGGATGCCGTAGGAGGCAAACTCGGGTGGACGGCGCTCGAGCTCCTGCACGTCTGCCTTTACCGACGCCTTGATCGGCCCGACCTTGATGGTCATCAACCCCTTGTACTTGCCGGGCTCGGTGACCTGCACCTGTTCGACGCCCGGGATGCACGTCGCGACCTGCTCGGCGTTGGTGACGAAGTCCCAGACCTTTTCACGAGGTGCGGCGACCTGAAAGACTTTTTCGATATCCATGTTGCGGATCTCCTTGCCGGCATCGCGGCGCATCCTACATGTCACGGCCAGACGTCCACTATGCACGAACTGCAGCGGACTGTGCAGTGCCTGCCGTTTGCTGTTCCGGTCTGGCATTATCGACGCAGTCCACGCGGCGACGACCCTATAATCGGCCGCGACGTCGCCGAGAAGATTTCCCCGCAGCCAGGCAGGAGCGAGAACAATGGCGTTACCCGAACTGAAGGAGTTCTGTCGACCCCAGTCGGCGGCTGAGTTGTCCGGCGTTTTCCAGACCTACGAGGATGCGGCACTGCTCGTTGCGGGAGGTACCTTCCTGCATGGCCTGGAGGCACGCGGGCTGCTGAGTGGTGTGCAGGCGCTGGTCGACCTGCGACGCATGGGGCTCGACACGCTGTCGGCCGATGAGCGTGGCTGGCAGGTCGGTGCAACGGTCAATTTCACAAGCCTTGGAAGGATGGCGGGTATCGATTCGCCGGCATTCGGGGCGCTGCGTGATGCTCTGGCATGCCCGCCACCGCAGATTCGCAACATGGCGACGATCGGTGGTTCGATTGCCGCATCGGTACCCTTTTTCGATATACCAGCGGCACTGCTTGCGCTTGATGTGGTGGTGACCGCAAACGCCGGAGATGCAAGCCGCGATATGGCACTGGCCGATGTGTACGCCGGTGTGTTCGTGAACTCGCTGGCTCCGGGTGAATACATTTCGAAGGTGTTCATCCCGCGCCCCGTTGCACGCACCACCAGCGCGTACCTGAAGCTCGAGACCAATGCGAACGACCTGGCACTGGTTGGCGTGGCTGTGCGCTTCACGCTCGATGGCGGCCGGCGCATCAGCGACGCGCGGGTCGTGCTCGGTGGCGGTCTCAACGAGGTTCATATGCGCTCGGCTGCGGCGGAAACCGTACTGAATGGTGCGCAGGTGAGTGAGGAACTCTTTCAGCGTGCCGGCGAGGCGATCGCAGCGGAAATTCAGCCGATGTCCGATCATCGCTGTTCGGCCGAGTATCGAGCAGCGATGGGCAAGGTGTTCGTGCGCAGGGCGCTGCAGCGCGCTGCCGACAGACTGGTTTGATGGGGGCTTGCGAAATGAAGAAGACGCTGGTTCTGACGGTCAATGGGGAGCGGCACGAATTGCTGGTGCCGGCGGACGCCACCCTGCTTCGGGTGCTGCGCGATGAACTCGGCTTGCAGGGAACCAAACGTGGTTGCGATACCAGTGCCTGCGGTTGCTGCACGGTTCATGTCGATGGGAGCAGTGTCTATTCCTGTGCGGTCTATGCATTGTCGATCGATGGCAGTGAAGTGACGACCATCGAGGGGCTTGGGCAAGGTGATCGCCTCGATCCACTGCAGGATGCGTTCATTCAGGCTGGCGCGGTGCAGTGCGGCTACTGCACCTGCGGCATGATCATGTCTGCTCGACAGCTGCTGAACGAGATACATCAGCCGGATGAGGAACAGATCCGGCATGCGATTGCCGGCAACCTCTGCCGGTGCACGGGTTATGTGAAGATTGTCGATGCGATCAAGATTGCGGCGGGAAGCTGATAACTGACAGGAGAGATTCCATGGGCGTAGCGGATCCGATTGGCAAGAGCGTCATCCGGCCGGATGCGTTCGACAAGGTCACCGGTGGACGTGGATACCCGGTGAACATCAGACTGCCCGGCATGCTGCATGGCAAGTTGCTGCGCAGTCCCTACCCACACGCGCGCATACGTCACATCGACATCAGTGCTGCGGCGAGCTTCCCTGGAGTCAAGGCAATCCTTACACCTCAGGATGTGCCGCAGATTCCGTACTGTCCGGTGTATTTCGTGCCTTCGGACGGTGAAGTCCTGATCCGCGACATGCTGATCCTGAGCGACCATATTCGCTACGCTGGACAACCCGTTGCTGCGGTTGCGGCGATCAGCGAGGAAATCGCCGAACAGGCACTTGGACTGATCGATATCGACTATGAAGAGCTGCCGGCCGTCTTTGATCCCGAGGAGGCGATGAAGGACGGCGCGCCTCAGCTGCATGAAGGTGCTGCCAACAATATCGCCAAGAATCCAGTGATCGAGTTTGGCGATATCGAGGCGGGTTTTGCCGAGGCGGACCATATCTTCGAGGGGGTCTACCAGACGCAGCGCCAGCACACCTGCTACATGGAGCCACGGGTATGCGTCATCGATTGCAATCGTGAAGGACATTTCACGGTGCATTCCTCCACGCAGCATATCTTTGGCCTGCGCGAGAAACTCGCGTACGGCCTGGGGATCGACGAGGGACGGATCACGGTCGTCAAGCCGCCGTATATCGGTGGTGGTTTCGGCGGCAAGCTCGATATTGGCTACATCGAGCTGTTGGCTGCGCTGCTGAGCGAGAAGACGCATCGTCCGGTGCGCATCGAGCAGACGCGCTATGAGGACTTCATCACCACCACGCGCAACCCCATCAAGATGTGGGTCAAGACCGGCGTGAAGGCCGATGGCACGATCACTGCCCGCCATGCCAAGAGCATTCTGGACTGCGGGGCGCACGCGACGCATGGTGCGCAAGTCATCATGGTCCACGGCCTGTTCGGGATGACCTTCCCGTACCGTTGCCCGAACAAGAAATGGGAAGGCCTCACCGTCTACACCAACAACATGATCGGCGGGGGCTATCGGGGTTATGGTGCGCCGCAGGGCTGTTTCGCCGTCGAGTCGCAAATCGACGAGATCTGCGAAAAACTCGGTTTCGACCCGATCGAGTTTCGCATCAAGAACGCCTTGCGCAAAGGCGATCCACATCCTTTCAATCCCAACTGGACCCTGAATTCCTATGGCTACGAGGAAGCACTGCTTCGTGGTGCCGAGCGCATCGGCTGGGCTGAACGAAAGCCGGCCAACAGCGACACGGGTGTGAAGAAGCGGGGTATCGGTCTGGCAACCCAGGGCATCTGGGTCAGTGGCTGCATGGGCTTTCCCGACATCTACGAGCACACTGGCGCCATCGTGAAGCTGAATCGCGATGGTTCGGTCGATGTATCGAGCGGAACGGTCGATTTCGGTTCAGGTGCCATCACGGCACTGTCGCAAATTGCCGCCGCAGAGCTGGGCGTCGACGTGGCAAAGGTACGCTTTGCCTATGCCGATACCGATACCGTGCCCTTCGATGCGCCGACGCACGCCAGCCGAGTGACCTATTCTTCGGGCCTGGCCGTCAAGGCGGCGGCAGCCCAGGCGAAGCAACGTATCTTCGAGATCGCCGCCGGCCTGATGGAAGCCAACCCGGAAGACCTCGAAATCAGCAATGCCGAGGTCTACGTCAAGGGTTCGCCACAGAGTGCGATTCCCTTGACCGAAGTCATTCGTATCGCTGAAACACCCTTCGTCAGGGATACGAAGGAGGGTCCACGCCCGGTGTCGTCACCGGAGTACAAGGGTTCGATCATCGGCTCGTCCAGCCTGGCACCGCCCGAGAACCCGACACCTGCAAACGCCATGTACGCAGAGGTCGAGGTCGATACGGAAACAGGACAGGTCAGCGTGCTGCGCACGGTCTATGCACACGATCTGGGTCGTCTGATCAATCCCAATGGCGCAGAAGGGCAGGTTGAGGGCGGTTTGCAACAGGGACTCGGTTATGCCCTGATGGAGAACATCATTTTCGACAAGGATACCGGTGCCTGCCTGACCTCGGACTTCCTTGACTACAAGATGCCGACTGCGTTGGAAATGCCGCGTTCGATCGAGAGCATCTTCATCGAGACCAACGAGCCGACTGGACCGTTTGGTGCGAAAAGCCTCTCTGAACAGTGTGTGACCGTGCCTGCACCAGCAATCGCAGCAGCAATTTACAACGCAATTGGTGTTCGCATCAAAGAGTTACCAATTACTCCTGAGAAAATACTCAAGGCATTGGGTAAGCTCTGATCGGCTGACCCTTCAGAAACTGCGCAGCCTCGCTACCACACTGGCGAGGCTGCTGAGGTCGTGAGCGGGCAGGAAGTGGTCGAGAAAGGGCAGCGCGGTACGCATGCCGCGACACAGCGGTTGGTAGCCCTGCTGACCGAGCAGTGGGTTGAGCCACACCAGCGAGTCGCTCCAACTGCGCAGTTCCCTGATCGCGTTGCGCATGATTCGTGGGTCGCCACGGTCCCAGCCGTCACTGAGAATCACCACCACGGTACGTGAGTGCATCATGTGCTTTGCAAAACACTGGTTGAACTCGGCAAGTGCGCGTCCGATGTCGGTACCGCTGCCCCAACCCTGTACCATCGTTTCCAGCGACGCCAGCCATTGTTCCGGCCCGGACCGTCTCAGCTGTGTGGTGATGGGAATCATGCGGGTACCGAAGACGGCAGCCTCGAGATTGTTCAGCTCCCTGCTCAGTGCCTGCATGAAGGCCAGAAAGAAACGACTGTAGCGCGCCATCGAGCCGCTGACATCGCAGAGCAGCAGCAGGCGCAGTTTGCGAATACGGCGTCTGCGATGCACGATCTCGATCGTGTCGAAACCATGGCGCAGACTGCGCCGCAGTCCGGCGCGCAGGTCGATGTCACCTCGGTGTCCATGGGGCGGGTGGAAGCGCCTCCCCGGGCGATTCGCCAGGCTGCGCACCAGTTCGCGAACATGGTCGAGGGCGAGTCGCAGCTCGTGCTCGTCGAGACTGCCCAGGTCGCGGTGGCCCATGGTATCCAGCAGACTGGCGGCAACACGATCCGTATCTCCGTCACCGTCGGGTTCCGGTTCGTGCGGCGATGGGCCAGTGTCGAGCATCAGTTCGGATTCATCTTCACCTTCGGGATTTCCTGATGGATCTGTTTCCTCGTCGTACCGTGGCTCTGGTTCGATTTGAGGCTGCCCTTCGATCGGCAGCATCCAGTAGGCGTCGAAGATCGCGTCGAACACCTGCAGGTGTTCGCGCTCGTGCACGAGCGTTGCGCGTGCGGCGGCGCGCACATCGGCCTGTCGCGCCAGATCGATTCGATCAAGTGCGTGGCAGAGGTCGATGACCGCGGCCGGCGAAACCACAAGTCCGGAAAGGCGCAACTGTCGCGCGAAAAGCACCAGGTGTTGCAGCAGGCTGTAGTCGACGGGCGGTGGCGGGGTGGTGGCTCCGCTCATTTCTGCCAGGCATGCACGATGCGACCAACGACGGACGCAAGGTCATTGCCGCGTATCAGGTCGATATCCCCCTTGTACTTGAGGATCCAGCCGAGGGTGTCGTCGATTGCCTGCTGGTCCAGCTCCCTGATGCCGAGTGCCATCAGTGCCCGTGCCCAATCGACGGTCTCGGCAGCGCCCGGGTTCTTCTGCAGGTCCTGTTCGCGCAGCCATTGCATGAAGCCGCAGACCTGGGCGGCGAGCCGCTGTTCGATGTCGGGAATGCGGGCCTTGACGATGGCGACTTCACGGGTGAAGTCAGGGTAATCGATCCAGTGATACAGGCAACGACGTTTCAATGCATCGTGCAGTGCGCGGGTGCGGTTCGAGGTCAAGACGACAAGCGGCACCTGTGCGGCTTTCACGGTACCGATCTCGGGAATGCTGATCTGGAAATCGGACAGCAGTTCCAGCAGAAAGGCCTCGAACTCCTCGTCGGAGCGATCGACCTCGTCGATGAGAAGCAGTGCCCGCCCGGGCGGTGCAATACGAATCGCCTTCAGCAATGGACGCTCGAGCAGGAACGACGGTGAATAGAGGTGTTCGCCAATCTGTGAGCGCTCGATGCCTCGGGCTTCCTGCAGGCGAATCTCGAGCATCTGCCGCGGGTAGTTCCACTCGTACGCCGCGGTGGCGATGTCGAGTCCTTCGTAGCACTGCAACCGGATCAGCTCGGCGTCGAGTGCCTGGGCCATCACCTTGGCAAGCTCGGTCTTGCCGACGCCGGGTTCGCCTTCAAGGAAGAGCGGCTTGTCCAGGCGAACCGCGAGAAAGACTGCCGTTGCCAGCGTACGGTCCATCACGTAGCCGAGTCGGCTGCAGGTTTCGATCACGTTCTCGATGCTGTCGAACGCCATTGATCCGGGCCTTTCATGGTTGGGCGGTCAGATTGCTGCAGTTCCACTGCCATATTAGCTGCAACGGGTGTGCAGCTGCAGCCCGGCTGCGGGTGGCTCGACGGGTTGGGGAAGTAGCGGTCGGAGAAGGGAAGGACTCATGCGCCGACCCGGATGAACCGGCGCATGAGCAATGCAGTGATCAGAAGCGTGCACGCACCGTGATCGAGTACTGCCGGCCACGATCGAATACGCCCTCGATGGTCTGGAAGGCGGTGCCCCAGACGCCAGTGTGCATGTACTCCTTGTCGGTCAGATTCTTGACTGCTGCGACGATGTCGTAGTTGCCGCTCTTGTCGGTGTAGGTGAGGTTCACGTTCACCAGCGAGAAGGACGACTGCGTGAGCTGTGGTGCGTTGAAGGCATCGTTGTATACCTTGGTGCGCCACGACCAGTCGATGCGCGGCGTCAGCGTACCACCTGCAGCCAGATCGAACTGGCGCGACAGGGCAGCGCTGAGGCTCCACTTGGGTACGCGCTCGAACTTGTCGTTCTTGTACAGCCAGGTGTCGATCGGATCGACCTTGTCGTACTCGGCCTTCAGATAACCGGCTGCTGCCTCGAGGAACCAGTTGTCGGCAGGTACGGCCTGCATTTCGAGCTCGAAACCGTTGATCGATGCGCTGGCCGCGTTCTTGGTTACCGGCGCCACACTGGTGAAGACCTGTACCTGCAGATCGTCATACTTGGTGTGGAATACGGCACCGTTCAGGCGTACCCGGTGTCCGGGCGTCGAGTACTTGAAGCCCAGTTCGTATACCTTCACTTCCTCGGGATCGAATCCGGGGATTCTTTCCAGTTCGGTCATGTCGGCAGGGTAGCCCATCGCACCCGGGATGATTGGCGGGAACACGCGCTGGGTGAAGCCACCCGACTTGAAGCCTTCCGAGTAGCTGCCATAGACCATCAGGTCGTCGTTCCAGTCGTAGGACAGGTTGAGCATCGGCGTGTTCTTGGAAATGCTCTGCTTCTTCCACAGATACGGAATGATCCTTTCGCCTGCCTGCATGAAGGGAGCATCGAGCATCGGGTCACCGCTGCCGGCAAAATAGTTCTGCAGGATGATCTGGTCCGGCCTGAACTTCTTGTCCTCGCTGGTATGCCTGATGCCCAGGGTGAGGTGCAGCTGGTCGGTGATGTCGTAGGTGCCCTGGAAGAAGGCGGCCAGCGATTTGTTGTCGATTGCACCACCGCTGCGGAAGTTCGACATCACGAAGTCGAGGATGTTCTCGTTGTCGCCCGATTCCTTGAAGTAGTACAGACCCAGCACCCAGTGCAGCCGATCGTTCAGCGACAGGCCGTTGAACTGGAACTCCTGCGAGAACTGCCTGAGTTGCATGTGATCCAGATACTGGGAGACATGCTGTGGCGAGTGGTCGCCGTCACGCGCGAAGTCGGCGTCGAGATCGCGGTAGGCGGTGATCGACTTCAGGCTGTAGTTCGCGCTGAGCTGCCAGTCGAGGGTGAGGTTCGCTGCCCAGATATTGCTGTCCGAAAACGCCGGAGCCGTACCCTGGTTGTGTCCCTTGCCGACGATGTAGCGGTTGTCGTAGCAGCCCGGAACGGCCATGTTGACATCTTCCGGGGCAGGGGTACCCATGAAAGCGGGGGCTACGCAGGGCGGATATACGTCGGGAGCACCGAGTCCAGGGGCGGGCCAGCCAGCAAAGAAGCTGGCCATCTGGTTATTGATCAGTGCCATTGGAGGCGTATTGGGATCGGGCAATCCGGTTCCACGGTTGATTACCGGTCCCTTGTCGATACCGATCAGGGTCATTGCCGGGCCGTTTTCACGGCTGCGCGTGCCTTCGGCGGAAAAGTTCACCTCGAAGGCATCGCTTGGCAGCCAGCGCAGCGCAATGCGCCCGGTCAGCACGTCCTCGTCACCGAGATCGGTACCGTCCGGGCGGTCGACGTAGCCGTCCTGGGTCTTGCGGCCGACCGAGAAGGTGCTGAAGAGGTTGCTGGCCAGCGGTACGTTGACCGAACCGATCAGGTCGAGGCGGTCGTCGGTACCGTAGGTCGCCGAGATGCGCCCCGACAGTTCCTCGTTCGGCTTGCGTGTGGTGATCGAGATCGCGCCACCGATGGTGTTGCGTCCGAACAGCGTTCCCTGCGGGCCGCGCAGCACCTCGATGCGTTCGACGTCGACCAGATCGAGGATGCCGCCAACCGAGCGGGCTATATAGACCCCGTCGACGTAGAGACCGACGCCCGGGTCGACGGTCGGAACGAAATCCTTCTGGCCGATACCGCGGATGTAGATTGCCGCGCTGTTGCTGGCCCCACCGAAGGTCGGACTGTTGTCGAAGGAGAGGTTCGGCGTGAAGTCCGCGATGCCGTCGACTCGGTCGACGCCCCGAAACTCGAGGCTTTCACCAGAGAATG
>CAZSYV010000076.1:0-13441 GCA_964610955.1 uncultured Klebsiella sp. | reverse complement strand
GCAATGCTGAGGTGCGCCGCGAACAGCAGCGCCTCGAGGAGCGCGTTGTCGAGCGAACGCACGAACTGAACGAGAAGGTCCTGGAGCTCAAGCGCGCGCGCGATGAGGCCGAGCGCGCAAACCAGGCGAAGTCGGTGTTTCTGGCCATGATGAGTCATGAGATCCGCACGCCGATCAACGGCATCATCGGCATGACCGAGATCCTTGGCCGTCATGAACTGCCCGCCTGCGAGCGCGACGTTGCGCGCACCATCCACAACTCGGCCTTCTCGCTGCTCGGCATCATCGACGACATCCTCGACTTCTCGAAGATCGAGGCCGGTCAGATGACGATCGTCCATGAAACGCTGGATCTGCGGGAGCTCGTCGAGGATGTCTGCAGCGCGCTTGCCGCAGGCGCGACGGAGCACGATGTCAGTCTGCATCCATTTGTCGACCCGGCACTGCCAACGCATGTCCAGGCCGACTCGATCCGAGTGCGCCAGATTCTGAACAATCTGGTCGACAACGCGATCAAGTTCTCTGGCGGACGCAACGCCCTGCGCGGGCGCGTTGCGGTCCGCGTGGAGGCAGGCACCGATCCCGGGTCGCCCACCCCCGGTCTGCTGCTCAGCGTTGCCGACAACGGTATCGGTATCGACCCCGACGTGCTGCCACAACTGTTCACGCCCTTCATCCAGGCAAACGAGCTGACGACACGCCGCTTCGGCGGCACAGGCCTGGGCCTGGCGATCTGCAGGCGCCTTGTCGATTCGATGGGTGGAACGATCGGTGTGCAGAGCGCCGTCGGAGTCGGCAGCACATTCCACGTCTGGCTGCCACTGCTTGCAGCAGAGCGCACGGTGGGTGTTCACGACGATACGCTCGATGGCATCGTCTGTCTGGTGCTTGCAGGTCCGCAGCTCGACGAAAACGATATCTGCGCGTACCTGAACAGCGCCGGTGCGCACGCGCACGTCTGCAAAGCGGGACAGCCTGCACCCGCAACCGACGGCGTATCGACCGTCCTGATCATCGATGCGCCCGGGGCGGCTGGAACGAGCGTCGAGGCAGCCCGTCTGCAGCTGCGACTGCCACAGGCCCGCGTCGTGCGCCTGACACAGGGCCGTCGACGCCAGCCGCGGCATGAAGCACCCGACACCATCAGCCTGGACTGTCCGGTGCTGCGTCGCGGCAAGCTGATCGAGGCGGTGGCGCTCGCCTGCGGCCGCGCCACGCTCGGCGCCCAGGGCCGGGATGGGGAAACGTTCGCGAGCACAGCGGAGTCGCTGACCGACAGCACCGCACCCTGCACGCCGGGCGCTCCCATCCTCATCGTCGAGGACGATCCGACCAACCAGCGCGTCATCCTGCAGCAGCTTGCACTGCTGGGTTATCCCGCCGAGCTGGCGCCAGACGGGGAGACGGCGCTCGCGATGTGGCGGCACTCACGCTATGCGCTGCTGATCACCGATATGCATATGCCCGGCATGGACGGGCAGTCCCTGGTCGAGGCCATTCGCGCCGAGGAGACCATCCCCCCCGAACGCCCGCGCACACCGATCGTCGCGCTGACGGCAAACATCGTTCCCGAGGATCGCGAGCGTGCACTGAGCGCCGGCATGGACGACTACCTGATCAAGCCGCTGGTGCTCGAGCAGCTGCGTCAGACGGTTGCCCGCTGGGTGACGGCACAGCCCGGTACAGACACTGCCGTACCCAGCGCTGCAGGTGCCGGCGCCGCCAATGGCCGGGCAGTCGATATCGGCGTGCTGATCGGTCTGGTTGGCGATGAACCAGCGTTCCTGCATGAGCTGCTCACCGATTATCTCGATCTCTGCCAGAAACAGGGGTCTGCGATCATCGAGGCCGCGCGCACACGGGACCCGCAGCAGGTGGCCGCAACCGCGCACAAGCTGAAGTCCTCGTCACGGGCAGTTGGTGCGCTGGAGCTTGCCGAGCTGTGCGCAGTGTTTGAATACGCCGGGCGTTACCATGACACCGCTGCAATCACCCAGCATGTCGAACCCTTTGCTGCCATGCTGCAGCGGGTGGAAGCCGAGGTCGCCGAATTCCTCGCTGCCGAGGCCAGCGCCTGAAGCGAGCCACCCGGCAGGCATCAGTGCAGCTCAGCGCCCGGTCACCATGCCGCCGTCGACGTTGTAGAGCTGCCCGCTGATCCAGGACCCCTGTTCGCTGCAGAGGTAGACCGTCATGTTCGCCACATCGACCCCTGTGCCGGCACGGCGCAGCGGTACGTAGCTCTCGATCAACCGCTGCCACTGCTCACCGCGCCCGACATCATCCATGCGGTAGGTGTCGATGATTCCCGGACAGATCGCGTTGACCCGGATTCCGTGCGGGCCGACTTCGGCAGCCATCGCGCAGGTGAGCGCATGGATGCCGGCCTTGGAGGCCGCATAGGCGGCGGTCTGCGCGGCCATCAGCTTGCCACCGACCGAGGAGATGTTGACGATGCTGCCACCCTGGCCCTGCTCGATCAGCGCGCGCCCGAAGGCGCGACTCATGTAGAAGGTACCGTTGAGGTTGACATCGATCACCTTGCGCCAGGCATCGAGCGCGAGGTCGACCACCGCGGCACGGTCCTCGCCGCGTGCGGCACCGGCATTGTTCACGATGAAGTCCACCCGACCGAACGCATCGAGCGTGCGCGAAACCAGCGCATCGACCGCCGCCGCATCCGCCACATCGCTGACTACCGCCAGCGCACGCCGCCCGAGCGCACGTACCTCATCGGCCACCGAGTCGATGTCACGCCAACCTGCGGCCTGCTCGTCTGCCGGATAGCGCTCACGCGGCCTGCCGGTTCCAGTCAGCACCAGGTCGCAGCCGGCGCGTGCGAGTTCGACCGCGATCGGGCGTCCGATCGAGCGCATGCGCCCGGCACCGCTCACCACCGCCACCCTGCCCTCGAGTCCCGTGATCTGCATGCCGGCTCCTCCCTTGTTGCGTCGGCGATTCCGTGGTGCTGCCCGCCTCTCCCCCTTCGACTACCGCAGACCCTGCGGATTCTCCGGCAGGTAGGTCTGGAACAGGTCGCCAAGACCCGCTGCCGAATGTGGTGGCACGCGATACCAGGTACGGATCTGCACCGAGCCATCGGTTTCGAAGCGAAAGGTCTCGATGCTGTACTCGAAGTGATCGACACCCCGGTCGTCAAAATGGTTCTCGAGCAGCCAGGCGACCTCGTTTGCACAGATCAGCAGGCTGCCCGGGTGGATGCGAAAACGCACCCGTGGCTGAAACAGATCGAAGGAAGCCAGCGCACACTCCTCGAAGCCGTGCTTTGCCGGCGTGCCGACCGGATCGAGCATGGTGAAGTCACCTGGGGCGACTGCACGCCAGTTGCGTGCCCAAGCCTCGCGATCGCCGGCGTTCCACAACCGCACATAGTTCTCCGCCCAGTTCTTCAGCTCGGCAAATGTCGGTGTCGTCATCGCTTCATCTCCTGACAGGGCTTCCGATCATGCCATCCCCGCCTTCTTCCGTCATTCCCTGCCTTCTTCCGTCATTCCCGCGAAAGAACGTCATTCCCGCCTCCTTCCGTCATTCCCGCGCAAGCGGGAACCCAGCAATTCTTCACAAAAAATGGCTTCCCGCTTGCGCGGGAATGACGGATCTCTGTGTTCGCGAGAACGACGGAGCACTGTGTTCGCGGGAACGACGGAGCACTGTGTTCGCGGGAACGACGGAGCTCTGTGCTCACGGGAATGACGGAGCCCTGTATGCGCGGGAATGACGGAGCTCTGTGTTGCGGGAATTGGCGCATTCAAACCTTTCCTGCGGAATCACTCACTACCGTGCTGCCCGTCCCAGGTGCCCGGAACGGCATACTGCTGCGACGCATCGCGAGCAGGTTGCCGACGATGATCAGCACCACGCCGAACATGGCCGGTACGGTCCAGCGGTAGTCTTCGAACACGGTCGAGATCAGCAGGGCGACCAGTGGGATCATCATCGCGCTGTAGCCGGCGCGATCCGGGCCGATCAGCGCGAGCAGGCGCAGGTACGCGCCAAAGGCCAGGACGGAGCCGAATATCGACAGGTAGAGCAGCGCCACCGTATACGACGCCCGCGCGGGGTAACGGAACTCGGCCCCCAGAAACGCTCCAACCAGTATCAGCAACAGGCTGCCGTAAAGCATGCCCCAGGCGTTGATCGAGATCACCGGCAGTCCGTAGGTGGCGTTGCGCGTGGCAACGATATTGCCAAGCGAGGCGCAGTAGGTCGACGCCAGCGCGAGAATCAGGCCACGCAGGGCACTGCTGTCTGCCCCCAGACGGTCCAGCTCGGGCCAGAACAGCAGCACGACGCCGAACAGTCCGACCAGACCACCGGCAAGCACCACCGGCTCCATCGGGCGGCGCAGGAACAGCGCACCATTGAAGGAGTTCATGAACACGGTGGTCGCGAAGACCACCGCCACCACGCCACTGGTCAGATAGACTTCCGATGAGTAAGTGAGCCAGATATTGATGCCGAACAGGCAGGCGCCCTGCATGGCAATGAACAGGTGCTCACGCCAACCGAGTCGCAGCCTGGCGCGCACCAGCAGGCACCAGACGAACAGCAGGGCCGAGGCGAGGCAGAAGCGGTAGGCCGCCGACACCAGGGGGTCGACGTCTTCGATCTGGAACTTGATGGCGATCCACGTCGCCCCCCAGATCAACACGGTGAGTGCATACAGAAAATACGCTTGCCCTGGCATGCTGGCACGGTTCCCGTCGAGACGTCTGATCACGCAAACGCGTATCCTGACGGCATGCCGACGACACGGCAATCGACGTGCACCAACCCATCATTCGAGCGAAGAGGCCGCGAATGAGCAGAAAACGCCTGCAGAACGATGCAACACCAGACGCACGCTCCAACACCTTCGCCGCACTGGAGGCATTGCGTGGCAGCCTTGCGCCAGGGCCAGCCGTGGAGCCGCAAGCGAGCCCCGCATCCGCACCGTTCGCTGGACGAATCCTCATCACCCGCGAGCGCAAGGGCCGCGCGGGGAAGACCGTGACACGGGTGTGTGGCATCGCACTGGCCGGTGACGCCCTGGAGGAGCTGGCTCGCGAGATACGCCAGGCCCTCGGCACCGGCGGCGGGCTGGAGGGTGAGTCGATCGTACTGCACGGAGACCAGTCGGCCCGCATCAGCGAGTGGCTCACCGCGCGCGGCGCCGCACACATCGTCAAGGGTTCCTGAGGCAGGCGCACGCAGGCGACGCGGCCACGCACACGACCCGCCTCAGTGCGACAGGGGCCAGATGAAGGGAATCATCAGGATCGTGACGGTCGCCACCAGCAGGTTCATCGGAATCCCGATGCGCAGAAAATCCGAGAAGTGGTAACCGCCGGGTCCGTAGACCATCAGGTTGCACTGGTAGCCGATCGGGGTCGAGAAGCTCGCCGATGCAGCCATCATCACCGCCATCACGTACGGCACATCGTTGACACCGGCACGCTGCGCCACGGCGAGTGCCACGGGCAGCATCAGCAACGCAGCTGCGTTGTTGGTGATCATCTCGGTGAGCACCATCACGCTGAGATACACCAGCGCGAGCAGAAGCCAGGGATTGTCGCCAGCAAAACCCACGATTTCATTGCCAAGAAAGCCGGCCGCTCCGGTCTTCTCCAGTGCGTTGCCCAGCGCGAAGCTTGCGGCAATCGTCACCAGCACGGGCAGATCGAGACTGCGCCTGGCCTCGGCAACGCTGATGCAGCGAGCGGCGAGCATCGCTCCCGCGCCAAGCAGCGCGGCGTAGAGCATGCTCAGCACGCCGCTGGTGGCCAGTGCGACGAGCGCGACCAGGATTCCCCACGAAATCCACGCATGCGAGTGGTCGGGCAGTTCGTGATCGAGCACGGTCGTCAGCAGGAAGTCCCGCGAATGCCGCAGCCGACGCACCACCGCCGGGCGGGCCTCGAGCAGCAGCAGATCGCCCGGCTCGAGAATGATCGAACTCAGACGCCCGCGAATGTGTTCGCCGTTGCGCGCCACTGCCAGTACCACCGCACCGTAGCGGTCACGGAAACGTCCATCACGGATCGTGTTGCCCACCACCTCGCAGTGCTCGGCGACCACCGCCTCGACGAGGCGCCGTTCGGGCACGTGGCGCTCGAGTGCCGGCTTGCTGCCGACTGCCGGCACCAGGCCGTTGAGGCGCAGGATATCGACGATCGCCTCGGTCTCGCCGACGAACACCAGGCGGTCGCCGCCACGCAGGATCTCCTCGGGCGCAACCGCGGTGATCACGCCGCCCTCGCGCTCGATCTCCGCCAGGTAAATGCGTTCGAGGTTGCGCAGGCCGGCCTGCAGGATCGTCTTGCCGACCATCGGGCCATCGCGCGCCACCGCCACCTCGAAGGTGAACTTGCGGGTATCAGCAAAGGCATCGCCCGGGCTGCGCCGTGGCCGCAGCAGTCTTGGCGCCGCGAACACCACGAACAGCGTGCCGATGGCGGCCACCGCCAGGCCAAGGGGGGCAATATCGAACAGGGCAAAGCCGGCCTTGCCGGTCAGCGACTGGTACTGGCCGTCCACGACCAGGTTGGTGCTGGTGCCGATCATGGTGATCGTGCCACCGAGAATCGACGCGTAGCTCAGCGGGATCATCAGCGCCGAGCTCGGCACGCGGATGCGCCGTGCCCACTGGCTCACCGCCGGGATCATCGTCGCCACGACGGGTGTGTTGTTGAGGAATGCCGACAGCCCGACCACCGGCACCATCAGGCGCAGCAGCGCCCGGCGTGTTCCCGCGGGTCGCCCGAGCACCCCTTCGACGATCATGTCGACGCCCCCCGAGGCGCGAATCGCGGCAGCGACGATGAACATTGCCGCCACCGTCATCAGACCCGGGTTGGCAAAACCCGCCAGTGCCTCATCGGGAGTGAGGATCCCGGTCATGCCGAGCAGCAGCAGCGCACCCATCAGCACGACGTCGGGACTCAACCGCGGCACCGTGATCAGCGTCGCCAGCACGGCAACGGTGAGCGCCACCGTGAACCACCCCTGCCATTCCATCAGTGTTTTTCCTTGTGCCTTATGACGCGCATTCTAGAAGGAGCGGGGACCGGCGTGACAATCATCAATCGATATTAGGATATGCAAAGTGTGCTGCGGAGCACCTGCCACGCAGTGACACGGCAGAGGGCGCATCGGGAGCGGGATCAGCACGCCAACCAACAGATCGCTGACAATCCGCCACGCAGCCTCTAGCATAGCGTCGGTCGCAGGCGCAGCCATTCAGGCGGACAAACGATGACCGAACCCCAAAAGACCGCCGAGGCGTCACTGGAGACGCTGCACCGCATCTTCACCGTCCCCGAGGCACCGGACTCGACGCTGGCGCTGCTCGAGGCGGAGATATCGCGCAACCTTCACGGCTTCCTGCGCGAGCACATCGTCGCCACGCGGCGCAGCATGAGCGATATCGAAAGCGACTTCTGTGACACGCACCTTCCCGAGGATCCGGTGTTCGTTTCCGAGCAGACCGAGTTCCTGATGCACAAGGTCGTCGCCGAATCCGTGCATACCGCATCACCGACCTTCATCGGTCACATGACCTCGGCGCTGCCCTACTTCATGCTGCCGCTCGCCAAGATGATGATGGCGCTCAACCAGAACACGGTGAAGACCGAGACCTCCAAGGCCTTCACGCCGCTCGAGCGTCAGGTGCTCGGCATGCTGCACCGGCTGGTCTTCGGACTGGACGATGCGTTCTACGCGCACCACGTGCAGAGCGCCCGCCACGCGCTCGGCGCCTTCTGCTCGGGGGGGACCATCGCGAACATCACCGCGCTGTGGGTCGCGCGCAACAATGCGCTGCCACCCGGCGCGGGCTTCGAGGGCGTGAGCCGCGAGGGGCTGCACCGCGCGCTGGTGCACCACGGCTACAGCGACGTGGCGATCGTCGTCTCGCGCCTTGGCCACTACTCGTTCGGCAAGGCGGCCGACCTGTTGGGGATCGGTCTGAAATCACTGCACGCCGTCGAGGTCGATGCGCTGAACCGGGTCGATGTCAGCGCAATGGAGCGCACCTGCCGACGGCTGCGGGCGCGCGGCGTGAAGATCATCGCGCTGGTGGGGCTCGCCGGTACCACCGAGACCGGCAGCGTCGATGCACTGTCTTCGCTCGCGGAGCTTGCCGGTGAATTCGACACGCACTTCCACGTCGACGCCGCCTGGGGTGGGCCGACGCTGTTTTCCTCGCGCTGGCGCCACCTGCTTGCCGGCATCGAGCGCGCCGACACGGTGACGCTCGATGCCCACAAGCAGCTCTACGTGCCGATGGGCGCCGGCATGGCACTGTTCCGGCGGCCCGAGGCCGCACACGCGATCGAGCACCACGCGCGCTATGTGGTGCGCGAGGGTTCACGCGACCTGGGCAGCAAGACGCTGGAAGGATCGCGCCCCGGCATGGCAATGCTCGTGCACTCGGGCCTGACGATCCTTGGACGGCGCGGCTACGAGCTGCTGATCGACACCGGCATCGACAACGCGCGGCGCTTTGCGACGATGATTCGGGAAGCAGCGGACTTCGAGCTCACCAGCGAACCCGAGCTCAACATCCTGACCTACCGCTACGTTCCAGCGGCGCTGCAGCAGTCGCTGCAGGACGCCGACGCCGGGGATGCAGCCAGGCTCAACGAGGAGCTGAACGCGATCACCCGCGACATCCAGCGACTGCAGCGCGAGGAGGGCAAGTCCTTCGTCTCGCGCACGACGCTGCGCCTGCCGCAGTACCAGGGCCAGGCGATCGACGTGTTCCGTGTGGTGCTGGCAAATCCGCTCACCGACCCCGCGATCCTCACCCAGATCCTCGGCGAGCAGCGCAGCATCGCTTCGCGTGAACCGCTTGCCGAGCGCCTGGCGGCGCTTTGCCGCAGCAATGCACGGCCGCTACAATCGCGCGCTTCGTCCCCACCCGGCTGATCCCGAATTCATGAACCTGCGCGAACGACTGGAGAGCCTCTTCGAGACGGCGATGCACGAGATCGGCATTCCGGCGGAGTGCCGGGCACTGCTCACCCGCAGCACGCGCCCCGAGTTCGGCGACTACCAGGCAAACGGCGCCATGGCTGCGGCGAAGCGCCTGCGCGTCAATCCGCGCGAACTGGCCACGCGCATCGTCAGCGCAATCGACACCCCGGCGATGATCGAGCGATTCGACATTGCCGGTCCGGGATTCATCAACATCCACCTTGCCGACGACTTTCTCGCCGGACATGTCGACAGAGCCACCGCCGACGCTCATCTCGGCATTGCGAGACGCGCCGAACCGCAGACGGTCGTGGTCGATTACTCCTCGCCGAACCTCGCGAAGGAGATGCACGTTGGACACCTGCGCAGCACGATCATCGGTGATGCGGTGGCCCGGACACTCGAGTTCTGTGGCGAACGGGTGATCCGCCAGAACCACGTCGGCGACTGGGGCACGCAGTTCGGCATGCTGATCGCGCGCCTCGAGCAGACCGCTGCCGACGACGCCGCGATCGACCATGCCGCACTGGCCGACCTCGAAACCTTCTACCGCGAGGCAAAGCGCGCCTTTGACGAGGACCCCGCCTTCGCGAAGCGCGCACGCGAGTACGTGGTACGGCTGCAGTCGGGTGATGCACACTGCCTGCACCTGTGGCAGCGTTTCATCGACATCTCGATCGCGCACAGCGAGGAGATCTACCGCAAGCTCAACGTCTCGCTGAGGCACGCCGACATCCGTGCCGAAAGCGCCTACAACGACGATCTGCCACGGGTGATCAGCGAACTCGGCGCACAGGGGCTGCTCACACTGAGCGACGGTGCGCAGGTGGTCTTTCTCGAGGAGATGCGCGACCGCGAAGGCGGGCCGATGGCAGTGATCGTGCAGAAGGCCGACGGCGGCTATCTGTACGCGACCACCGACCTCGCCGCCGCGCGCTACCGGGTGCGTGAGCTGCACGCCGATCGCATCCTTTATTTCATCGATGACCGCCAGAAGCTGCACATGCAGCAGGTGTTCGCGATCGCGCGCCGCGCCGGCTTCGTTCCCGCCACGGTGTCGCTCGAGCACCACCCCTTCGGCAAGATGCTCGGCGAGGACGGGCGGCCGTTCAAGACGCGCTCGGGCGACACCGTCAAGCTCGTCGAGCTGCTCGACGAGGCGATCGATCGTGCGGCGCGACTGCTCGATGAGCGTGCCGCAGAGCTGTCGGCAGCCGAGCGCGAGGCGGTTGCACGCCAGATCGGCATCGGTGCGATCAAGTACGCCGACCTGTCGAAGAATCGCACCAGCGACTACGTGTTCAACTGGGAACAGATGCTGAGCTTCGACGGCAACACGGCACCGTACCTGCAGTATGCCTGCACCCGGGTGAACAGCATCTTCCGCAAGGCGGGAATCGAGCCGCACACGCTGGACGGGGCAGTACGCATCGGCACGCCCGAGGAGCGCGCACTGGCGCTGCGGCTCGCACAGTTCGCCGAGGCACTGCACGCAGTCACGCACGATGCCGCACCGCACCTGCTGTGCGCCTACCTCTACGAGCTTGCCGGGCTGTTCATGCGCTTCTACGAGAGCTGCCCGATCCTGCGCGAGGACATCGATCAGCACACGCGCGCATCGCGACTGCGCCTTGCCGGGCTCAGTGCGCGCACGCTGGCGACCGGGCTCGGACTGCTCGGCATCGAGACACCCGATCGCATGTAGGCGTGCAGGTGTGCACGCGTACTCTGCCGCACTCACTCGAGCAGTGCGACCGACTTCACCTGAACGTGGATCGCCTGCCCGACCTCGACGCCAAGACCGGCCGCTGAGCGGCGCGTCAGCCTGGCGAGCATCACCGCCGCACCGACACGCACCCGCACCAGCAGCAGGCCGGGGTGCTCGTCATCACCAATGGCATCGACCGTGCCCGCAAGCACGTTCTGGATGCTGCTGACGCCAGGCTGCCCGGCAAGGCTCACATCACGCGCCAGCACGCGCACACGAACCCGCCGCCCCACGGTAAAGCCATGATCGGGCGTCCACAGGCTGCCGCCGGCAAAATCGACCCGCACCAGGTGCCAGCGTTGATCGACCTCGCCGACGACACCATCGAGGATCGCACCGACATCGGCACCGAGGCGGATCGGCAGGTCGAGGCGCACCAGCGTCTGCACCAGCGGTCCGCTGCCGATCACCCGCCCACCGTCGAGCAGCACCAGGTGATCGGCAAGCCGCGCCACCTCATCGGGCGAGTGGCTGACGTAGAGCACCGGAATCTCGAGCTCATCGTGCAGGCGCTCGAGGTAGGGAAGGATCTCCTGCCGGCGCTGCAGGTCGAGTGAACTCAGCGGCTCGTCCATCAGCAGCAGCTTCGGCCCGAGCGCGAGCGCACGTGCGATGCCCACACGCTGGCGTTCACCACCCGAGAGCCGCTCCGGCCTGCGCTCGAGCAGGTGAGCGATGCCCAGCAGTTCGATGGTGCGCGCAAGGCTGTCGTCCTGAGCCGTGTGGCTGCGCTTCATGCCGTAGCGCAGGTTGCCGAGCACCGTGAGGTGCGCGAACAGGCTGGCCTCCTGGAACACGTAGCCGATCGGGCGCCGGTGTGGCGCCAGCCAGTGCCTGCCGTCCTGCCAGACCTCACCACCGACCACCAGGCGCGCGCGCTGCGTGCGCTCCAGTCCCGCAATGCAGCGCAGCAGCGTGGTCTTGCCCGAACCCGACTGACCAAAGATCGCACTCACCCCACGCCCGGGAAGCTCGAGGTCGACATCGAGCGAGAATCCCGGCCAGTTCAGCTGAAAGCGCGCCTCGATTGCCGACATCTCAGTGCCTGCGCCCCGCATTGCCGCGCCAGGCGTACACGGCGAGCAGCACCAGGAAGGAGAACACCAGCATCACCGCCGCCAGTCGGTGCGCATCGGCGTACTCGAGCGCCTCCACGTGGTCGTAGATCTGCACCGAGGCAACGCGGGTGACGCCCGGAAGGTTGCCGCCGATCATCAACACCACACCGAACTCACCGACGGTATGCGCAAAGGTCAGGATCGATGCAGTCAGAAAGCCGGGAGCCGCCAGGGGCACGGCAACCGTGAGAAAGGCATCGAGGGGCGAGGCACGCAGCGTTGCCGCCACCTCGAGCGGACGCTCACCCACCGCGGCAAATGCCGCCTGCAGCGGCTGCACCATGAACGGCAGGGAGTAGACCAGTGAAGCGACGACCAGCCCGGCAAAGCTGAACGGCAGGGGAGCGACTCCAAGCACCTCGGTGAGCCAGCCAAGCGCCCCCCCAGGCCCCATCACCACCAGCATGTAGAAGCCAAGCACCGAGGGCGGCAGCACCAGCGGCAGCGCCACCACGGCCCCGATCGGTACGCGCCACCACGAACGGGTGCGTGCCAGCCACCAGGCGAGCGGCGTGCCGAGCAACAGCAGCAGCACGGTGACCACGCCGGCAAGCTGCGCGGTCAGCCACAGCGTCTGCCAGTCATTTGCCGTCAGCATGGCTGCTCAGTCATCGCTCGCGCCGGTCGGTTGTTCGAAGCCGTAGCGCTGCAGCAGCGCACGTACGGGTCCACTGCGCACATACGCTGCAAAACGCCGGGCCAGGCTGCTGTCGGCGCCACGACGGGTGATCACGAAGCCCTGCTCGAGCGGCTCGTGCAGGTTCTGAGGGATCAGGCTGTAGCCACCCTGGCGCGACAGCTCCGGACTGAGCGCGAGCGACAGCGCGATGATTCCGACCTGTGCGTTTCCCGTCTGTATGAACTGCGCCGTGTGGGTGATGCTGTCGCCGTAGACGAGCTTCGGTTCGACGCGCTCCCAGAGCCCACTCGCCCGCAGCGCCTCCTCGGCAGCCTGGCCGTAGGGGGCGTGCTTCGGGTTGGCAATGGCGACTCGCCTGATCTGCGGTTCTGCCAGGCTTGCCAGCGTCATGGCGCGCGCATCGAACGAGGCGCTCCACAGCACGATGCGTCCAAGTGCGTAAGGCTCGACGGCCGAGGCGGCAAAGCCATCTTTCGCCAGCGCCTGCGGGTAGGCGGTATCCGCCGAAAAGAACATCTCGTAGGGCGCACCCTGGCGAATCTGCGCGTAGAACCGCCCCGAGGAGCCGTACACCACCTCGACCGTATCCCCGGGATTCGCGCTGGCAAAGGTGGCAATCGCCTCATCGAAGGCAAACTTGAGGCTGGAGGCTGCGGCTACGGTGATCTTCTCCGCATGTGCCGCCAGCGAGAGCAGCAGGCCGCAGGCCAGCAACACGGAGGAAAGTGACTTCATGGTGAGGAGGTTCCTTGCCGACGGTCGAACCGGTCCGCAGAGCACGCGCGTCTCGTGCGGATCATCAGGCGGCAAAGCGTAATATATGTCCGTATACAATGCGAGACTCAAGCCGTGCGTGACACGAAACATCCCGGGTTCCAGTTCCAGTTCCCGTTCCCGTTCCCGTTCCCGCTTTCGCGGGAATGACGTTCTTTCGCGGGA
>CAZSYV010000075.1:0-13904 GCA_964610955.1 uncultured Klebsiella sp. | reverse complement strand
CAGGTTCCGCTGTTCATCGACGGCATCCCGGTCTACGTCCCCTACGATGGCTACGTCGACTTCACCCGCTTCACGACGGCCGACCTTGCCGCAATCCAGGTCGACAAGGGGTTCAGCTCGGTGGGCTTTGGTCCGAACACGCTTGGCGGGGCGATCAACCTCATCTCGCGCAAGCCTGTCGAATCATTCGAAGGAGATGTCACCGTCGGCTCGGGCTCAGGGGCTGAGCGCAAGGCTGCGATCAACGTCGGCACCAACCAGGGACTGTGGTACCTCCAGGCAGGCGCATCACGAATCCGTGCCGATGGATTTCCGTTGTCCGATGACTTCAGGCCCACTGCAACGGAAAACGGCGGCAGGCGAGACAACGCCCGACGCGAGGACAGCAAGCTGTCACTGAAGCTCGGCCTCACCCCGAACGCGACCGACGAATACGCAATCAGCTACTACCGCCAGGAGGGTGAAAAAGGGCAACCCCCTTCGACCGACCCCGCAGCCGCCCGCTACTGGAGATGGCCCTACTGGGACAAGGAAAGCGTGTACTTCATCTCCAACACCGCCCTGGGCGAAAACGAGTTCCTGCGCATCCGGCTCTACCACGACAGCTTCGACAACGAGGTCAACTCATATACCGACAACAGCTACTCGATGCTGAAGACCAGCGGGCGCGGCAGCGTGGGCACGGGGCGAAGCATCTATGACGACACCACCGATGGAGGTTCGATCACGCTCGAATCGTTTCGCTTCGCGCATCACGCGCTGCGCCTCGCCGCTCACTACAAGCGCGACGAGCACCGGGAAACCGACGCGAACGGCACGCTGAACACTCACCACAGGGACGCACTGCTGTCCGTCGCACTGGAAGACAGCATCGAACTCGCAGCAGCGTGGACCCTGTCACTTGGCGCTGCACACCATGAAATGCGACCGGACAAGGTCTTCAGCCTCGGCAACCCCTATACCCTTCCCGACGAGCAGACGGCAAATGATCTGCAGGCTGGGCTATTTCATGAGCTGACGCCGAACGCACGCCTTTATGCCACGGTTGCGAGCAAGACGCGCCTTCCGACACTGAAGGATCGCTACTCGCAGCGCCTCGGCACCTACATCGAGAACCCGAGCCTGCGCCACGAGGAATCGCTCAACTACGAGCTCGGCTATCGCGGCACGCCGTGGGTGGGGGGCAACGCCGAGGTCGCCATCTTCTACAGCGACATCAGCGACAGGATCCAGTCGGTGGCCAATGTCTCCGGAAACCTCTCGCAGATGCGCAACGTCGGCAAGGTGCGCGCATCGGGCGTTGAATTCGGCTTGCGCAGCGCCGTCGGCCCCACACTGGAGCTGGGCGCCGACTTTACCTATATCGACCTCGAGAACCGCAGTGATCCGGACACACGCCTGACCGATGTACCGCGGCGCAAGCTTACGGCGCACGCACGCTGGCAGCCGCTCCCCACGCTCGAGTTGCTTGCCTTCGCCGAGCACGACAGCAGCCGCTGGGCCTCGAACACCGTCGAACTCGATGGTTTCACCACTCTCGACCTCAAGGCGGTGTTCAGGCCACTGCAGGGCCTTGCGCTCGAGGCCGGGGTAGCCAACCTCAGCGACAAGGACTATGCGCTGGCCGACGGCTTTCCCGCGCCCGGGCGCACGTGGTTCATCAACACCAGTTATCGTTTCTGAATCCGGAGAATCCTCATGATGATGTCTGCCATCCGTCCAGTGCTGCTCCTCCTTGTGGTGCTTGCTGGGGCAACGACCCACGCGGCCAACACAGCTGCCAACACAACAAACTTCGTTACCACGAGCATCGATGTGAGGGGTGCGGTCGAACACGCGCTCGCCCTCGACGTCGACGAACTGCGCAAGTTCCCGCCCCAGCAGGTCGGCGAACTTGGCCTGGTGTGCCAGACCGGTGCGAACGTCGGCAAGCTCGAGAAACTCAAGGGAGTGCTGTTGCGCGACATCCTCGAAAAGGCCGCCATCCAGGCGCCAGGACACAATGACGTGAAGAAGATGGCGATCATCGCGGGCGCGAGCGATGGCTACAAGGTGGTGTTTTCATGGAATGAAATCTTCAACTCCCCGATTGGCGACGGCGTCATCGTGTTTTTCGAGAAGGACGGCTTCCCGCTCGCCGACGACGAGGGACGCATCGCGCTGGTATCGACGAAGGACCTGCGCACCGGCCCACGCCACGTCAAGTGGCTGCAATCGATCGAGGTGCGCAAGATCGTCGATTGAGCACCGGGCGGGCACACCCCGCGACGCCGTCGCGCCTACGCGCTATGCTGCGTTGCACTGCATGCGAAACGGAACGGATCATGGCGCAGGGCGCTGAGCACATCGAACTGAAGGGCACGATCTGGATGACTGTTGGCGATGCCAACCTCGGCGGACCAGGCCGGATCGCCCTGCTGTCGAAGATCGTCGAGTGCGGCTCGATCACCCAGGCGGCAAAGGCCATGAAGATGAGCTACAAGGCTGCCTGGGACGCCGTGGACGCCATGAACAACCTCGCCGGTGAGCCACTGGTCGAGCGCAGCTCGGGCGGCAAGGGTGGCGGTGGTACCCGCCTCACGGTACGTGGCGAGCAGCTGGTCGCGAACTTCCAGCTGATCGAGCGTGAACACCGTCGCTTCGTCGAACTGCTCAGCGAGCAGGCCGAGGGGATCACCGATGACTACCTGTTGATCAGGAGAATGAGCATGAAGACCAGTGCACGCAATCAGTTCATGGGAACGGTGAGCCGCCTGCAGCACGGCGCAGTCAACGATGAAATCGAGCTCGAACTCTCCGGCGGCATGAAGATCGTCGCGATCGTCACCCGCGAGAGTTCGGATACGCTGGGGCTGAAGCCGGGAGCGGAAGCCTTCGCCCTGATCAAGTCCTCATCGATCATCGTCGTGACCGACGATCAGGGGGCACGCTTCTCGGCCCGCAACCGCCTCGATGGCACGATCAGGCAGGTTCATCCCGGTGCCGTCAACACCGAAGTGGTGATCGAGCTACCGGGCGGCGGTACGGTTGCCGCCATCGTCACCAACGAAAGCAGCAAGAGCCTCGGGCTCGAGGCCGGCAAGGCGGCCGCGGCAATCTTCAAGGCATCGAGCGTCATCATCGCCGTACCGGCCTAACTCGCCGCCATCTGGTGGCGTCGTGCCACGTAGCTGTATATCACCGGCACGACGAACAGGGTGAACAGCGTCCCGATCAGCATGCCGAAGGCAATCACGATGCCGATCGAGATCCGCGCCTGCGCTCCGGCGCCGCTGGCGAGCAGCAGTGGAATCACGCCAAACACCATGGCCGCGGTCGTCATCAGGATCGGACGCAGACGCACGGTTGCCGCCTCGATGACCGCATCGGCCACGCTGCTGCCCCGCAGCTCCTGCTCGCGGTTTGCAAAGTCGACGATCAGGATGCCGTGCTTGCTGATCAGGCCGATCAGGGTCAACAGCCCGACCTGCGTGTAGATGTTCATCGTCGCCAGCCCCAGTGCCAGCGGGATCAGCGCACCACACACCGACAGCGGCACGCTGACCAGCACCGTCAGTGGGTCGGTGAAGCTTTCGAACTGTGCCGCGAGTACGAGAAAGATCAGCACGAACGAGAACAGGAATGTCAGCAGCAGCACGCTGCCCTCGGTGACGAACTGGCGCGACTGACCGAGGTAATCGGAACTGAAGCCGGCCGGCAACAGGGCGCGCCCCTCGCGCTCGAACCAGTTCACGCCGTCACCGAGCGAGACACCGGGCGCCGGCAGGGCGCCGACCGTCGCGGAGTTGAGCTGCTGGTGTTCGGTCAGTGCACCGGGGCGGTTCTGTCGCACCCGCGAGGTCACGGCAGAGAGCGGAATCAGCTCACCGCTTGCGCTGCGCACATAGTAGCTGTCCAGCCGGTCCGGTGAGTCACGCTGCACGCGCTCGGTCTGCAGGATGACGTCGTAGCTGCGGCTGTCGACGCTGAAGCGCGAGGACTCGCTCTCGTTCAGGAAGGTCGAAAGCGTGGCGCCAATGTCGGCGACATCGACACCAAGCCGTGCTGCCTTGTCACGGTCGATCTCGACGCGCAACTCCGGCTTCTCGAAGCGCAGGTCGGACTGCACATAGACGAACTTGCCGCTGGCGCGCGCCTTCTCCTCGACCCGGGCCGCCACCTGCTGCAGCAGCTCGTAGGAACCGGTGGTGGCCACCACGAAGCGGATCGGCAAGTCGGGAGATGCTCCCGGGATCGACGGTATGTTGAATGCGTTGATGCGCAGCCCCGCAACCGAGGCCATGCGCGCCGTCATGTCCTGCTGCACCTGCAGCGCATCGCGCACGCGCTCTCTCCACGGCTGAAGTTCAAGCATGCCGAAAAAGGTGTTGCTGCCCATCACGCCGGTCACGATGAAGTGGCGGGTGTGCTCGGGGATGTCGCGCAGTATCTGCTCGACCTGGGCAGTGAATGCCTCGGTGTATTCGATGGTCGTGTTGAAAGGGCCCTCCCCGACCACGTACACATGTCCCGTGTCCTCCATCGGGGCAAGTTCCTGCGGTATGGCACGGAACAGGAAAAACAGGCTGACGAAGACCGTTGCGGCAAACACCAGCACGATCGGCCGGTTTGCCAGCGTGTAGTGCAGCACCCGCCCATAGTGTCCCTTCAGATGCGCAAAGGCACGGTCCAGCCAGCGTGCAAAGCCACTGGAGGAGTCCTCGCGGCGCAGCAGGCGGCTACACATCATCGGTGACAGGGTAAGCGCAACCACTCCCGAGACGATCACCGCCCCGGCAAGGGTGAAGGCGAACTCGATGAACAGCTTGCCGGTCAAACCACCGAGGAAGCCGATCGGCGCGTAGACCGCCGCCAGTGTCAGCGTCATCACCACCACGGGAAACGCGATTTCGCGTGCTCCCAGCAGTGCCGCATCGAAGGCCCCCACTCCCTCTTCGATGTGGCGCTGGATGTTCTCCACCACCACGATCGCATCATCAACGACCAGGCCGATGGCAAGCACCATCGCGAGCAGCGTGAGCAGGTTGACCGAGAAACCCATCCACAGCATCAGTGAGAGCACACCAATCAGCGACAGCGGGATGGTCACCACCGGAATCAGTACCGAACGCAGTGAGCCAAGGAACAGGAAGATGATCACCACGACGATCAGGCTCGCCTCGAGCAGCGTCGTCACGACCTCGTTGATCGAGGACTGGATGGTGACCGTGGCATCGTAGACCACGGCACCGTGCAGCCCATCGGGCAGCTGGCTGATGATGAAGGGCATGATCTCGCGGATGTTCTTCCCGACATCGAGCGGGTTGGCGGTGAGTGCCGGGTTGATCCCCACGAACACCGCCAGGCGGCCATCGTCGCTGGTGCGCTGGTCGTAGCTCTCGGCACCCATCTCGATGCGCGCCACATCACCCAGGCGCACGACCGCTCCCCCCTGGTCACGCAGCACCAGGCGGCGGAAGCCCTCGGCATCCCCGATCACCGTCTGCGGATTGACATAGAACTGGATGAAATCGCTGCGGATCTGTCCGGCGGCACTCTGCACGTTGTTGCGTGCAATCGCTCGCTGCACATCAGCCGCGCTGAGCCCGAAGGCAGCCATGCGCTCGGGGTCGAGCCACACGCGCATGGCGAAGCGCCGCCCTCCGTCGATACGCGCCTCGCCAACCCCTTTGACGGTACTCAGCGTCGGCACCACCACGCGATCGAGGTAATCGGTGATCTGCTCGAGCGACAGCACATCGCTGCTGAACGCGAGGAACATCAGCACATCACCGCCCATCCCGGTGTCCTTCTCGACGATCGGATCCTCGGCATCGAGCGGCAGTTCGCGGCGCTGCTGCGCCACCTTCGCCGTGATGTCGACAAACGCGGCATCGATGTCCTGGCCGGGGCGCAGGTGCGCGGAAATGCGTGACAGGCCATCCGAGCTCTGCGCCGAGACGTAGTCGATGCCCTCGGCGGTGGCGATCGCACGCTGCAGCGGACGGGTGATGAAACCCTGCATCAGCTCGGCGTTCGCGCCGGGGTACGGCGTGGTCACGTTGATGATCGGATAGGTGATCTCGGGATACTCGCGCAGGCTCAGGCTGTCGAATGCACGCAGACCAAGCAGCACGATCAGCAGGCTGACCGTGCAGGCAAGCACTGGGCGACGGATGAAAAGGTCGGTGAACTTCATTTGGCGAGCTGAATGCTGTTATCGATCGTCACCCGGGCGCCGGCATCGAGCTTCAGCGTACCGGCAGTGACGACCAGATCACCCTCATTGACCCCCTCCACGATCGCCACGTGCCCACCGCGGCGCTGCCCGGTCTTCACATAGTCGCGCCGTACGACGAGTCCCTTGCTGCCATCGTCGCGAGCACGCTCCTCCACCACGAACACCGAGTCGCCGTAGAGGTTGTAGCTGATCGCCGACTCCTGCACCGTGATCCGCTCCACGTCGTCCTGGACGACGACATCGACGCCGACGAACATGCCGGGCAGCAGCGCACCGCCCGTGTTCGGCACACGGGCACGAACCAGCACGTTGCGTGTGTTGGCGTCGACCTTGGCATCGATCGCGCTGATCGTGCCGTCGAACACCCGCTCGGGGTAGGCCTGCACACGGCAGCGCACCTGCTGCCCCACCGCCAGCTGGGGCAGGTCCTGCTCGGGCAGCGAGAAGTCCACCTCGAGCGTATCCAGCGATTGCAGCGTGACGATCACCTGCCCTTCACTGACGTACTCACCCCGGTCGACCGCGGGAATGCCGATGCGCCCGCGAAAGGGCGCCCGCAGGTGCTTTCGGGCAATCACCGCCTCCGTTCGCTCGACCTGCGCACTCACATCCTTGAGCTGTGCCTCGGTCTTGTCGAAATCGGTACGCGAAATCGCCTTGGTGGCCAGCAGGCGCTGGTCACGCTCGAAGTTGATCTCGGCCAGCCGACGCTGGGCGAGCAGGCTCTTCAGGGTTGCCACCTCGACCCGATCATCGAGGCTGGCGATTTCATCACCGGCAGCAACCTCGTCACCGGCCCGGAAATGCAGCCGCATCACCACGCCGGCGGCCTCGCTCGCCAGATCGACCCCCTGCACGGCCTTCAGTGTGCCGACTGCAGCGATCGTGACATCCCAGTGTTCGCGCTGCGCAGCGTGTGCCGAGACCGTGACCGGCGGCAGCTCCATGTTCGCCAGATAGCGTTCCACCAGGCGTTTCTTGCCTTCGATGACGCCAAACAGCGTACCGAAGACCAGCACCAGTGCGGCGATCATGATCACCATCGGTTTCTTCATCGAAACGATTCCATCCGGGAGGCAGGATCCGGCCAGCGGGCCGAAATCCGGTTGATTGCCAGGGTGACAATGGTACCGGGGAACGCGATCATCCTTTGATTAAGTCGCGGTAAGGTCCGTGGCGGCCGCCCGCCACTGCCCGGCATGCTCAACGCTCCGCACCCGAGGGGCGCAGCAGGGCAAGCACATCCTCATGGTGCGTGCGCGTCCTCACCTTCCCGAGCACATGGCGCAGGCGCCCGTCCCTGCCGATGATGAAGGTGGTGCGCAGGATTCCTTCGTAGCTGCGCCCCATGAACTTCTTCGGCCCCCAGGCACCGTAGCGCACGGCCACCTCGTGCTCGGGGTCCGACAGCAGTTCGAAGGTGAGCCGGTCGCGCTCTGCAAAGCGCGCCAGCCGGGAAACGGGGTCGGGACTCACCCCCAGTACGACGGCATCGAGTGCACTCAGCTCGGCCGCCACATCGCGCATGCCGCAGGCCTGGACGGTACATCCCGGCGTCATCGCCTTGGGATAGAAGTAAAGGATCACCTGGTGGACACCACGAAACTGGCGCAGCGTCACCGTTTCGCCGTTCTGGTCCGGCAGCACAAACTCGGGTGCCAGCGTGCCGATCTCCGGGAATGCCATCAGTTCTCTCCATCCGTATCGTCATCGAGTTCCGCCCGTGCCACGAGCGAATCCGGCAGTGCCCTGCGCGTCTTCGCTCCCAGGCGCGCAAGCTGCAGGGCACGATCGACCAGGTTGCCCCGCCCGCGCGAGAGGCGATCCAGCGTCAGCTCGTAGGCGGCGCCGGCACGCTGGAGGTGGCGACCGATGTCCTCGAGCGACTCGATCAGACGCACAAACTGATCGTGCAGCGAACCTGCACGACGCGCGATCTCCTCGGCATTGCGGTTCTGGCGCTCGAGCCGCCACATGCTGTCGATGGTGCGCAGCGTCGCCAGCAGCGTGGTCGGGCTGACCAGGATGATGTTGCGATCGAAGGCTCTTCCGAACAGCGTCGGGTCGTGTTCCATCGCCGTCATGAACGCCGCCTCGATCGGCACGAACACCAGCACGAAGTCGAGGCTGCGGATCCCCGCCAGCCCCGCATAGTCCTTGGTGCTCAGCGTGGAGACATGGTTGCGCAGCGAGGCAAGGTGCCCACGCAGCGCCGCTTCGCGCTCCGCGTCCTGCTGTGCCGAACAGTAACGCTCGTAGTCGCTCAGTGACATCTTCGAGTCGATCACGACGTCGCGCCCCTCGGGAAGACGCACCACCACATCGGGAGCGCGGCGCTGGTCGTTCTCGTCACGCGTGACGACCTGTGTGTCATATTCGTGTCCCTTGCGCAGCCCGGAATCCTCCAGGACCCGCTCGAGGACCACCTCGCCCCAATGTCCCTGAACGCGGTTGTCCCCCTTCAGCGCGCGCGTGAGGTTCAGCGCCTCGTCGCTCATGCGCAGGTTGAGGTCCCTCAGCGATGCCAGCTCCTGCACCAGGCGGGCGCGCGCGTCGGTATCGCTGCCGTGTACCTCATCGACACGACGACGAAAATCCGTCAGCTGTTCGCGCAACGGCTGCAACGTCAGCTCGAGCATGCTGCGGCTGTTCTGTCCGAAGCGCTCGTTCTTCTCGTCGAAGATACGGTTGGCGAGTGCGGCGAATTCGTGTCCAAGGCTCTCGCGGGCTTCGGCAAGCAGACTGAGCTTCTCGGCAGCCGCCCGCCGCTCGGCACCATGGCTCGCCTCGCTCGCCGCCAGCGCGGTACGCGCCTTGAGCAGCGCACCACGCAACTCGTCCATGCGCTGCCCGGCACGTTCCAGTTCGGCACTGCTGCGTTCGAACTCACGCTGCTGCGTCTCGGTGCGCACCGACTGCAGTGCCAGCTCCGCTCGCAGCTCGCTGACACGGTGCTCGTGCCCGCGCTGCAGACGAGTGCTGCGCACGCGCATGCCGAGGGCACCAAACAGTGCGCCCACAAGAATGCCGGCAAGGATCGCTGCGCCAAGTTCGAGGGTGATCGTCACGGCTGGCACGCTCGGCGCTCCCCCCTGGCGTCGGTCTGTGGTCGATGCTGCGATACCGGGGAAAGAATGGGGTGGCCGATGGGAATCGAACCCACGACACCAGGAGCCACAATCCTGTGCTCTACCAACTGAGCTACGGCCACCATCACACACTCTGCACACTGCACGGCGTGCAGGCTGACTGGTCGGGGTAGAGGGATTTGAACCCCCGACATCCTGCTCCCAAAGCAGGCGCGCTACCAGACTGCGCTATACCCCGAAATCCCGGCCCGGGGGTACCGGATACGGGAGCGGCATATTAAAGGCGCCCTCCGGGAGCGTCAATCGCAGCAATCCGTCAATTTGGCGCTCCACGCTTGGCCCGTGGCCGCTGCCGGTGCGACAATCGCGCGCTCCCGTTCACCCGACCCTGGAAATCCACCGCCATGCCCGCGATCGTTCTCGACGGCAAGTCGCTGTCCCTGAAAACCGAAGCCGAACTTGCCACCCGCGTTGCCACGATCCGCGAGCGCAGCAACGGCCAGACGCCGATTCTGGCAACGATCCTGGTCGGCGACGACCCGGCATCGGCCACCTATGTGCGCATGAAGCAGAACGCCTGCCGCCGTGTCGGCATGGAGTCGATCGCGGTCGAACTGCCCTCGGACACCAGCACCGCACAATTGCTGGCGAAGATCGAGGAACTGAACGCCAACCCGCGCTGTCACGGCATCCTGCTGCAACACCCCGTGCCGGCACAGATCGACGAACGGGCCTGTTTCGATGCCATCGCACTGCACAAGGACGTTGATGGCGTGACCTGTCTCGGCTTCGGACGCATGGCGATGGGTGAAGCCGCCTGGGGCTCTGCGACACCCGCGGGAATCATGCGCCTGCTCGCAGCCTACGACGTGCCCCTCGCCGGGCGTCACGCGGTGGTCGTCGGGCGCAGCCCGATCCTCGGCAAGCCGATGGCGCTGATGCTGCTGAACGCAAACTGCACGGTGACCATCTGCCACTCGCGCACCCGCGACCTGCCGGGGATCATCGCCGGCGCCGACCTGCTGGTCGGTGCGGTCGGCAAGCCGGAATTCATCCGCGCCGACTGGGTGCGTGACGGCGCTGTGGTGGTCGATGCCGGCTTCCATCCGGGCGGCATCGGTGACATCGAACTGGCGCCGCTCGTCGAGCGGGTCGAAGCGTACACGCCGGTACCCGGTGGCGTCGGCCCGATGACGATCAACACGCTGATCCTGCAGACCGTTACCGCGGCGGAGCGTGCGCTCGGGGAATCGTAGGCCGGGATGGAGCGGAGCAGAATCCCAGCTTTGGGCGAGCGGTTGGTGCTGGGCCTTTCGGCCCGGTCTACGCCTTTCGGCCCAGCCTACGCCTTTCGGCCCAGCCTACGCCTCACGGCCCGGCCTACGCCTTACGGCCCGGTCTACGCCCCGCGGTGTTCATATGGAGGCCCGGTTTGAGGGCGGTGCGGCGATCACCGATAATCACGGCAAATTCCGCACCCGGAGCAATTCATGGCCAGTATCTTCACGCATATCATCGCCGGCAAGCTGCCGGGGCATTTCGTCTGGAAGGACGAGCAGGCCGTCGCCTTCATGACCATCCAGCCGATCCGCCCCGGGCACCTGCTCGTCGTGCCACGCCTCGAGATCGACCAGTGGGACGATCTTCCCGAGGAACTGACCATGCACCTGATGGCTGTCTCGCGCCATATCGGACGAGCGCTGAAGGCCACCTATGGTTCGGCACGTTCGGCGCTGATCATCGCCGGCTTCGAGGTACCGCACACCCACCTGCACGTTCTGCCGGCAGACGAGATGGGCGATCTGTCATTCCTGAAGATCTACTCGGCCGAGCAGGACGAACTGGTGCGTGAATCGGCAGCGATACGCGCCACGCTGCGCCAGCAGGGCAGACCCGAGGCGCAGTTCTAGCCGGAAGCGCCCCCGCCTCCTCTACCGCTCGGGTACACCGGCGCACGCGGCATCAGGAAAGGCAGCGTTACACGCCCGCTCACGACATCGATGCACTCCTGCGCCGGGTAGCCGAAGCGCTCCGCGATGGTCTTGCCGCCCACGTCCCGATAGATGGCATCGAGCAGCACCGCCAGCTCGCCCCGATCGAGCAGCGCAAGTGCCAACCCCGTCTCGGCACAGCCTTCGGCCTTGAAGCGCAGCGCCGGCGGCGCGTCGTCACCGGCAAGCACGGAATGCAGCAGTGGCTCGATGCGTGAGCGCAGCAGAGCCTCCCAGGCCGTGCGAATGCTCGCCGCACTCACCGTCGTGCCTCGCGATCGCTGCCAAGCGTGCCGCGCTCGGCAAGCAGTGGTGCCAGCGCGCGCCCGGTATGGGACCGTTTGCTGCGCACGATGCGCTCGGGTGCGCCGGTAACGACGATCCTGCCGCCACCCACGCCACCTTCCGGACCCAGGTCGATGACCCAGTCGGCTTCACCGAGCACATCGAGGTTGTGCTCGATGACCAGCACGGTATTGCCTGCATCGACCAGGCGATGCAGCACTCCGATCAGCTTCTCGACATCGGCCATGTGCAGCCCGACCGTCGGCTCATCGAGCAGGTAGAGCGCGTGTGTGCCCGCCTCGCGGTGTGCATTGCCGGGCATGCGTGCCAGCTCGGTCACCAGCTTGATGCGCTGCGCCTCGCCGCCGCTCAGCGTGGGGCTTGGCTGGCCAAGGCGCAGATAGCCGAGTCCCACCTCCTCCAGCAGCACCAGCGGTCTCTGGATCGACGCGTGTGCCGCAAAGAACTCCACCGCCTCGCTCACGCTCATGTCGAGCACATCGCTGATGCTCCTGCCGCGAAACACCACCTCGAGCGTCTCGGCGTCGAAGCGTGTGCCGCCACAGTCCTCGCACACCACCCGTACCTCGGGCAGGAAGCTCATCTCGATGCGTTGCTGGCCCTGACCCTCGCAGGACCGGCAGCGACCGCCTCCGGTATTGAAGGAGAAACGCCCCGGCGCAAAGCCACGGACCCGTGCCTGCGGCGTGGCGGCGAAGAGCTTGCGCACCGCATCCCAGACACCGACGTAGGTTGCCGGACACGAGCGCGGCGTCTTGCCGATCGGCGTCTGATCGACCTCGAAGACCCGACCGATCGTCTCCCAGCCATCGATCCCGGCGCAGTGGTGCCAATCGAGCCGTCCACGCCCCTGGCGGGAAAGACGCGCCCGCAGGTTCGACTCGAGCACTTCGCGCATCAGCGTGCTCTTGCCGCTGCCACTGACGCCGCTCAGACACACCAGGCGCCCCAGCGGGATCTCGACATCGATGCCGCGCAGATTGTGTGCCTGCGCACCGCGCACCACCAGGCGTGGCGCCTGCGCGGTGACTGCACGTCGCTTTCCGCTCAGGGGATGGCGCAGCGGTTCGCGAAGAAAACGCGCCGTCACCGAACGCGGCGAGCGCATCACCGCCTCGATGTCCCCTGCGGCAACCACCTCGCCACCCAGCCGGCCAGCACCGGGGCCGAGGTCGACGATATGGTCGGCGTGGCGGATCGTCTCCTCGTCATGCTCGACGACGACCACCGTGTTGCCCTTGCTGCGCAGGCGCTCGAGCGTGCTCAGCAGCATGGCGTTGTCGCGCGGGTGCAGCCCGATGGTCGGCTCATCGAGGATGTAGCACACGCCGCGCAGGTTCGAGCCGAGCTGCGCCGCAAGGCGGATGCGCTGTGCCTCGCCGCCGCTCAGCGTCGGGGCTGCGCGCTCGAGCGCGAGGTAGCCAAGGCCGACCTCGCGCAGGAAGCCGAGGCGCGAGCGCAGCTCCGGCAGCACATCGCGCGCGATCTCGGCCTCGCGTCCCTGCAGTTGCAGCCGTTCGAAGAAACTCGTTGCGGCATCGACGGTCAGCGCGTTGTAGTACGCCGGCCCGTGATCGAGCAGACGCACCGCCAGCGCCTCGGGGCACAGACGCTGGCCCGCACATGCCGGACAAGCGTGCTCCTCACCCTGCCACCAGACGTTCCACACATTCTCTTCGCCACTTTGCCCGGCATCGAAGCCCTCGAGCTGCAGCCCCGTGCCGAAACAGCTCGTGCACCAGCCGTGCGCCGAGTTGTAGGAGAACAGCCGCGGGTCGAGTTCGGCGAAACTGCGTTCGCAGCGCGGGCAGCTGCGCCGTGTCGAGTACGCCGACACACTGCCCGCCTTCGCACCGTCGAGTGCCAGCACCTGCACGGCGCCGTTGCCCGCTGCCAGGGCCTCATCGAGTGCCGCGCGCAGTGTCGCCTCATTGCGCGCACTGACCTGAACCACCGCCAGCGGCAGCTCGATCCAGTGCTCGCGATAGCGATCGAGTCGCGGCCACGGCTCGGTCGGCAGCATTTCGCCATCGACACGCAGCCACTGATGCCCGCGACGCGCCGCACTTGCCGCAATCGCTGCATAGAGTCCCTTGCGGGCCGTCACCAGCGGTGCCAGCAGATGGATGCGTCGTCCGCGGAACTCGCGCAGGATGTGCGCGGCAATTACCTCGGGAGACTGCACCTCGATCGGGATGTCACAGTCTGGGCAGTACTGGCGGCCCAGCTTCACGAACAGCAAGCGCAGGTAATGGTGGATCTCGGTCATCGTGGCCACCGTGCTCTTGCGACCGCCAC
>CAZSYV010000074.1:11241-14097 GCA_964610955.1 uncultured Klebsiella sp. | reverse complement strand
GCTACAAGGGGCGCAACATCTCGACCTTCGAGGTCGAGATGGTTGCGCGCCGCCATCCGGCGGTTGCCGACTGTGGTGCGTTCGGGATGCCGAGTGAGGAACTCGAGAGCGAGGATGAGATCAAGCTCAACGTCGTGCTCAGGCCCGATGCTGTGGTTGCTGAGGAGGAAATTGCACGATTCATCAATGACAATGCACCTTATTTTTTCGTGCCACGCTATATCGAATTCGTCACCGAACTGCCGTACACGCCGAACCAGAAGTTGCAGAAGTACAGGCTGCGTGAGGCAGGACTCGGCCCAGGCGCATGGGATGCACGCAAGGCCGGGTTCAAGGCGACGCGCTGAAGTCATCCGGGTTGACGATAGATGCTGGAACCCGCGGCGGGCATGGCTATAATTACCCGCGGGCAGCCACTCACAACAACAGAGGATGTCAACGCGTGTCCACGTCGCTTCCCAGGCACCTCGTTTCCGTTGCGGCCACGTTCTCGTTCCTGTTCGCGCTGGCAGTTCATGCCGATGGCAACGCGCTGCTTCCCGATGGTGCGGCAGGATCCTACCGTGTGCTGGAGCGCTTCGGACTGTTGAGCGCACCTCAGCCGGCAGTGGCGCACCGCCAGCAGAAGGCAGTCGTTGCAGTGCACAGGATCACGCCACCAGCCGATGGGGCAGGGGCGAACAGGCAGCTGCGCGAGGCGACGGTGGAACGGGCTGCAGTGGGCGCCTACGACGTGTTGCGCCGGCTCGGGCTGCTTCCCATGGACGACTCGACCCCGCGAGTCGTCCCACGCACGCAAAAAATGCGCGTGCTGGTCGAGAAATCGAAGCGGCGCCTGTATGTGCTGCGCGATGGTGAACCTTTTCTGGAGTATCCGGTCATGCTGGGTGGCATGCCCCACGGACCCAAGCTGCAGGCAGGGGATCTGCGCACGCCGGAAGGCGTGTACACGCTCGACTGGCGCAACCCGCGCAGTCGCTTCCACAAGTCGATCCATATCTCGTATCCCGGCCCGCTCGACAAACAGCGTGCCGAGGAGCGGGGAATCGATCCGGGCGGCATGATCATGATCCACGGTGAGCACGATGATCCGGCGCTGCGCCGCATCCTGCGCCGCAAGGCACGGGACTGGACCGAAGGGTGCATCGCGTTGAACAACGAGGACATGGATGAGATCTGGCGGGTCGTTCCCGACGGTACACCGATCGAAATCCGGCCCTGAGTGAGGTTGCGATCCTCACATCGGCATGAAGCGCAGCTCGGGGTCTGCATCACTCCTGTGCCAGAGCTCGTCGAACTGCGTGGTGAGGAACTTCACGAAAGCCCGGTCGCTCGCATTCCAGAAGCAGGTTTTCCCGTCTTCGTTCGGAATGAAGAACAGACCTGTGTCATCGACCAGCATGTAGTTTGCGATGTACTGTTCCGGGCAGTAGTCGAGCCTGCGCAAGGGCACTGCAGACACGAGGCGTCGGTGCAGCTCGGCGAGTCGATGCCCGCGCTGGCGCAGCAGGCGGCTGTCCTTGATCAGGATGCGTACCTCGCATGGCGGTCCCTGGCGTGCAAGGCGGGACAGCTCGCGCGCCAGGTCCTCGTCGTCGAACGGGACCGGGGCGAGCTCGTCGCTGAGGATGCGCACCAGTTGGCGTGCCTCGCCTGCCAGCGCACGCAGCGCGCCGGCCTGCTTTTCGGCGGTCACAATCTCGATCCTGCCTTCGCTGCTCGGTCGCATGGTGGTCACCTATCTCCGTGCAGGTGCTCGCGAATGCGCCTGGCCTGCGTCGCCGCATTGCCGGTATAGCTGCCCGGTGTGAGTGCAAGCAACCGTGCCTGCGCCTGGGGTGGCAACTGCAGTGACTCGATGAATGCACGCATCTCCGCGACACCGATGCGCTGACCCCGTGTCAGCGCCTTGAGCTTCTCATAGGGTTCGGCGATGCCGTAGCGGCGCATGACGGTCTGCACGGGTTCGGCGAGCACCTCCCAGTTGGCATCCAGATCTGCAGCGAGACGGGTTTCATCGAGCTCGAGCTTGCCGATGCCCTTCAGCAGCGCCTCATAGGCGATCAGGCTGTAGGCGAATGCGCTGCCGAGGTTGCGCAGGACGGTCGAGTCGGTCAGGTCACGCTGCCAGCGCGAGACCGGCAGCTTGGCCGCGAGGTGGGCGAACAGGGCGTTGGCGAGTCCAAGGTTCCCCTCGGCATTCTCGAAGTCGATCGGGTTGACCTTGTGTGGCATCGTCGATGAACCCACCTCGCCCGCACGCGTATGCTGACGGAAATAGCCGATCGATATGTATCCCCATGCATCACGAGCGAAATCGGTCAGCACGGTATTGAAGCGCTCGATGGCGGCAAACAGCTCCGCCAGGCAGTCGTGAGGTTCGATCTGCGTGGTGTAGGGATTCCAGCCAAGACCGAGCGAGCAGACGAATTCGCGGGCATGTGTTTCCCAGTCGACGTCGGGGTATGCAGCCAGGTGAGCGTTGTAGTTGCCGACGGCGCCGTTGATCTTGCCGAGGATGCGGATCGCTGCGAACTGCTCGCGCTGGCGATGCAGGCGATAGACGGTGTTGGCGATTTCCTTGCCCATCGTCGACGGACTTGCCGGTTGGCCGTGCGTGCGCGAGAGCATCGGCACGGCTGCCCACTGCTCGGCAAGTCCGCACAGGGCCTCGATGATACGATCCATCGCCGGCAGAATCGTGTCGCGGCGTGCCGTATGCAGCATCAGTCCGTGACTGAGGTTGTTGATGTCCTCGGAAGTGCATGCAAAGTGCACGAATTCGATTCCGGCGGCAGCCCCCGGTATGGCAGCGATACGCTCCTTCAGAAAGTACTCGACGGCCTTTACGTCGTG
>CAZSYV010000074.1:0-11141 GCA_964610955.1 uncultured Klebsiella sp. | reverse complement strand
TCGAGTTGCATCGTGGTTTCCATGAAATTGCCGGTCGCGTGACGGGGCGAATGATAGCGCAGCAGCGGCGAGGGTAGTGTCGATCAGCTGCCGCTGCGCAGGGCGCGGCTCTCGGCGGCGATTCGTGTGCGGTTGAACAGCAGACCGGACAGGCTGCCACCGAGATGACGCCAAAGCACCGCGGCGCGTACCCCGGCGAGCAGCAGGGCGCGAATGCGGGCGACCACCTGTGGGTCGCGCAACTGCTCCGCATTGCCGAGTACCTTGATGCGGAAGCGATAGCGGCTGACCGTGTCTTCGTAGATTGCAGCGAGTGCGGGGGCGAGTCCGGCGAATCCATCGGTGAACTGCTCCGCGTCTCCTGCGATCTGTCGAAGACCTGTGCGGATTGTGCCAAGACGCTGCTGGTCCCGGCCCAGGAGCTTGCCAAGGTGGGCGAGGGCAAGGGTGTAGCGCAGTTCCGGTGCGCGCTCGCGTCCGGGCATGAGGTGGGGTAGTGCTTCCAGTCGCTGCAGTCCACGCCGAAGCGTGTGTGCCCCGCCGTAGATGTCCTCGACCTGTTGCCACTCGAATCGCAGCAGGCTGGTGAGCAGAGCCTGCACGGGTTCGTGCTGGCTGCGGCCACTGCGTGCCAGTTCATCGACGCAGATGCCGCATTCGACCATTGCGGCAAGCGCCAGCGTCTGTGCGCGTACGGCGGATTGCGTTGCCATGCTCATCGCTCGCGTTCTTCGATGACGCCACCACCAAGGCAGCGTTCACCATCGTAGAAGACCACATACTGGCCGGGGGCGACCGCGCGCTGTGCCTGCGCAAACTCGACCCTCCAGCGACCGGTGCCGATCCTGTGGATGAGACACGGCTGATCGGGCTGGCGGTAGCGGATCTTTGCCTGAAGTGTCATGGCATCCTGCGGCGGCTCGGCGCCGATCCAGTGCGTCTGCGAGCACACCAGCGCACGGTGGTACAGCGCCGGGTGTTCGGCACCCTGGGCCACCCGCAGGGTATTGCTTGCGAGTTCCTTGTCCACGACATACCAGGGTTGCTCCGGATGGTCGCGCCGCCCGCCGATGCCAAGCCCCTGGCGCTGGCCGATGGTGTAGTACATCAGCCCGTGGTGTTCCCCGAGCAGCTCGCCGTCGATGCTGCGGATGGGGCCTGGCTGTGCCGGCAGGTAGCGGCGCAGAAAATCGCCGAACCGTCGTTCGCCGATGAAGCAGATGCCGGTACTGTCCTTCTTGGCGGCGACAGGGAACGCGTGTTCGCGGGCGATGCGTCGCACCTCGGTCTTTGGCAGCTCGCCGACCGGAAACAGGCAGCGTGCGAGCTGCTCGGCGGGAACGGCGTGAAGGAAGTAGCTTTGGTCCTTCGTCGGATCACGGCCCTTCAGCAGCTGGGCGACACCGTCACGGATCTCGCAGCGTGCGTAGTGTCCGGTTGCGATCCTTGTTGCACCGAGTGTCGCGGCGTAGTCGGCGAAGACCTTGAACTTGATCTCACGGTTGCACAGCACGTCGGGGTTCGGCGTGCGCCCGGCGCGGTATTCGGCGAGGAAATGCTCGAACACATTGTCCCAGTACTCGGCGGCGAAATTGGCCGTATGCAGCCGGATTCCGAGCAGCCTGCACACGGCCTCGGCATCGGCGAGGTCGGCGCGGGCGGTGCAGTATTCGCTGCCGTCGTCCTCGTCCCAGTTCTTCATGAACAGTGCTTCGACGCAATGGCCCTGCTGCTGCAGCAGCAGGGCGGCAACCGCGGAGTCCACGCCCCCGGAAAGTCCGACGATGACGCGTTCGTGGCGGCTCATCGCGTCTGGGGATAGAAAAAATCGAGGTTGAAGCGGTGGCCCTGACGGTGCTGTTCGATCGTCGCCAGCACCGATTCACTGCGCAGGCGGGTGCGCTGCGCCAGGATTTCCTCGTAGCTCAGCCAGTGGGTGGCGACGATTCCGCTGTCCAGCGTGCGTCCCGACTCATGGTGCAGTGCATGTGCAAGGAAGCTGGTGCGCAGGAAGCTGATGCCACTCGTTGTGCTGGTGAACAGGCTGGCGCCGAGCAGCGCGTCGATTGCGACCTGCCAGCCGGTTTCCTCGAGGGTTTCGCGACGTGCTGCCTCGGCCAGGGTTTCGCCCGGCTCGAGGTGCCCTGCCGGCTGGTTGAGTACACATCGGCCGTCGATCGACTCCTCCACCAGCAGATAGCGTCCATCCTGGAACACCACCGTGGCGACGGTGACGTGTGGTAGCCATTCGCGCAGCGGTTCGCTCATCGTTGCTTCCCTGAAAGGGCCGGCATTATAGCGATGTGGCTTTAGCGCGTCCGCGCGTGCCGGCGGTACGGTCACGGGTGGGTGCCGGCAGGTGAACGTCCTGGATGCGCCACGCGCCGCACGCCAGGCCGTCGAGCGTCCACGGGCCGATCTGCCAGCGCACGAGACGCAGCGTCGGGAGCCCGACCGCGGCGGTCATCCTGCGGACCTGGCGATTGCGGCCCTCGGTCAGCGTCAGTCTGAGCCAGGAGGTGGGGATCGACGCCCGGGTGCGTATCGGCACCTCGCGTGCCCAGAGCCGTGGCTCGGGAATATGTGCGGCGCGCGCCGCCAGGGTCATTCCATCGTTCAGGTCGACGCCACTGCGCAGCCGGGCAAGTGCAGGCTCGTCGATCTGCCCTTCGACCTGCACGAGGTAGGTTTTCGGCAGCTTGAACCGCGGCGAGGCGATGCGCTGCTGCAGCGCACCATCACGGCAGAGCAGCAGCAGACCCTCGGAATCCTGGTCGAGCCGCCCCGCGGGGTAGAAATCCGGGGCGTCGATCCAGGAGGACAGGGTCTGACGCTGCGCACTGTCGCGGAACTGGCTGAGCACCCCCCAGGGCTTGTTGAACAGGATGATCTTGGACATCGGATTCAGTGTGGTTGCTGTGGCACGCCATCGGGAAGGAAGCGATGGTATACTGCGTCGCCGCGTACGCCCAAGGCACCGCACCCGCTCAATCTTCCTTCCCCCGGCCATGACAACGGAGCAAAGCAATGGCTTACAGACATATCAAGGTACCAGCACAAGGCGAGAAGATCACGGTCAATGCAGATCATTCGCTGAATGTTCCGGACAATCCGCTGATCCCGTTCATCGAGGGCGATGGCATCGGGGTCGACATCACGCCGGCCATGCTGAAGGTGGTGGATGCTGCGGTGGCGAAGGCTTATGGCGGCAAGCGCAAGATCAGCTGGATGGAGATCTACACCGGAGAGAAGGCTGCCGAGCTGTATGACGGTGACTGGTTCCCTGCCGAGACGCTCGAGGCGATCCGCGAATACGCCGTATCGATCAAGGGCCCGCTGACGACCCCGGTCGGCGGTGGCTTTCGCTCGTTGAACGTTGCGCTGCGTCAGGAACTCGACCTCTACGTGTGTCTGCGCCCGGTACGCTGGTTCAGTGGCGTGCCGTCGCCGGTGCGTGAACCGCAGAAAACCAATATGGTGATCTTTCGCGAGAACTCGGAAGACATCTATGCCGGCATCGAGTGGAAGGCGAGCACGCCGGAGGCCGACAAGCTGATCCGCTATCTGCGCGAGGAGATGGGCGTCACGAAGATCCGTTTTCCGCAAGACTGCGGCATTGGCATCAAGCCGGTCTCCAGGGAAGGTACCCAGCGCCTGGTGCGTCGTGCGATCGAGTACGCGATCGATCAGGATCTGCCCTCGGTCACCCTGGTGCACAAGGGCAACATCATGAAGTTCACCGAGGGCTCCTTCAAGGAGTGGGGCTACGAACTGGCCCAATCCGAGTTCGGTGGCGAGCTGCTCGATGGCGGGCCCTGGATGAAGGTGCGCAATCCGCGCACGGGCAGGGAAATCGTCATCAAGGACGTGATTGCCGACGCGATGCTGCAGCAGATACTGCTGCGTCCGGATGAATACAGTGTGATTGCCACCCTGAACCTCAACGGCGACTACCTGTCGGATGCGCTTGCCGCTCAGGTCGGCGGAATCGGCATCGCACCTGGCGCAAACCTCAGCGATACCGTCGCGCTGTTCGAGGCCACGCACGGTACGGCACCGAAGTATGCCGGTCAGGACAAGGTCAACCCGGGTTCGCTGATTCTCTCGGCGGAAATGATGCTGCGTCACCTCGGGTGGAACGAGGCGGCCGATCTGATCATCACCGGCATGAACGGTGCGATCCAGGCGAAGACCGTCACCTACGACTTCGAGCGTCTGATGGATGGTGCAAGGCTGCTGAAGTGCTCGCAGTTCGGCGACGCGATCATCAGCCACATGGCCTGATGAGGCGCTGGCGGCGACACTGCTCTGCAGTGTCGCTTCCCCGCAAAACACTTAACCCAGCAGTATTCCCGCGTCGAATGCTTCGATGGCTATCGCGTGCATTCCCTTTGGTCCCGCCTGAACCTCAAATCGCACGTTCTGGCCGGCTTTCAAGGTCTTGTAACCTTCCATGCGGATGGCGGAATAGTGCGCAAATATGTCGGGACTTCCTTCATCGGGCAGAATGAAGCCGTAGCCTTTTGCATTGTTGAACCACTTGACGATACCAGTACGCATGACTCTGGTCCTCGTTGCCCCTGGCAGGACATCGGTTGTTTTGCTTATGACGGATCTGCCGACACGTGGAGTGCGTACCGAACATTGAGCAGGCTTTTAACGGCAGCGCACCTGAGTGTCAAGCTCCGTGACCATGTGGCACCTGCCCCTTGTGCCGACGGGTAATCCATGGAACATTTGCCGAGGCGGGTGATTGCGCACTGAAGACGATGAACGACATGAATACAGCAGCACGCATCACGGCGACACGGGAAACGCATCGCGCTCATGACAGTGGCGTCGCACTGCAGGAATCGGACGCCCAGCTTGCCGAGCCACCGATGTACCAGGTGGTGATGCTCAATGACGATTACACGCCAATGGACTTTGTGGTCGACGTGTTGCAACGGTTTTTCGGCATGGCGCGCGAGAAGGCGATGCGGGTGATGCTCGCCGTGCACACGGAAGGTCGTGCCATTTGCGGCATCTATACGCATGATGTCGCCGAAACGAAGGCCATGCAGGTGAATCGCCATGCACGTGAGAGCCAGCACCCACTGCTTTGTGAGATCGAGGTCGCCCCGTCGTGTGATTGAAGGCGCGTTCCGGAACGACCGCAAGGCGATCTGGTCTATGCTGAAAGTGAGGCTGTAGTAGCCGCCGGAGGCTCATTCATGCTGAGCAAGAATCTGGAGTCCAATCTCAACGCGGCGTTTCGGGACGCGCGTGCACGTCGTCACGAGTTCCTGACCGTGGAGCACCTGTTGCTTGCGCTGCTCGATGACGAGGCGGCGGTGCGGGTATTGCGCGCCTGCGGGGCCGATCTCGAGCGCCTGCGCAGTGAGCTGGTGGATTTCGTACGCATGAACACACCGGTCATTCCTGAAACCGACCATGAGCGTGAAACTGAACCGACGTTGGGCTTCCAGCGCGTGTTGCAGCGTGCAGTGATTCACGTGCAGTCGTCGGGGCGCACCGAAGTCAGCGGCGCGAACGTGCTGGTCGCCCTGTTCGGTGAGCAGGAGAGCCAGGCGGTATATCTGCTGCGCAAGCAGAACATTGCACGCATCGATGCCGTGAATTTCATCACGCATGGCATATCGCGCGTCGGTGATGGCCAACGCCCGGGCGGTGGCGAACTGGGCGAGGAAGAACAGCAGGCTCAGGATGGTGAGGAGAGCCCGCTGCAGAGTTTCACCACCAACCTCAACGAGGAAGCCCGTGCGGGACGCATCGACCCGCTGGTCGGGCGGGCTGCCGAGGTCGAGCGTGTCGCACAGATTCTCATGCGGCGGCGCAAGAACAATGCGCTGCTGGTCGGTGAATCGGGGGTCGGCAAGACGGCGATCGCCGAGGGCCTGGCGCGCCAGATCGTCGAGGGTGAAGTGCCTGATGCCCTGCGCCGCAGCGTCGTCTACTCCCTTGATCTGGGCGCACTGCTTGCCGGTACCAAGTATCGAGGGGATTTCGAGAAGCGCTTCAAGGGGTTGCTGGCCGAGCTGCGCAAGCGCAAGAACGCGATCCTGTTCATCGATGAAATCCATACGATCATCGGTGCCGGTGCCGCCTCCGGTGGAGTGATGGATGCATCGAACCTGCTGAAGCCACTGCTCGGTTCGGGCGAGATTCGCTGTATCGGATCGACGACATTCCAGGAATACCGTGGCGTGTTCGACAAGGATCGGGCACTCAGTCGCCGCTTCCAGAAGGTCGATGTCACCGAGCCGAGCGTTGCGGAAACCGTCGAGATCCTCAAGGGCCTGCGCTCGCGTTTCGAGGACCATTACGGCCTGCGCTACAGTACCCGCGCCCTGGAGGTGGCGGCGGAGCTGGCCAGCCGTCACATCTCGGACCGCTTCCTGCCGGACAAGGCAATCGATGTGATCGACGAGGCGGGCGCCTTCCAGCGCCTGCAGCCCGAGTCGAAGCGGCGCAAGGTGATCGGCGTGAAGGATATCGAGGAGATCGTTGCGAAGATTGCGCGAATCCCCCCGCGCAGCGTTTCAACCTCGGACAAGGAGTCGCTGCGCAATCTGGCTGCCGATCTCAAGGGTGTGGTCTTCGGGCAGGATGCCGCGATGGATGCCCTGGCCACGGCGATCAAGCTGGCACGCGCCGGGCTGAAACATGCCGAAAGACCGATTGGCAGTTTCCTGTTCGCCGGACCCACAGGGGTGGGAAAGACCGAGGCCAGTCGTCAGCTGGCGAAAACGCTCGGCCTCGAGCTGATCCGCTTCGATATGTCCGAGTACATGGAGCGGCACACCGTTTCACGGCTGATCGGGGCGCCGCCGGGTTACGTTGGCTTTGACCAGGGTGGACTGCTGACCGATGCGGTGACCAAGCACCCGCACAGCGTGCTGTTGCTCGATGAAATCGAGAAGGCGCATCCCGAGGTGTTCAACCTGCTGCTGCAGGTGATGGACCACGGGACGTTGACCGACAACAACGGACGCAAGGCGGATTTCCGCAATACCATGCTCATCATGACGACCAACGCGGGTGCCGAGACGCTCAGTCGGCGTTCGATCGGTTTCACCGAGCAGGACACCAGCAGTGATGGTCTCGAGGCGGTGCGGAGGATGTTCACCCCGGAGTTTCGCAACCGACTGGATGCGATCATCCAGTTCGCACCCTTGCCGCCAGAGGTGGTGCGTTGCGTGGTGGACAAGTTCCTTGGCGAACTGCAGGCGCAGCTCAGCGCTCGAAAAGTGCGTGTCGAGGTCGATGAGCCGGCACAGGAGTGGCTCGTTGCTCGCGGTTACGACGAGAAGATGGGAGCGCGGCCGATGTCGCGCCTGATCCAGGAACACATCAAGAAGCCACTCGCCGAGATCCTGTTGTTCGGCGAGCTTGAACACCGCCCGGGAACCGTGCACGTGAGCGTCGCGGAAAGTGGGCTCGAACTGGAGCTGCGGGTGGATCCTGCGAGCTGAGCTCGAGGGGCGAATGTCGTGCTGAGATCAACGCTCGCGGAAGGTGATGCGGCCCTTGCTGAGATCGTACGGGGTCAGTTCGACCTTGACCTTGTCTCCGGTCAGGATGCGGATGTAGTGCTTGCGCATCTTGCCGCTGATGTGTGCCGTCACGATGTGCCCGTTTTCCAGGCGCACACGAAAGGTCGTGTTGGGTAGGGTGTCGACCACCTCACCGTCCATTTCAAGAACGTCTTCCTTCGCCATCCGCATTTTTCCGATGAAACTGGGCGCGCATTCTGCCCTATTGCGGCTGTGATGCAAAGCGGACAGATTTTGCATCATTCGATACGGATCCATTGTCCGTTGACGAGCAGCTCGATTGGCCGAAAGTGCGTCTTGTAGTTCATCTTGCGGCAGTCGCGGATCCAGTAGCCGAGATAGACTGCAGCCAGCCCGAGCCGTCGTGCCTGAGCGATCTCCCACAGGATCACATAGCTACCCAGACTTCGCTGTTCCTCGGTGGGGTCGTAGTACGTGTAGATTGCCGATAATCCGTCATCGAGGTGATCAAGCACCGCGACAGCCAGCAGTCGGTCTGCACGGCGGAACTCGACATAGCTGGTACAGCCCCATTCGCGGGTCAGGAAGGCGTCGTATTGCGTGCGATCCGCAGGATACATATCCCCGTCGCTGTGGCGGGCGCGGATGTAGCGACTGTACAACCCAAAGTGGGCGTCCGAGTCGATCGCAGCGACGGCGTGTGCCTCGAGATCGGCGTTGCGCCGCAGCAGGCGACGCTGACTGCGGTTGGGGCGAAAACCGGCGACTGGCACCCGAACCGGAATGCAGGCGTTACAGCTGCCGCAGTGCGGTCGGTAGAGATGGGGCCCACTGCGACGGAAGCCGATGCTGGAAAGCTGGCTGTAGAGATGCGTGTCGATTGGCGTGGCGGGATCGACGAACAGCGTCGTTGCCAACTCACCGTCGAGGTAGCTGCATGGATGCGGGTAGGTGGCAAACACGCGGATGTTTGCCAGCAGGTTCATGGAGTCGCCCATGGCTCTCCGTGGTGTTCTCAGTCGAGGTGCCATATGCCGACGCGTCCCGGCGCATCGACGTTGCTGATCAATATATCGCGAAATTGCGAACGTGCGATGCAGCGCGCACCCAGCCGCTGCAGATGGGGTGTTTCCTGCTGGCAGTCGATCAGTGCAAAGCCCCAGGCACGCAGCTGGCCAACGAGATGCACCAGGGCGACCTTCGACGCATCATCGGCGCGACTGAACATCGATTCGCCAAAAAAGACCCGCCCGATCGCGATTCCGTAGAGGCCGCCGACCAGTTCCTCGCCACGCCAGGTTTCGATCGAGTGCGCGTGGCCACGGTGGTGCAGTTCCCGGTAGGCAGCACGCATTCCGCTGCCTATCCAGGTCCCGGCGGCGCTTGCACGTGGTGCGGCGCAGCCGTCGATCACCTGCGTGAAGCATCGATCGGCCGTCACCGTGTAGGTGCGTCGCCGCAGTGTGCGCTGCAGGCTGCTGGAGAGATGCAGCTCATCGGGAAACAGCACCGCACGCGGGTCGGGAGACCACCACAGGATCGGCTCGGGTTCCTCGTACCAGGGAAAGATGCCGCGCCGATATGCGGCGAGCAGACGCTGTGGACTCAGGTCACCACCGGCAGCGAGCAGTCCCGGTGGATCGACGAGCGCATGCTCGAGCGCAGGGAAGGACTCAAGGTCAGACCCCAGCCAGGCGATCGTGGCCACGGTGATCAGCCAGCGTCGAGGTATTTTTCCGCATCGAGTGCCGCCATGCAGCCGAATCCGGCTGATGTGATTGCCTGGCGGTAGATGTGGTCACAGACATCCCCGGCGGCAAAGACGCCCTTGACGCTGGTTGCCGTGGCGTTGCCGTCCTGGCCGCTGCGAATGCGGATATAGCCGTCGTGCATCTCGATTTGACTGGTGAACATTGCCGTGTTCGGCGTGTGGCCGATGGCAATGAACACGCCATCGAGCGTGATCTCGCGGCTGGAACTGTCGATCGTGCTGCGGATCCGCATGCCGTTGACCCCGCTGGCATCGCCAAGCACTTCCTCGAGCGTGCTGTTCCACAACAGCTCGACCTTGCCCTGAGCCGCCCGGTCCAGCAGGCGTTGCTGCAGGATCTTTTCCGCACGCAGCGTGTCGCGGCGGTGCACAAGGTAGACGTGCGAGGCAATGTTCGACAGATAGAGCGCTTCCTCGACTGCGGTGTTGCCGCCGCCGATGACCGCGACCGGCTTGCCGCGGTAGAAAAAACCGTCGCAGGTCGCGCACGCACTGACGCCACGACCCATGAACGCCTGCTCCGAGGGCAAGCCCAGGTAACGGGCAGATGCGCCGGTGGCAATGATCAGTGCGTCGCAGCTGTAGCTTGCCGAGTCACCGTGCAGCAGCAGCGGCCGTTGGCCGAGGTCTGCGGCTGCGATGTGGTCGTTGATCACGCTGGCTTCGAAGCGCTGGACGTGCTCGAGCATCGCTGCCATCAGCTCGGGCCCCTGCAGCTGGGCGTGTCCGCCGGGCCAGTTCTCCACTTCGGTGGTGGTCATCAGCTGCCCCCCCTGCTCGATGCCGGTGATCAGTGCCGGGCGCAGGTTGGCACGCGCTGCATAGACGGCGGCGGTATAGCCTGCCGGTCCGGAGCCGAGGATGATCAGACGATGGTGGACGGGCGTGCTCATTGCGGTTGAATCCTTGATTTTGAGGGCGAATGCCGCCACGCATCGACCTGAGGGTCGGGGCGTGAGGCAGAATTGTGCCTATACTACAGCGTGATTTCCGCCTTGGCGGCAGGGGCGCAGTCTATCCCTGATGATTGCGATTTCACAGAATCGGCACCTGTTGCGGGGCTGCCAGACAGGAGGTGGAAAGGACTTGGCGAGAAGTAGAGGCGCTTCCACGGTGGCCGAAAAGACACTGCCACCGGTACTGCAACAAGGAATGCGCGAGGGCTTGGTGATTGCCTGGACCGTCCTCGCAGGATTCCTGTTGCTTGCGCTTGGAACCTACAGCGTGGGTGATCCAGGCTGGTCGAGCACGGGCAGTGGTTCGGTAATCAACAACTCGGCCGGTCGTTTCGGTGCGTGGATTGCCGATGTGCTGCTGTCACTGTTCGGCTATGCCGCGTATGCGTTTCCGCTGCTGTTTGGTTTCCGTGCCTGGGCGGGTGCCCGTGAGCGCACGTCGTTTGTCCTCGACTGGTTGCTGGTATCGATTCGCGGCATCGGTTTTGTACTGATACTGTTCTCGGCGACGGCCCTGCTTGCCATGCAGGGAAGTGCGACATCGCTGCTGCCATTCGGCATCGGCGGCATGCTTGGGGAGACCCTGTCGCAGGTTGGGCGACAGGCATTCGGGCTGACGGGCACCCGGTTGTTGATGCTGGCCCTTCTGCTGTTTGGTGTAACCATCTTCACGGATCTGTCGTGGTCGCGTGTGCTCGAGCTGACCGGTCGGCTGACGCTGAGCGGGCTGCAGCGCCTGGGGGTACTGCTGGGTGGGGCGGCGCGCCGTGGTGGCGGAGGAATCGGAGCAGGGATGGCGCGCTGGTACGGCAGCAATGAGGATGAGGACACCGATGCGGCACCACCGCTCGTTCGCGAGTTGACCGTGGATGAGCTCGATGAGCCGGCGACGAAGCG
>CAZSYV010000073.1:7287-14312 GCA_964610955.1 uncultured Klebsiella sp. | reverse complement strand
GTCGGCTGCACCTGGCGAAGACGCTGATCGCCGGCGGCAACGTGCTGCTGCTCGATGAGCCCTCGAACGATCTCGACGTCGAGACGCTGCGCGCGCTCGAGGACGCACTGCTCGAGTTTGCCGGCTGCGTACTGGTGATCAGCCACGACCGCTGGTTTCTGGATCGCATCGCAACGCACATCCTTGCCGCGGAAGGCGACTCGCAGTGGACCTTCTTTGCCGGCAACTACCAGGAGTACGAGGCGGACAAGCGGAAGCGCCTCGGCGAGGAAGGTGCCAAGCCGAAGCGGATCCGCTACAAGCCGATCACACGCTGAACCCTCGCGCAGCCGCAGCTATCGTGTCATCGTGCCGGCACGAGTCTGTGCAAGATGGTCTTCGGCACTGCGCTGCAGGGCCGAGAGCGTCTGCTCGGTGATCACGCCAGCCTCAAGGCCGTTGTGCTGCTGAAATTGCTGCAAGGCGGCCCTGGTGCGGCGTCCCATCAGGCCATCCACTGCCCCGGGGTCGAAGCCACTGTCGCGCAGATTCTGCTGTATGCGGCGCACCTGCTCGGCGGTCGGCGTCACCACTGCCGTGCTCTCTGCCGTGCTCTCATCGGTGGCCGGTGGCGCAGCGTGCGTGGCGGTGTCCCCACGCTGCTCAGTCACTTTGGTATCGGGCGCGGGTGTGAGTGCGTCGTGACCCGTGCTCTCCGTTGCTTCGTCTGGTGCAGCAGCCGCGGCAGATTCTGTCGAGACAGGTTCCGTCACGTTCGCCGTTTCTGCCGACTGCACCGGGATTGAAGCTGCCATCGGGGCTGGCTTCTGCTCCTGCACCGGTGCTGGAGCAACCTGAGATGCAGCTCGTTGCGTCGACTCCACCGCGTCATCGCCACACGCGCCGAGCAGTGCTGCAGCCAGCAACACAGTGAGCAGTTTCGACATCTGTCTTGCCGTGTTCATGTTCAACCCTCCCGTACGCCTGAGGGCGCAGGGAGGTCTGATCCACCTGAATGAACGCAGCAAGCTCACCTGCGCCAACTTCCACGATCCGTAACTGGAAGACAGCACAGAGGCACCCAAAGTTCCGACACGCGATGATCGGCGCCTCAGGGCAGGGCGGGCACCGGCCCGTCCCAGGGCATGATCGGGACGGTGGAAATCGAGTTCTGCGGCGAACCCTCGATCAGGCGGTCCGAATAGCTGAGGTAGACCATGGTGTTGTTTGGCCGATCGAGGAAGCGCACGACCTGCAGGCGCTTGAATACCAGGGAACGGCTTTCCTTGAACACATCCTCGCCGTCCTTCAGCGTGCCACGGACCGTGATCGGGCCGACCTGACGGCATGAAATCGCCGCATCCGAAGTGTCTTCGGCAAGCCCAACCGCGCCTTTCATGCCACCGGTGACGGCACGGCTGACATGGCACACCACGCCATCGACCTTCGGATCACGGAAGGATTCGATGCAGATCCTGTCATTGGGCCCGAGCCACTTGAACACGGTGGACACGCAGCCGACCTCATCGGCGTGCACTCCACCGCCGAGGGCTGCAAGCAGGAGCATGGCAAGCATTCGTTGCGGTCTCATCGAGCCTCCATCGCGCCGTGGTGTGACAAGCCTCAGTCCTGCTGCGTCGATGCCTGCGCCTCGCGCAGCGCTGCCTCGATGCGCAGCGGGTTGAAACCCTGAATCCGCCGTGCACCGATCACCACCACCGGTACGCCGTGAGCACCGCTCGCGTAGAACGCGGCACGGCTCTCCTGCGTGGCGTTGATGTTGTGCTCGATGTATTCGATGCCACGCGCCTGCAGGTACTTGCGCAGCATCTTGCAGTAGGCACACGACGGCGTGGTGTAGATCTCGACGCGCGGTGCGCCAGTCTGCTCATCCACCCCGGCACCGGGTTGCACGTCACTGGCAAGTCCAGCCGGTGCCGGCAACGCCAGCACGAGCATCAGCATGATCGGGCTGCAGGCGGCGCGAAGACGCGCCGGATATCCCGTTGGCTCAGTCTGCCGCATCGACGACGCCCTCGCTCGCACACGGCGCAAACGCCGGTACCTCGCGTACATGGATCGCCTCGACGCCTGCACCCTCGAGAATGTCCGAGATGACGACCACCTTGTCACCGGCCCGAAAGCCCTCGCGCTGTACCAGAATGGCAAAGGCGTTGGCCAGGGTCTTTTCCGGATCGGTACTGAAATTGCTGCGGTAGGCATAAACGCCCCGATTCAGCGCGAGCAGCCGCCGCGTGCGTGAGTCGTTGGAGAACGCATAGATGGTTGGCGTGTGCGGGTGGCAGTTGGTGACATAGCCTGCCATGCGTCCGCGGCGCGTGATCACCACGATGCCGCGTGCCGCCACCAGCTCGGCCAGATGTACCGCACTGGCCGCCAGGCTCTGCTTCTGCTCATCGAGCACCAGCGCATCGGTGAAGCGCAGCCCACGGTGCGGTTCCACCGCACGGCAGATCCGGTCGAGGTACTCGACGCACCTGACCGGGTGCTTGCCGATGGTGGTTTCCCCTGAGAGCATCACCGCGTCGGCCTCTTCGTAGACCGCGTTGGCGACATCGGTGACCTCGGCGCGTGTCGGCACCGGGTGCTCGATCATCGATTCCAGCAGGTGGGTGGCAACGATCACGCGCTTCCCATGCTCCGCGCACAGCCGCACGATGCGCCGCTGAATGTTCGGCAGCTCGTAGAAGTTCACCTCGACGCCCAGATCACCACGCGCCACCATGATGGCATCGGCCTCGCGCACGATCTCCTCCAGGTTGCGCACGCCCTCCTGGTCCTCGATCTTTGCAATGACCTTGATCTTGGCGGCCTTTTCTCCGAGCAGTTCGCGCAGCTGACGCACATCGGCTGCCTCGCGCACGAAGGACAGCGCGATGTAGTCCACTTCCTGCTCGATGCCGAACAGGATGTCCTGGCGGTCCTTGTCGGTGATTGCCGGCAGGTTCACGCGTATGCCCGGCAGGTTCACGTGTCGCTTGCTCTTCAGGAAGCCGCCATCGACCACGCGACAGCGCATCACGCGCTCCTGCTTGCTCAGCACCTCGAGGTTGATCAGGCCGTTGTCGACCGTGATGCGATCACCCGGTGCGACCGCATCGATGATGTCGGCGTAGTCGATCTGGATCGAGCTCTCCTCGACGTGCTCGGCACCACGCACCACGATCGTGATCTCCTCGCCCTCGCGCAGTTTCAGGTCTGCCGACAGGTGGCCGGTGCGAATCTCCGGACCCTGTGTGTCGAGCATCACCGGCACGGTGTAGCGCACCTTGCGGTTCAGGGTCCGAATGGCCTTGATGACCCGTGCGTGCGAGGCGTGATCGCCGTGCGACATGTTCAGGCGCACCACGTTCATTCCCGCCCCGTAGAGGCGCTCGAGCATGGTGTAGGAGCCGGTCGCGGGGCCGATGGTGCAGATGATCTTGGTCTTGCGCATTGGATGGGCAGCTTGCAGTCAGGCGCGGAATCATAGCAGCAATCGACCGTCTGCCGCCTTGCCGATCGCAGTGATTCACAGCGCCTCGAGCGCTTCGGCAAGGCGTGCCACCCCGATGACCTCCATTCCGGCGATCGCCTTCCGCGGAACGTTCGCCTGCGGCACGATCGCGCGGGTGAAGCCATGTTTTGCGGCCTCGAGCAGGCGTTCGCCGCCGCTTGGTACCGGGCGGATCTCACCGGCAAGGCCGACCTCCCCGAAGCTCACCAGCCCGGTGTCGATGCAGCGATCGCGGTAGCTGGAGACGATGGCCAGCAGCAGTGCGAGATCGACGGCAGTCTCGCCGACCTTGACCCCACCGACGACGTTGGTGAACACATCCTGGTCCCCGAGCTGCATGCCACCATGGCGGTGCAGCACCGCCAGCAGCAGTGCCAGACGGTTCTGGTCGACACCGACGGCAACCCGGCGCGGACTCGACCCGAGACTGTCGTCGACCAGCGCCTGGATCTCGACCAGCAGCGGCCGTGTTCCCTCCCAGACCACCATCACCACGCTGCCCGGGGCAACCTCGGCACTGCGCGAGAGAAAGATTGCCGAGGGGTTGCGCACCTCGCGCATGCCCCGGTCGGTCATCGCGAACACCCCGAGTTCGTTCACGGCGCCGAAGCGGTTCTTGCCGGCACGCAGCGAACGGAAACGGCTGTCACCCTCCTCCTCGAGCATGATCGAGCAGTCGATGATGTGCTCGAGCACCTTCGGCCCGGCGAGCGTGCCGTCCTTGGTGACATGCCCGACAAGAAACAGTGCGCTGTGCGCGGTCTTCGCAAAGCGCGTGAAGCGGGTTGCCGCCTCGCGCACCTGTGAGACCGCCCCGGGTGCCGACGGCAGATCATCACAGTGCACGACCTGCACGGAGTCGATCACCATCACGCGCGGCGCAAGCTCGGCTGCGACCTCGAGGATCGTCTCGACGCTGGTCTCGGCCAGCACGCGCAGTCGTCCGGTTGCCAGCCCCAACCGGTGCGCACGCAGCGCAACCTGCTGCAGCGACTCCTCCCCGGTCACGTAGAGCGCATCCATCTGCTGTGACAGCCCGCACATCACCTGCAGCAGCAGCGTGCTCTTGCCCGCGCCGGGCTGCCCGCCGATCAGGCTCACCGAACCCGGCACGACGCCGCCACCCAGCACACGGTCGAACTCCGCATAGCCGGTCGAGAAGCGCGGCACCTCGGCAAGGTCGATCTGGTCGAGCATCTGCACCGCCGCGATACCGCCGGCATAGCCTCCGCGGTGTCGCGCAGGGCGCGGCACGACGCCTGCCACGAACTGCGACAGCGTGTTCCAGGCCCCGCAGTCCGGACACTGCCCGGCCCACTTGGCCTGCTCCGAACCGCAGTCCTGGCAGACATAGACGACTCTGGACTTTGCCACACCCGATCCTTACGCTTGACGGCCAATCACGCACCGGTGGTCGATTGTGGCAGGGCACACGCCCCGGCACCACGGCCCCGGGGTCAGACAAGTCCCAGAACATTTCCCCATGGCAGCGACTTTGATCCACGAACGGGCGTTGGTCGTCTCGCCGACGCTGGCGGCAACGATCGGCCTCGAGGAGGCGGTCATGCTGACCCTGCTGCACGACGCGGTGCAGTTCACGCCGCAGCGTGGGCCGTGGTGCGAGATTCGCAAGGAGGAGTTGCTGCGTCTGCTGCCGTTCTGGAGCGAGCGCGACTGCCAGCGCATCAGTGCCAGTCTGCGCGACAAGGGTGTGCTGGCAATCGACTCCCCGCCGCTCGAACAAAGTCCCTGCCTGCGATTCACGTTCGATACCCGGAAAACCTCGCCTGCACATCACGCCGGCGCCACGCCCGCACGGACAGCCACCAAGGCCTTGCTCGGCGAGCACTGGCAGCCCGACGAACAACTGTTGCGCCAGCTGGCACTGCATGGTATCCCGGGCACATTCATCGAGAGCGAGCGTGAGGACTTCGTGGCCTACTGGGCCGAGCGCGGCGAACCGGCGTTTTCGTGGAACGCAAAGTTCCGCTCGCAGGTGATCCGCCGCTGGCGCGAGCGCGAGTCGCACGAAGCGGCAGGAGACCGGGGACCGCAGCCGATCACGCCCGACTGGGAACCGGCAGCCGATGCGCTCGAGATCCTGCTGCGCGCCGGAGTGAGTCATCACTTCGTCGAGGATGCAGTACCCGAGTTCGTCCTCTACTGGACCGAACGCGGCGAGGTCGCGCGCACATGGAATTCACGATTCGTTTCACACGTGAAGCGCCAGTGGGCGCGCTACAGCGCAGCGATCGAGTTCGACAGCGAACCGCGGCGGCTGCCACCGGACTGGCAGCCCTCGGCCGATGTCTGGGACATCCTGCGCCTGGCCAACATCGACGATGCGTTCGCACGCTCGCTGCTGCCGGAATTCCAGATGTTCTGGACCGACGCCGGCGAGGCGCACCCCTCGTGGAACAGCAAGTTCCTGCAGCATGTGAAGTATCATTGGGCGCGCAGCCACGGGGCGGCACGCACGGCGGAGCACGGGCATGGAACACGGCAAGCAACTGGCGGAACGGGCACTACGCGATCTCGAAGCCTCGTCGAGGACCTCACCGACCGCAGCTGGGCCGACTGAGGCACGCCGCGACGACGCAGTGGTCGATGCGCTCAACCAGGTGTTCACGCTGTTTCGCCTGAACTTCCACAATCAGTACTACAGCGCCTGGGGCGACGCAGCGCAGCTCAGCCAGATCAAGCGCCTGTGGCTGGAGAGCCTGGCGCATTTTGGCGCAGAGACGATCCTGCTCGGCACCAGACGCTGCCTCGAGACCTCACAGTACCTGCCGACGCTGGCACGCATGCGCGAGTGCTGCGAGCAGGTACGCATGCAGGCGCGGGGCCTGCCCGATGCGCACAGCGCCTACCGTGAAGCCTGCCTTGCCGCCGAGCCGCGTCATGCCCAGCGCTGGAGCCATCCTGCCGTCTATCACGCCGGACGCGAGACCGGCTGGTTCCTGCTCGCCTCGACACCCGAGGCAAGGGCATTCCCGCTTTTCGAGCGTCATTATCGCGAACTCTGCGAACGCCTGACCCGGGGTGAGGTGCTCGAACTGCCGGCTCCGACCAGCGCAGAGCAACGCACGCCCATCCCCCTCTCGCCCGAGGAGCAGCGTGAGCAGCTCGCACGGCTGCGCCTGCAGACCGGTTTCGACTGAGCGCCAGCACCCATCGAAAACGGCAGAATCGCGGTCATCGTTCATCACCCGCACGCAACCGGGGGCCAATCGGCTCGCCAGTCGCCTGACACGCTGCCCATATGCCACCCTCGCACAAGCGGGAAGCCAGTACCCGGCTGAATCCTCGGTTTCTGCTCACTTCGTCCTGGACCCCGATGGCGTGCAACCGCATCGACTTCCATTGCCCCTCCCCCGTACAAGTGGGGGACAACATCCTGCTGAACCTCCGATTTCTGTTCACTTCGTCCTGGACCTCAAGAGGGGGACAGTCACGTCAATTTTCATCTTCCATCGTCACCCCCGCGGCAGGAGCGCAACTCCATCACCTTCCACCGTCACCCCCGCGG
>CAZSYV010000073.1:0-7187 GCA_964610955.1 uncultured Klebsiella sp. | reverse complement strand
GGCGAGGTGCGGATGACGCCTGACAAGGCGGGAACAATGGCGAAGGGGAACGGGTGCCGGCAATTCCTTGGAAAAGCGAGTCCCACTCTCGCCGGAATGACATAATCAGCAGCCACCTGAAGTTCAATCCATCGCAGACATCATCTGGAGAGCACGGGCATGAGCGACAACGCATTTTCGATCCGCGGCCGCACCGCACTGATCACTGGCGCCTCACGCGGCATCGGGCTTGCCATCGCCGAGCTGTTTGCCGACGAGGGTGCCGAAGTGGTGCTGGTCGCGCGCAAGCAGGAGTCTCTCGACGAGGCGGCTGCGGCGATCCGTGCCCGCGGCGGCAAGGCCCATGCAATCGCCTCGCACATGGGCAAGAGCGAGGACATCCAGCGTCTGGTCGCAGCTCTCGATGAACGCGGCCTTGCGATCGACATCCTGGTCAACAATGCCGGCATCAGCCCGCCGCACACGGAGTCCTTTGCCGATACGCCGGAGTCGCTGTGGGACAAGATCATGGACGTGAACCTGAAGGGCCCCTTCCTGCTGAGCGGCGCGATCGGCAAGCGGATGGTCGCCCGCGGCAGGGGCAGCATCGTCAACATCAGCACCACCTCGGCGCTGATGGCGCAGCCCGAAATCGGCGCCTACTGCGTATCCAAGGCCGCACTGAACACGGTGACGCGCTGCTTCGCACGCGAGTTCGGTCCGCACGGCGTGCGGGTGAATGCGATATCCGCCGGCGTCATCAGAACCGTGATGGGTGACCACACGCTGAACGACCCCGAACGCTACGCCGACATGATGAAGATCAATCCGCTGAAGCGCGCCGGGCTGCCCGAAGAGGTGGCGAACGCCGTGCTGTTCTTTGCCAGCGACGCCTCGAGTTACTCGACCGGAACGATCTTCCAGGTCGACGGCGGCGTGCTCAGCTGAGCTCGGCGCCATGGAGCAGGAGATACAGGTGCACCCCACCATCACAGACCTCTTTCGTTCGCGCGCCGAGGACGACCACCCCGCGCTGCGTCATGGCGACTCGAGCTGGAGCTACCGCGAACTGATCGCACAGGGTTCGCAGCGCGCGGCCTTCCTGCTGGCAAACCGTCGCCCGGGACCGTTTCACGTCGGCATCCTGCTCGACAACGTTCCCGAGTTCCCGCTCTGGTTCGCTGGCTGCATCCTCGCCGGCGCGACCATGGTCGGGCTGAACCCGACGCGCCGCGGCGCCGATCTGGCACGCGACATCAGCCACACCGACTGCCAGTTCGTGATCAGCGGCGAGTCCTACCGCGACGAACTCGCACGCCTTGGCGACTCGATTGGTTCACCTCGTGTCATCGACGTCGACTCCGGGGAACAGCCGGCTCTGCTCGCCCCATTCGCGGGCATGCCCCTGCCTGCGGTCGAGGTGAGGCCGAATGACACCCTGGCACTGATCTTCACCTCGGGATCGAGCGGTGCACCGAAGGCATGCATCTGCTCGCAGGGACGTGTTGCCGCACTCACCGCACTGGTCGCACGGTTCTTCGGCTTCGACCGCGATGCGGTGAGCTATGTGACGATGCCCTGGTTCCACAACGCCGCGATCAGCATGGGCTGGCTGCCAACCGTGGTCGGCGGCGGCACCACGGTGATCCGCAGGTTCAGCGTCTCGGCCTTCCTGCCCGACGTGCGCCGCTACCGTGTCACTCACTTCAACTACGTCGGCAAGCCGCTCGCCTACCTGCTCACGGCACCCGAGGCGCCGGACGACCACGACAACACGCTGCGCATGGTATTCGGCAACGAGGGCGCGATCGCCGACCAGGAGCGCTTTGCCGAACGCTTCGGCTGTGCCGTGATCGACGGCTACGGTTCGACCGAGGGCGGCATCTCGATCGCCCGCACACCGGAGATGCCGCGCGGCTGCCTCGGCGTGTCGCAGCAGCCCGGCGTGAAGGTGCTCGACCCGGAAACCGCCACGGAGTGTGCGTTCGCTCGCTTCGACGCCGACGGCCGGCTGCTCAATCCGAACGAGGCGATCGGTGAGCTGGCGAACGTGGACGGTGCACAGGGTTTCGAGGGCTACTGGAACAACCCCGAGGCGAACCACCGCCGCGTGCGCGATGGCATTTTCTGGACCGGCGACCTCGCCTACCGTGACGAGCAGGGCTTCTTCTGGTTCGCCGGGCGCGACGACGACTGGCTGCGTGTCGATGGCGAGAACATCGCTTCGGCACAGATCGAGCAGGCGCTGTTCCGCCATCCGGACATCGTGCTGGCCGGTGTGTACGCGGTACCCGACGACACGGTCGGCGATCGCGTCATGGCCGCACTGCAGCTGCGCCCGGGTGCAGGCTTCGACCCGGTGGAGCTCGAACGCTTCCTGGCCGCACAGCCCGACTTCGGCACCAAGTGGATGCCGGCCTTCGTGCGCGTGATGCAGGAAATCCCCGTTACCGCCACCGCAAAGGTGATGCGCCGGCAGCTGCGCGAGCAGCGCTGGCACACGGACGATCCGCTGTGGTGGAAACCGCGCATGGACGAACCGTACCAGCGCATGAACCCGGAAGACGTGATCGCCTGGGAAGCACGCTTCGCACCGGGAGCCCTGCAACGGCTGTAGCAGCGCGTACCCTTCGAATACCGGAACCACAGATCGCAGAGGGTTGTGCTGCAGTGATATCGCGCACGGTGGTAGCGCGTGGCAGCGGTATCACGTGGCGGTGGTAGCGCGCGCGGCAGTAGCGTGCGGCGGGGGTATTGCACTGTGGGGCGTTCGAGCGTACAGGGATGTATTCACAGCGTCCCCACAGTGCAATACCCCCGCCGCACCACACACCCCACGCCATGCACTGCGATCACGACAGCCCCTATACTCACCGCTGATCCACACAGGGGAGCACGACCAGGTGAGCGGCACACTCGGCACGGAACAGATGATCGACTACATGCGCGAGCGCGCCGGTGCGTTCATGCGCATCCTCGACGGCAGCGTGGAGGCGATCGATCAGCAGCGCGGTTGGGCACGCCTGCGCTGGCATCCCACCGAGGCCTGCTGCCACTCGGGCACGATCGTGCAGGGTGGCTTCGTCACCTCGATGCTCGATGCGGCGATGGCACACGCGATCACCGCGAAGGTTGGCGTCGGCATGATGGCCCCGACGCTCGAGCTGAAGGTGTCCTTCTTTCGCGTGTGCAGCCCGGGGGTCTACTTCAGCGAAGGCACGGTGGTGCACAGCACGCGTTCCGTCGCCTTTGCCGAAGGACTGCTGAGCGACGCGAACGGCACCACGATCGCCCGTGCATCGGCAACCTGCAAGGTGGCACCACTGAAGGGCTGAGCAGCACGCCAGCCCTTCAGCGACTGCGGCACGGCGAGTCGTCTATACACGCTCTGCACGGGTCGCTCCCGACGGGTTGCGCCGCAGACGGTCAAGCGCTGGATCGAGGCGACGCGAGCGCACGAGCTGCGGGCTGCGCAGCAGGTAGAAGATGCTCGCAAAGCCGCTCCAGATGTGCACGAGCCGGGTGAAGGGAAACACCAGGAAGATGCTCATGCCAAGGAACATGTGCGCCTTGAACACCCAGCCGACATCGACCAGCAGCGAAACCGCCCCCGCACGGAACGTCACGATGCGCTGCGCCCAATCGGCAAGCACCAGCATCATGCTGCCATCGAGGTGCTGCGCGGACAGCGGAATCGTCGCCAGCCCAAGCAGCAGCTGCAGCCACAGCAGCACGAGGACCAGGATGTCACCGGGCTTCGAGGTGGCACGAATCCGCGCATCGAAGAGACGACGGTGCAGCAGCATCGTCAGGCCGACGAAGCCCAGCAGGCCGGCGATTCCACCGGAGACCATGGCGAGCAGCTGCTTGCCGCCGGTGCTGATGAACGGTGCATAGACGAAGTGTGGCGTCAGCATGCCGAACAGATGGCCAAAGAACAGGAACAGCACGCCGACATGGAACAGGTTGTTCGCCAGGCGCAGCTGCCCACGGCGCAGCAGCTCCGAGGAATCACTCTTCCATGTGTACTGGTCGCGGTCGAAGCGGATCAGGCTACCGACCAGGAAGACGGTCATGCAGATGTAGGGATAGATCCCGAACAGCAGGTAATCGAGTGCATTCATGGCGTGGCTCCATTGCGCAGGGGCTGGGGTGCAGCGTGCAGCGGCTCGGTGATCAGGCGCACCGGATCGACTGTCACCACGGGTGGCGGTGGACGGCGCCCCGGCATCGAGCAACCATCGAACGCCGGTGGCTCCTCCCACTGCACATCGAGTGCGGGCTCGGGCGCCGGCTCGATGGCAACGAGCCTCTCGCCGGCCAGCTCGACGATCGCCGCAATCGCGGCGGCGTACAGTGATCCACGGCGCTGCAGGCCCGCGTGGATCGCGCACAGGATATGGGTCAGCTCGCCAAGAAAGGCGCGCATCTGCCCTGCAGGCTGCGTGGAGGCGAACTCCAGCACCACCGGCAGGTAGTCAGGGAGCTCTCCGGGTGCGAGTTCGAGCCCTGCCTGCGCATAGTCATTGCGCAGGTCGACCAGTGCCGGCCCGCGGTCACGCGAATCGCCATGGACGTGCTCGAAGAGATGCAGCGAACACGCCCGCCCCGAATCGAACACGCTCACGTATTCCGCCTCGGCCTCCAGCGCCTCGCTGTCTCCGATGGCGTGCAGCAGGCGGTCGAGCTCATCCAGGCGCACCGCCGACAGCAGTGCGCCGGCGCGCTGCGCCGCATGCAGCATGGCGCGCAGTTCGGGGAGCATCTCGCGCAGCTCCCGGTCGGGATAGTCAATCATACGGGCAAGTGCCCGCAGGGCACTGCCGGTCGCACGGTCGGGAGTCTGGGCAGTAGTGTTCATGGCAGCCTCCTCAATCGATCATTTTCACGGGAATCGTCCGGCGACGATCGCCGCCGAACAGGCTGACCTCGCTGACACCGTCCGAGCAGCCATTGCCGAAGCTGAAACCACAGCCGCCGCGCAACTCGAAGGCGTTCTCGGCGTACTCGCGGTGTGTCGAGGGAATCACGAAACGGTCCTCGTAGTTTGCGATCGCCAGCAGCTGGTACATGCTCTCGGCCTCGTCCTCGCTCATGCCGGTCTGCTGCAGTGCCGCCGTGTCGGGAGTGCCATCGACGCGACATGAACGCTGCCAGGCACGCATCGCCAGCATGCGCTCGAGAGCGGCAATCACCGGCGCCGTGTCGCCCGCCGTCAGCAGGTTCGCCAGGTACTGCACCGGGATGCGCAGCTCGTTCACATCGGGAATCACCCCCTTGCTGGGGAGCCTGCCCGCAGAGGCCGCGGCGGTGATCGGCGACAGCGGCGGCACGTACCAGACCATCGGCAGGGTGCGGTACTCGGGATGCAGTGGCAGCGCGATCTTCCAGTCGACCGCCATGCGATAGACCGGGCTCCGGCGTGCCGCCTCGAGCCACGCATCCGGCACGCCGTCGCGGCGCGCCGCCGCAATCACCTGTGGATCCGTCGGATCGAGGAAGATGCCGAGCTGTGCGTGATAGAGCTGCTTCTCGTCGGCTACCGAGGCGGCCTCGGCGATGCGGTCGGCGTCATAGAGCAGCACACCGAGATAGCGGATGCGGCCGACGCAGGTTTCCGAGCACACGGTCGGCAGGCCGGCCTCGATGCGCGGGTAGCAGAAGGTGCACTTCTCGGCCTTCCCGGATTTCCAGTTGTAGTAGATCTTCTTGTACGGACAGCCTGAGACGCACATCCGCCAGCCACGGCACTTGTCCTGATCGATCAGGACCACGCCGTCTTCCTCGCGCTTGTAGATCGATCCCGAGGGGCAGCTCGCGACGCACGCCGGATTCAGGCAGTGCTCGCACAGCCGTGGCAGGTACATCATGAAGGTGTTCTCGAACTCGCCGTACATCTCCTTCTGCAGCTGCTCGAAATTCGTGTCCGCCGAGCGCGAGGAGAACTCACCGCCAAGGATCTCCTCCCAGTTCGGCCCCCACTCGACCTTCTCCATGCGCTTGCCGGTGATCAGGCTGCGCGGGCGCGCCGTGGGTGGCGCCTTCATTTCGGGCGCGGAGTGCAGGTGCTCGTAATCGAAGGTGAACGGCTCGTAGTAGTCGTCGATCTGCGGCATCTTCGGGTTCGAGAAGATGCGCGAGAGCAGTTTCGCCTTGCCGCCCTGGCGCAGCTCGAGGCTGCCGTCCTCGCGGCGCACCCAGCCGCCCTGCCAGTGCTCCTGATCCTCCCAGTTCTTCGGATAGCCGATGCCGGGCTTCGTCTCGACGTTGTTGAACCAGGCGTACTCCACCCCGGGGCGACTGGTCCAGACGTTCTTGCAGGTCACCGAGCAGGTGTGGCAGCCGATGCACTTGTCGAGATTCAGCACCATGCCGATCTGTGCGCGTACTTTCATTTCCGTTTCTCCTCGATCGGTGCGGCGCTCAGGGGTTCTCGCCCTGCGCCTGGTAGGCCTTGGCGAGGTAGTCGTCGCGCGGCGTGTCGAGCCAGTCGACCTTCTTCATCCTGCGCACGACGACGAACTCGTCGCGGTTGGTGCCGATGGTCCCGTAGTAGTTGAAACCGTAGGCGAGCTGCGCGTAGCCGCCGATCATGTGGGTCGGCTTGGTGACGATGCGGGTGACGGAGTTGTGGATGCCGCCGCGCACGCCGGTGATCTCCGAGCCCGGCGTGTTGATGATCTTCTCCTGCGCGTGGTACATCATCGTCATGCCGGGCTTCACCCGCTGGCTGACCACCGCCCGCGCGGCGATCGCGCCGTTGATGTTGAACAGCTCCACCCAGTCGTTGTCCTCGATGCCGGCGGCCCGTGCGTCGTCCTCCGACAGCCAGATCACCGGTCCGCCGCGGTTCAGCGTCAGCATCATCAGGTTGTCGCTGTAGGTGGAGTGGATGCCCCACTTCTGGTGCGGCGTGATGAAGTTCAGCAGGATCTCCGGGTTGCCGTTCGGCTTGAGGTTGTGGATGCCCGCGGTGGCCTTCAGGTCCACCGGCGGCCGGTAGCTGGAGAAGCCCTCGCCGAAGGCGATCATCCACGGGTGGTCCTGGTAGAACTGCTGCCGGCCGCTCAGCGTCCGCCACGGGATCAGCTCGTGCACGTTGGTGTAGCCGGCGTTGTAGGAGACCTTCTCGCTCTCCAGCCCCGACCAGGTCGGCGACGAGATGATCTTGCGCGGCTGCGCCTGGATGTCGCGGAAGCGGATCTTCT
>CAZSYV010000072.1:0-14506 GCA_964610955.1 uncultured Klebsiella sp. | reverse complement strand
CATCCTTGGCACCCTGTTCGCCGCGATACTGCACGAAGTCCTCGTAGGCGATCACCTCGGCGCGAATGAACCCCTTCTGGAAATCGGTGTGGATCACACCGGCCGCCTCCGGTGCGCGTGCGCCGACGCGTACCGTCCAGGCGCGCACTTCCTGCACGCCGGCGGTGAAGTAGGTGTGCAGGTTCAGCAGGCGGTAGCCGGCGCGGATCAGGCGATCGAGCCCCGGCTCCTCGACGCCGAGCGCAGCGAGGAACTCGGCACGCTCGCCCTCTTCGAGCTCGGCAATCTCGGCTTCGAGCTTGTTGCAGATCGGCACGACCACGGCGCCCTCGGTGGCGGCGAACGCTTCGACCGCGGCAAGGTGCGGGTTGTCGTCGAAGCCGTCCTCGGCGACGTTCGCAATGTACATGGTCGGCTTGCTGGTGAGCAGGTTGAGCTCGCGAAGTGTCGCGCACTCCTCATCGCTCATCGGTAGTGAGCGGGCGGCGTGCCCCTCGTTCAGGTGCGGCAGCAGTCGCTCGAGCAGCGCCTTCTGGCGCAGCGCGTCCTTGTCGCCTCCCTTGGCTGTGCGCGAGACGCGCTGCAGCTGCCGCTCGGCACTCTCCAGGTCGGCGAGCGCGAGTTCCGTGTTGATCACGGCGATGTCGCCGAGCGGATCTATGCGGCTGCTGACGTGGATCACGTTGTCGTCCTCGAAGCAGCGCACCACGTGCGCGATCGCGTCGGTTTCGCGGATGTTCGCCAGAAACTGGTTACCGAGGCCCTCGCCCTTCGAGGCACCGGCGACCAGGCCCGCGATGTCGACGAACTCCATCGTCGTCGGCACGATCCGCTGTGGCTTGGCGATCTCGGCGATGCGATCCATGCGCGGATCGGGTACCGGCACGATGCCCGTGTTGGGTTCGATGGTGCAGAAGGGAAAGTTCGAGGCAGCGATGCCTGCGCGCGTCAGCGCGTTGAAAAGGGTGGACTTGCCGACGTTCGGCAGTCCGACGATGCCGCAGTTGAAACCCATGTCATTCGGCCCTGAAACTGTTGAGGCGGTTCATTGCAATTGGCCAGTTGCCGGCGACTGCCTCCGGCAGCACGTGCAGCGCTTCGTCGATGCACCGATCGATCAGACGGCGCTCGCTCGGCGCGGGGCGTGACAGCACATGCGAGGTCACCAGTTCGCGTGCGCCAGGGTGGCCGATGCCGATGCGCAGCCGGTGAAACGCCCGCTCGTTGCCGAGCGCGGCAATGATGTCGCGCAGGCCATTGTGGCCGCCGTGCCCCCCGTCGGACTTGAAGCGCACCTCGCCCGGTGGCAGATCGAGTTCATCGTAGGCGACCAGCAGCTGCTGCGGCATGAACTTGAAGAAGTTCAGCGCCGATGCCACCGACTGGCCGCTGCGGTTCATCCAGGTCTGGGGGATGAGCAGGCGCACATCGCTCCCGGCAATGGTCGCGCGCGCCATGAGGCCGTTGAAACGGGGTTCCGGCTTCAGCGTCACGTTGCACTGCGCGGCGAGCGCGCTCACGAAATCGGCACCCGCGTTGTGGCGGGTGCGATGGTATTCGGCACCGGGATTGCCCAGGCCGACGATGAGTGCCAGTGCGGTGTTCAAGGTCGATCGATCGAGGGGTGCGGCCGCTGCAGCAGTGCAGGGCGCGCGGCCGCACGGGGCATCAGGTCTCTGCTGCGGTTTCTTCGTCCTCGGCGCCGCCTTTCGGTGCCAGCACGATGGCAACGGGCAGGTCGTGCTCGGGGCCGTGCGACAGATCGACACTCTCGACACCGGGTGGCAGCTGCAGGTTCGACAGGTGAACCGACTGGCCGACCTCGTAGGACTGCATGTCGACCTCGATGAAGCCGGGCAGATCCTGAGGCAGGGCACTCACGTGCACCTCGGTCAGGCTGTGCTGGATCATCCCCCCCTGGTTCTTGACGCCGTGACACTTGTCCTCGTTGAGGAAGTGCAGCGGAACGTGGACGAGCACCTTGCGGTCGCGGCTGACGCGCTGGAAGTCTGCGTGCATGAGCAGCACGCGAGAGGGATGGCGCTGCAGATCCTTCAGGATCACCTGCTCGTCGCCATCGGCGAGCTTCAGCGTGATCATCTGCGAGAAGATCGCCTCATCCTCCAGTGCCTTCACCAGCTCGCGCTGCGAGACCGTGATGCTTCGTGGTGCGCCGGTGCCGCCATAGACGATCGCCGGTACCTGCTCCTGCCTGCGCAGGCGGCGGCTCGCACCTTTCCCTGCGTCGCCGCGTGCAGCGGCATTGAGCACGAATTTGCCAGACATGGTCTGTACTCCGTTGTCGTGCGGACTTCCTGCCTGCGACCGGCCAGGGAAACCGCCAGTGATGAAAGGGAGGGGCGAGTGACCCTTCCCGCTGTTGCGTCAGGCAAACATCGCGCTGACGGATTCCTCGTTGCTGACCCGGCGCACGGCCTCGGCAAGCAGCGGAGCGCTGCTCAGCTGGCGGATGCGCGAGCAGGCCTGCGCCGCTGCGGACAGCGGGATGGTGTCGGTGATGACCAGCCCGTCGAGTACCGATGCCTCGATGTTGGCGATCGCATTGCCCGAGAGCACGGCGTGCGTGCAGTATGCAATGACCTTCGCCGCGCCGTTGTCCTTCAGTGCCTGCGCTGCCTTGCACAGCGTGCCGGCGGTGTCGACCATGTCATCGACCACCAGGCAGGTGCGCCCCGCAACATCACCGATGATGTGCATGATCTGCGCCTCGTTCACCTTGGGGCGGCGCTTGTCGATGATTGCCAGGTCGAGATCGTTCATCTGCTTGGCGATTGCGCGGGCGCGCACCACGCCGCCGATGTCCGGCGAGACCACCATCAGGTTCTCATAGCGCTGGCGCTCGATGTCATCGATCAGGATCGCCGAGCCGTAGACGTTGTCCACGGGGATGTCGAAGAAGCCCTGGATCTGCTCGGCGTGCAGGTCGAGCGTGAGCACACGGCTCACGCCGACCTTGGCCATCATGTCGGCCACCACCTTGGCGCTGATCGGCACGCGGGCCGAGCGCACGCGACGGTCCTGGCGGGCGTAGCCGAAATAGGGGACCACTGCGGTGATGCGCGAGGCCGAGGAGCGGCGCAGCGCGTCGATCAGCAGGATGAGTTCCATCAGGTTGTCGCTGGTCGGCGCGCAGGTCGACTGGATCACGAACACGTCCTTGCCGCGCACGTTCTCCTCGATCTCGACGCTGATCTCGCCGTCGCTGAAGCGATCGACCGTGGCATCGCCAAGGCGCAGGCCCAGGCGCTGCACGATCTTCTGTGCCAGTTCCGGGTTGGCGCTCCCGGTGAAGATCATCATCTCTGACACGTCGGGATTCCTGATGATGGTCGGGTTATGCAAGGCTGCGGCTTCGCTGGCAAATGCGGTCTGAGGACTGACGGATCATGGCGCGAGTGAACACCGTTGGCTCGTTTCCCGACGAATGGACTGGCTGGGGCGGTAGGACTCGAACCTACGAATGGCGGGATCAAAACCCGCTGCCTTAGCCACTTGGCGACGCCCCAGTCGATTCAGTCAAACAAAGCCGCGTGCACCGGGGATCGATCGATGCCGCGAGCAACGAAACTCTCCCATCCAGCGGGCACACGCGCGGCTGTTTCCTCTGCGGTCTGCACATCCGCGAATGCAGCGAAAACACAGCTGCCGGTTCCGCTCATCCGTGCCTCCCCGAAGGCGTCCAGCCACTTCAGGGCACGGTCGACCTCCGGATGACGCTTTCTGACCACGGCCTCGCAGTCGTTGCGATGACCGCCCGCCAAAAAGGCCGCTATTGTCGTGAGAGGAGTATCACGTGTCAATTCCCGGTCGGCGAAAATCGTCCCGGTATTCACCGCGCATCCCGGGCGGATCACGAGGTACCAGCACTGTGGCAGCGCGAGCGGATGCAGCCGCTCACCGATTCCCTCGGCCCAGGCACTGTGCCCGTGCACGAACAGCGGTACGTCGGCGCCAAGCTCGACACCGATCAGGGCCAGCTCCCGGAGCGACAGGCCGCACTCCCACAGCCGGTTGAGCGCGAGCAGCGTGGCGGCGGCATCGGAGCTGCCGCCACCGAGCCCGCCACCGTGCGGGATGCGCTTGTGGAGTGCGATGCGCACACCGCTGCGTGGTGAGCAGCGTGTGGCCAGCGCGTGCGCCGCACGCATGACGAGGTTGTCGGCATCGGGCACACCCGGCACGGAACCGTCGAGGCGGATGTCCTGCTCATCCGTGAGGGAGAACGACAGCTCGTCGCAGAAGTCGAGCAGCTGGAAAACCGTCTGCAGCTCGTGATACCCGTCCGGGCGTCGCCCGACGATGTGCAGGAACAGGTTCAGCTTTGCCGGAGCGCGCAGGCGAAGCGTGCCGCTGCTCATGGTGCCGACAGGCTCCAGCGGTGCACCACCAGCGTCAGCCTGACGTCGTGGCGCGTGATGAGCAGGCGGGTGGGCAGCGCGAAGCCATCGACCTCGCGATACCCGCCTGCCTCGACCTGCCAGCCGGACTGTGTGAAGCGCAACCGCCCGTCGCTGTCGAATTCGGGACCCTTGATCGTCACACCGGGTTGCGGGATGCCACGTGCCCAGTACTCGAGCGCGCTCACCGGCAGGGGCCAGCCCCACAGTTCGCTGATCAGCACCTCGGGATCGGCGTGGTGGCCGCTGCGCCCACGCGTGTCGCGCCAGCTGACGCCATCGTGGTCGTTGCCGTCCAGGGTCAGTCGGCCCATGCCGAGTGCGCCACTGAGCAGCAGGCGCCAGGAGTCGCCATGCTGGCTCCACTCGAGGGCTGCCGCGCCGTTGCCCGAGGGCGCGCGCACGCCAACCTTGCCGCTCAGTGTCCAGTTCCTGTGTGCCGCGAGCGCGGCGACGCGCTGCTCCCAGTCGCCCTGCGGTCCGGGGGCGCTCGGGGTCAGGCTGCAACCCGTGAGCGCAAGCAGCCCGAGCAGCAGCAGGGAGCGCGCGATCACTGCGACAGATCCGCACCAAGGCGCTTGACGGTGTCACGGATCAGGTCGCTGTCGGGCCTGTCCTTCAGCCCCTGGCGCCAGATCCGGCGAGCCTCGTCCTGTCTGCCATCGACCCACAGCACCTCGCCGAGATGTGCCGCGACCTCGTGGTCGGGAAATGCGTCGAAGGCACGCTGCAGGTAGCTCAATGCCTCCTCGCGCCGGCCCAGGCGATACAGCACCCAGCCCATGCTGTCGATGATTGCCGGATCGTCGGGCTGCAGTGTCAGTGCGCTTTCGATCAGTGACAGGGCCTCGGTGTAGCGTGTCGTCAGGTTTGCCAGCGAGTAGCCGAGCGCATTCAGCGCCATGGCGTTGCGCGGGTCGAGTTCCAGCATGTGGCGCAGGTCGCGCTCCAGCGCCGCCACGTCACCGCGGCGCTCGCTGGTGAGCGAGCGTGCATAGAGCAGGGACAGTTCGTCGGGCCGTGCGGCGAGCGCGGCATCGAGCAGTCGGGCGGCACCGGCGGTGTCGCCCTGCTCGAGGCGCAGTTCCGATTCGAGCAGGGTGAGGGGAACCGTCTCGATGCGCCAGCGTGCCCGCTGCGCCGCGAGCGCCTTGCCCAGGGCATCGAGCCCCCGGGTTTCGACCAGCAGTTCTGCGGCCCGTGTCTCTGCGGCCATGAACATCGATCCGGGACGGATTTCCAGGTAGTGCCGGATGGCCTCCGCAGCATCCTCGCGTCGCTCGGCATCCTGCGCCAGCAGGAACTGCGCGACGTTCGACGCGTTTCCCTCTTCGAGCAAGGTGTTCAGCTCCTCGCGCATGCGATCGAACTGGCCTGCCTCGTGGTACATCTGCGCGAGGGCGAGCCGCACCTCCGCATCCGCAGGGTCCTGTTCGAGCAGGATGCGGAACTGGCGCTCGGCCGCCGCAGTGTCCGAGCGCGAAAGCAGCCGTGCATAGTTCAGGCGCAGCCGATGATCCTCGGGGTGACGCTCCAGCGCCTCCTCGAACAGCGCGTTGCCGGTTGCAGGCTCGCCCATGTCGTGGTGGATCTGCGCGCTCAGCAGCAGTGCCTGGAAGTTGTCCGGGTCCTCGTCCAGCACGCGGGTCGTGCCCTCGAGCGCCTCGTCGTCGCGCTGCAGGCTGTGCAGCAGCAGGCTGCGGGCGATCAGCACATCGGCGCTTTGCTCCTCGCGATGCTGCAGCACGTCCAGCATCTGCTCGCGCTCCCCGACCGGGAGCTCGAGTGCGCTGGCGGCAATCGCCGTGAAGTTGCTCGGACCGGCATTCGGCGCAAGCTCGGACATGCGCTTGAATGCCTCCCTGCTGCGTCCCGCCCGCGCCAGCGCCGTTGCTGCGGTGAAGCGTGCCTCGGCATTGCCCGGGTCCACGTCGTTCCACAGCATCGCTGCCTGCAGCGTGGAACCCTCGGCGCCGAAATAGCGTGCCAGATGCGTGGCGCGAGCGGCGACACCGGCGTCACGGGTCGCCTGCGCCTGCTCGAGGTAGTTTTCCATTGCGAGCAGGTAGTTGCCCCGATGGAGCGCGAACTCGGCGACCAGCAGTCCGTAGAGCGCATCGCGCGTAAACGGGCGCTGCCTGGTTTGCGTGGGCTCGAATGCTGCCGTCGACCCGGCGCTCTCCGGCTCGGGGGGAGGCACAGAGTGCGTGGCGCAGCCACCCAGCGTGATCACCAGCAGGGCGGCAACAGTGGCATGGCCCGGGCGGAACAGGGGGGCGGGCGGTCGGGTCGGCGTGCTCATGAAATGGCGTATCGCGCTTGCGGCCTGCAATGGTGAAACGCCATGATGGCTGGATTCTGCACAATTTGCCTGTGAATTGATACACTTTTGCCCGTTCCTGACCCCCGTTTCACCCCGTTGACGTGTTGTTCATGGCCTGCGGCACTCGCACGGCGGAGTAGCTTTTCATTCACATGAGTCTGTTGGTCATCGGACTGAACCACACCACGGCACCGGTCGAAGTGCGTGAGCGCGTGGCATTTGCTGCCGAGCAACTGCCAGAGGCGCTGCGACGTGCCTGCGACGGTGGTGGTGCTGCCGAAGTGGTGATCCTCTCGACCTGCAACCGCACCGAGCTGATCGCCAGCATCGGCAACGAGGGTGCTGCAGCGGAGCGTCTGGTCGACTGGTTCGTCGGCTCGCACCACATCGTGCGCGCCGAGGTCGAGAGTTTTCTGTATCGCCTGCATGACACCGATGCCGTGCGCCATCTGATCGAGGTCGCGAGCGGGCTCGATTCGATGGTGGTCGGCGAGCCGCAGATATTCGGACAGATCAAGTCGGCGTATGCGACGGCGCGTCAGGTGGGCTCGGTCGGACCCGAGCTCTCGCGCGCCATGAGCCACGTGTTCACCATCGCGAAGCAGGTGCGCAGCGAAACCGCGATCGGGGAGAACCCGGTCTCGGTCGCCTTTGCGGCGGTGAAGCTGGCACGGCGCATCTTTGCGGACCTGGGCTCGACCACGGCGCTGCTGATCGGTGCGGGCGAGACGGTGGAACTCGTCGCACGCCACCTTGCCGATGCCGGTGTGAAGCAACTGATCGTTGCCAACCGCACGCTGGCGCGCGCCGAACAGATCACCGGACGCTTTGGTGGCGAGGCAATCCTGCTCTCGGAGATCCCGGCCTCGCTGGTGCGCGCCGACATCGTCATCAGCTCGACCGCCAGTCAGCTGCCGATCATCGGCAAGGGCACCGTCGAGCAGGCCATCCGCAAGCGTCGTCACAAGCCGATCTTCATGGTCGACATTGCCGTGCCGCGTGACATCGAACCCCAGGTCGGCGAGCTCTCGGACGTGTATCTGTACAGCGTCGATGACCTCGAACAGCTCATCGACGACAACCGTCGGGCACGGGCGGGCGAGGCACAGCGCGCCGCGCTGATCGTCAGCGCTGGCGTGGACGGCTGGCTGCGTGACTGTCGCAGCCTGGATGCGGTCGGGACCCTGCGCGACTACCGCATGCGCAGCGAACAGCTGCGCGATCGTGAGCTGGAGCGGGCGCTGCGGCAGCTGCACGCCGGCAGCGACGCGGTGCAGGTACTGAACCTGCTGGCGCGCAGCCTGACCAACAAGCTGATGCACGAGCCGACGGTGCAGCTGCGCCGCGCGGCCGAGGAAGGGCATGTCGAGGTCATCGACTGGAGCAGGCGGCTGTTCGGCCTGGACCAGGAGTCGGGCGGGGGTGGGCGCGAGGAGTCATGAAGCAGTCGCTGTATCTCAGACTGGAGGGTCTCGCGGAGCGCCATCAGGAACTCACGGCACTGCTCGCCGAGGCACAGACCATTGCCGATCAGGAGCGCTTTCGTGCACTCGGGCGCGAGTATGCGGAGATCGAGCCGGTGGTGAGTGCCTTTGCACGCTACCGCGGGATGCTTGCCGACATCGATGCGGCACAGGCACTTGCGCGTGACCCCGACCCGGAGATGCGCGCGCTGGCCGAGGACGAGTTGCGCGAGAGTACCGCGCGGCGCGAGGGTCTCGAGCTGGACCTGCAGAAGCTGTTGCTGCCCCGTGACCCGCGAGATGGCAGCAACGTGTTCCTCGAGGTTCGTGCAGGCACGGGCGGCCACGAGGCGGCGATCTTTGCCGGCGACCTGTACCGCATGTACGCACGCTACGCCGATCGGCGCGGCTGGCGGCTCGAGACACTGAGCGAGCGCCCGGGCGAGCACGGTGGCTTCAAGGAAGTCGTCGGGCTGATTTCAGGCGCCGACGTGTTCTCGCGGCTCAAGTTCGAGTCGGGCACGCACCGCGTGCAGCGTGTGCCGGCCACAGAATCCCAGGGGCGCATTCATACCTCCGCCTGCACCGTCGCGATCCTGCCCGAAGTGCCCGACATCGAGGCGATCGAGATCGACAGATCGGATCTGCGCATCGACACCTATCGCGCATCCGGCGCTGGCGGGCAGCACGTCAACCGCACCGACTCGGCGGTGCGCATCACGCATCTGCCGAGCGGCATCGTCGTCGAGTGCCAGGACGAGCGCTCGCAGCACAAGAACCGTGCCCGGGCGATGGCGCTGCTGCAGGCACGGCTGCTTGCCGATGCCCAGCAGGAGCAGGCCGATGCGCAGGCGAGCGAGCGCCGGCTGCAGGTCGGCAGCGGCGATCGTTCCGAGCGCATCCGCACCTACAACTACCCCCAGGGGAGAGTTACGGATCATCGCATCAGCCTGACGCTGTATCGCCTGCCGGAAGTCCTCGAGGGCGATCTCGACTGCCTTCTCGAGCCGCTGCTCGGGGAGTACCAGGCAGAGCAGCTGGCAGCGCTGGCCGAATGAGCACGGGGCCTGCCGAGTCTGCGGTCACGGTGGCGGCACTGCTTGCCGAGGCGCGTGCACGCCTGCCGCTGCCGGATGCGCGGATCGACGCCGAACTGCTGCTCGCACACGTGCTGGGGTGGAGCCGTACGCAACTGTTCGCGCACCCCGGGATGGAGGTCGAATCGGCAGCGCACAACCGTTGCCTGGCGCTGCTCGAGCGGCGACGTGACGGCGAGCCGCTGGCATATCTGCTCGGGCACCAGGAGTTCTGGTCCCTCGACCTGTTGATCGATGGCTCCACACTGGTGCCGCGGCCCGAGACCGAGTTGCTGGTCGAACTGGCGCTCGAGCAGGGTGCTGCGGGAGTCGTCGAAGTGCTCGATCTGGGAACGGGCAGTGGTGCGATCGCCCTGGCTCTTGCCAGCGAACGTCCCGCATGGCGGGTGCTGGGCATCGATCGTGATGCTGCAGCCGTGCAGCTGGCGCGCGTGAACGCGGCGCAGCTGGGCCTGGGCAACGCCGTGTTTGCCATCGGGGACTGGTTTGCGGGTCTGGGCGCGCGGCGTTTCGGGCTGATCGTGGCGAATCCGCCCTACATTGCCGCCGGGGATCCCTGCCTCGGGGCGCCGGGGGTATGCCGGGAACCAGTCCATGCGCTGGTCTCCGGGGTCGACGGGCTGGATGCGCTGCGCCATGTCGCGGCCACGGCATCGATACACCTGGAGCCCGGTGGCTGGCTGCTCTGTGAACACGGTGCCATGCAGGGGGGGGCAGTGCGCGAACTGCTCGGTACCGCCGGTCTTGAGGCAATCAGGACCTGCCGTGACCTTGCCGGACACGAGCGGGTCACCCTGGGTCGTCATGATGGGGCGCTGACACATGAATGATGAGCAACTGCTGCGCTACAGCCGCCACATCCTGTTGCCGACACTCGACATTGCCGGGCAGCAGCGCCTGCTCGATTCCCGCGTGCTGCTCATCGGCCTCGGTGGCCTGGGTTCACCGGCAGCGCTGTATCTGGCAGCCAGCGGTGTCGGGCACCTGCGTCTCGTCGATGCCGATCGGGTCGAGCTCTCGAACCTGCAGCGCCAGATCATCCATGGTCAGGCACGCATCGGGCAGCACAAGGTCGAGTCGGCGGCCGAGGGGATTGCGGCGTTGAACTCGGACGTGGAGGTGGAGACCTTTGCCTGCAGGGCGGATATGGCGCTGCTCGATCGGCTCGTGCCGGGGGTCGATCTGGTCCTTGACTGCTGCGACAACGCGGCGTCGCGACGGGTGATCAACGCCGCGACGCGGCGACACGGCGTGCCGATGGTCAGCGCCGCGGCGATCGGCTGGGAAGGCCAGCTTGCCGTGTTCGACCCGCGTGATCCGCAGGCTGCCTGCTACGAATGCCTGTATCCGGATACCGGCAACGATGACGAGGTGACGGCAGCGTGTGCGCACAGCGGCATTGCAGCGCCCGTCGTCGGCACCATGGGCGTGCTGCAGGCGTTGCAGGCGCTCAAGCTGCTCTGTGGCGTGGAGGAGGTGAGTGCAGGCGAGCTGCTGGTCTTTGACGGGCTGAGGCTCGATTTCCAGCGACTGCGCATCGGCAGGCGTGAAGACTGCCCGGGTTGTCGCGACTCAGAATGAGCCGCGTGGATCGCGCAGGCGCACGAACGGAAAGCGCGCCACGGTCGAGCGCAGCAGTGGATCGCGCGAGCCATTGGAGTCGGTGCTCGCGGCACGGAAATAGATGTGCAGCGAATTTCCGCTGGCTGCACTTTGCTGCACCTGCAGATGCCCGCCCTGGCCGTGCACGAGTTCATGGATCTGGATCAGATCGCCCAGCGGGCTGCCGACCGGTGCCGCTTCGCCGCCCCGCGAGGCAAGCGTACGGAGGTCGTGCTCCTGCAGCATGGTACCGCTGTCGCGGATCACCATTTCGACATGGTGCCCCGAGAAGCCCTCGCGACACGACAGGCAGGCGCCGCGCGTCAGGTGTGCGGGACGCAGCTCGATCACCAGCGTGCCGTCGTTGGGCAGTCCGCGGCGTGCATGCCGGATGCCGCGCAGCAGGATCTGGTGAAACACCAGCGGCTCACAGTGTGCAGGCGGCAGCTCGGGGGCGAATTCGCTCTCCAGACGTACCGCAGCGGGCAGCACGATGCGCTCGAGATCGATGATGTTCTGTGCGAGCGGAGCCAGCAGTGTCGGTGGTGTCGCCGCGCCCGTCCCCGTCTTGCCGGCCACTTCGTGGATCAGTGCCTGCGCGTGCATCGTGGTTTCCGCCAGATGCTCCAGTCGACGCAGCACTTCGGAATAGTCACCGGCCTCGACCAGTACCTGTTCGACGCGCTCGACCACCGATGCGGTTGCGTCCTCGATGCAGTCGCAGTGCAGCATCTGCTGTGGTGTTGCAGTGGGTGGTTGCGCGGCTTCGGCATTCGGCGTCAGCGTATCGAGCGGGACCAGCAGGCAGCCGCTGCCCGTGTCCGGATGTCCGGGTTCACCAACGGTGAAGCCAAACCAGCAGTGGTCGGTACGGCGCTCACCCTGGCCGGCGATGCGTCTTTCGACCGTGCTGTCATTGGCGCTGCAGATGCGCTGTTCTGCCTCGTGCAGTTCCATCGCAAGTTCGTCGGGAAAGACTTCGAGATCGGTCTTGCCGAGAAGCATGCTTTCCTCGATGCCGTAGAGATCGCCGAATGCGGGATTGATGGCGAGGTAGCGGCCGTCGAGGTCCTTCAGGAACAGTGGCACTGGAATGCGCCGCAGCGCCGCATTGAGCTGGTCGCGCGCGAGACGTGCCTCGGCCAGTTCGCGCACCGGTTCGCTGACATCCTGCACCGTGAGCAGTGCGCGCTGTGGCATGCCGGGTCGTCCGCGCACGACAGCGGAGTGACAGGCCAGCCACTGGCGGCCAGTGCTCGAGTCGATCTCGTAGATGGCGCTGGCAATGCGTCCGGTGTTCAGCGTCTTCTGGATCTGTTCACGGCATGCGGCGCCGGCGACTGCGCCGAACAGCTCAGCGAGCAGGTGATTTTCGAGCGCCTGCACATCATTGCCCAGGGCACCTCCGGCAACCGACACCACCTGGACCACGCGTGCCTGCTCGTCGAGCAGCAGTGCGCTGAGCGGCAGTGCGCGCACGAGGTACTGCGCCATCTCGTCGTGCATGCGACGCATCATGCGCTGGTTGACGTGTTCGCTGATGTCGCTTGCCTCGATCAGCAGGTCGCCATCGTCGAGTCGGGTGATGTGGTAGCTGCGCCAGTGCGGTTGCTCGTCACGCCCCGGGGTCATGACCTCGCAGGCCTCGGCAATTCCCGTCTGGTACACGCGCGCAAGTGCATCCTCGAGGTCGAAGCCATCGAAGGATGGGCTGAATTCGCCTGCACGAAGGCCGTGCAGCAGGGCGGGTTCGCGCTGCTCGAGTGCTCCTGCGGCAGGGTTGCACCAGATGACGCGAAATGCAGCACTTGCATCGCGGCGCAGGCGAAGCACCGCCGTTGTCAGCTCCATGTCAAGGTGTGCCGAAACCGCGTCCTGCACCTCCCGAGGTGGAGCGAGAGCCCCAGGCTCGGGTGTCTCTGCCGGGTGCGCCGCATGCGTTGTGTAGAAGCGTCCGCTGATTGCGCGCGGGTTGCCGTGCTCGTCCAGCTCAACGGAGATGTCATCGGATGCCACGGCGACCCAGGTGCCGTCGTGTGCCTGCAGTCGGTAGGCAACCGGGTACGGTGGTGCTGAACCGTTCAGCACGCCGTGGACCTCGGCGACCAGTCGGTCGATGTCATCGGGATGGATCAGTGCCTTCCAGTCGCCGAGCGTGCTGCCGATCGTGCCGGCTGCGTAACCGAGGCGTTCGAGCGCTGCGGCATCGAAGGTGGCTCGTTGCTCGCTGAGCGTGATGCGCCAGCTCCCCGTCAGCGGTATCGAGCCCGGGGGCGGAACAGGATCCGTCGCATCCGGTGTCGGTGACGCGACTCGGATGGCGCGTGGGGTGGGGGCGAGCTCGTGTGTCACCGCATTCGTGGCGTGTCGTGGCGTGAGCAGCTCGCGCAGCGTGCTCAGCGAGAGTTCCTCGAGAAGCACGACCTCACTCATTCCGGCGCGCAGGGCCCGAATGAGCTCGGCCCGGTCGCCGAAGCGTGCCCGCGCACCGAGCATGCCCACGATGCGCATTCGTGGTGCACTTGTTCTGATCTCGGCCAGTGTGTTCGCGAGCGGGTGCACGTCATCGGCCAGGGGCAGGAGGCACAGCTCGCAGTGCGTGAGCGCAGCAGTCCATGCGGGTGATCCGATTTCGGCGACCACCAGTTCTGGCCTTGGTTCTGCCAGACTGCGCAGCAGGCTGCGCAGCAGGTGCGTCTCCAGCGGGTCATCGGCGGCAAGCAGAATGCGCGGAGTGTGGTGGACGGGAACAAGCGTCATGAACTGGACATCCTGCCTTTTTGCCGCCTGCCGTGTTCACGGCACTGCCCGCCGTGCGGGTGGAAAGCCAGCACGGGATTCTATATGGGTCGGTGCGCGACCCGCCAGCGATGTTGGTAAATAAGCTCCCGATACAGCCAGGCGCGATTGCGGTAGGTGCCGGCCTGCCGTTAAGCTCGCCGGTCAGCGCAGGAACGGATGGCAGAATGCAAGAACAGACCGAGGCGGTGAAGGCCACCTCCAGGCCCGCTGTGGGCTTTCGCGAACTCGGGCTGCCCGATGTGCTGTTGCAGGCGATCGATGACCTCGGTTTCACCCACTGCACGCCGATTCAGCAGGAAGTGCTGCCATACGCGCTGCTCGGGCATGACTGTATCGGCAAGGCGCAGACCGGCACCGGCAAGACGGCGGCATTTCTGCTTACGGTCTTCGCCGATCTGCTGAACACCCGGGCGGAGGAGCCACGCTACATGGGTGAGCCCCGTGCGCTGGTGATCGCCCCGACGCGCGAGCTGGTGCTGCAGATCGCCAAGGATGCCGCCGATCTGGCGCGCCACACCGACCTGCATATCGTCACGCTGATCGGTGGCGTCGACTACGACCGCCAGCGTCGCCAGCTCGAGCAGCGACTGGTCGATCTCCTGGTCGCCACTCCGGGGCGGCTGATGGATTTCCACAGTCAGCGGCTGGTCCACCTCGACCGCATCGAGCTGCTGGTGATCGATGAGGCCGATCGCATGCTCGACATGGGTTTCATCCCACAGGTGCGCCGCATCGTGCGCCAGACACCACCGAAGACACATCGCCAGACGATGTTCTTCAGCGCCACCTTCACCGAGGAGG
>CAZSYV010000071.1:6737-14539 GCA_964610955.1 uncultured Klebsiella sp. | reverse complement strand
AGTGATACGCTCCTCTCGTCACCCCCGCGAAAGCGGGGGGCCATGCTGCAGCCGAGCGCAGAGTGATACGCCGACCGTGGCGAGTGACCGCCTTCCGGTGTGGGGCAGAAGAGGGGGATGACATGAGCTTTCCCGGTATCCACGGCAAGGTGGCGATCGTCACCGGTGCCGGAGGCGGCATTGGTTCTGCCTATGCGCAGGCGCTCGCGGCGGCGGGCGCACGGGTCGTCGTCGCCGAGATCGATGCGAGCCGGGGTGAGGAGACGGCAGCGGCGATCTGCAGGGGCGGGGGAACGGCGAGCTTCGTGCACACCGACGTCGGCAGCGAGGAGTCCACGCTCGCACTTGCTGCACGGGTGTGCGAGCTGCACGACGGCATCGATTTCCTGGTGAACAACGCAGCGCTGTTTGGCGACATGAAGCAGGAGTCGCTGCTTGGTGTGAGCTGGGACTACTACCAGCACTTCATGAACGTGAACCTGAACGGTGCCCTGCTCTGCACGCGCGCCTGCGTGCCGGCGATGCGCGCGCGTGGGGGTGGCGCAATCGTGAACCAGTCATCGACGGCAGCATGGATGGGTGTCGGCTACTACGGGCTCTCGAAGCTGGCGATCAACGGGCTCACGCAGTGCCTGGCGCGTGAGCTCGGACCGGAGAGCATCCGGGTGAATGCGATTGCACCGGGTCCGACCGATACCGAGGCGCTCGCCAGGCAGGTGCCGGAGGCGTACCGGGAGCAGCTCGTCGCCCAGCTGCCGCTGGCGCGCCTTGGCACACCGCACGATATGGCACAGGCCTGTCTGTTTCTGCTCTCCGATGCAGCCGCCTGGATCACCGGGCACGTGCTCGGGGTCGACGGTGGGCACATCTTCCGACCCTGAATGGAGACTCCATGACGCTTCCCGACCTGGCGCCCGAGACGCGCCTTTTCATTGCGGGCCAGCTCGTCGAATCGGCCGATGGGGCGCGTTTCGACAATCTGAATCCGGCCACCGAGGAAGTGCTCGGCAGTGCTGCCGACGGCACTGCCACCGATATGCAGGCGGCGGTGGCGGCGGCGCGGCGTGCCTTCGATGAGACCGGCTGGGCCACCGACCATGCCCTGCGCGTACGCTGCCTGCGCCAGCTGCACGCGGGTCTCGTTGCCGAAAGGGAGCAGCTGCGGGCGATCGTCGTGCGCGAGGCGGGCGCGCCGCTCGCGCTCACCGGGTTCATGCACGTCGATGACCCGATAGACATGCTTCTGTACTGGGCGGATCTCGCCGAGCGCTTCGACTACGAGCACGAGATGCGCGAGGTGGCGCCATTCGGGCAGCCGGTACGCCGCATCCTGCGTCGTGAGCCGATCGGCGTGGTTGCGGCGATCACGCCCTGGAACGTGCCCCTGCTGCTGAACCTCACCAAGATTGCCCACGCACTGGCGAGCGGCTGCACGGTGGTGCTGAAGCCCGCCCCGGACACGCCCTGGTCGGCAACGCACCTTGGGCGCATCGTGAGCGCGCACACCGAGCTGCCCGCCGGTGTGCTCAACATCGTCACATCGACGGATGACATGGTCGCCGAATCGCTGGTGCGGGATCCGCGCGTCGACATGGTGAACTTCACCGGTTCGACTGCAACCGGTCGGCGCGTGATGGCATGTGCTGCGGGGAACCTGAAGAAGGTCTTTCTCGAGCTCGGCGGCAAGAGTGCTGCAATCGTGCTCGACGATGCGGATCTGGAGCAGGTGCTCCCCGCTGCCGCGGCAACCTGCCTGCACGGCGGGCAGGGCTGCACGATCACCACGCGCTGGCTGGTGCCGCGCAGTCGTCGTGCGCAGGCGATCGAGATCCTGCGTACAGCACTCGATGGGTGGAAGTACGGCGATCCCGAGGATCCGGCCAACCTGCAGGGGCCGCAGATCTCGCGCCGCCAGCAGGAGCGCGTGCTTGGCTACATCGAGCGTGGCAAGGCCGAGGGGGCGCGGCTGCTCGTTGGCGGCAGGCGGCCCGAGCGCCGGGGCTTCTTTGTCGAACCGACGCTGTTCGTCGATGTCGATCCGCACGCGACGATTGCCCGTGAGGAGATCTTCGGGCCCGTGTGCTGTCTGATGTTCTACGAGGATGATGAACACGCGCTGCGCATCGCCAATGATTCGATCTACGGGCTCTCGGGGGCCGTTTACTCGGGCGACGAGGCGCGTGCGCTCGGGCTTGCGCGGCGCATTCGCACGGGTACGGTCTCGGTGAACGGCGGGCAGTGGTTTCATGTCGACACACCCTTTGGTGGCTACAGGCAGAGCGGGCTGGGTCGCGAAAACGGCGAGCAGGGCTTCGAGGAGCATATGGAAACCAAGGTGATTGCCCTGCCGGGCAAGGCTGGAAGCAGAGTGTCCGATGCGTAGCGCAGTCATCACCGGAGCCTCATCGGGGATCGGGGCGGCACTGGCTGTCGAGCTGGGTTCGCGCGGTTGGCGACTCGCGCTGGGTGCGCGGCGTATCGATCGACTCGAGCAGACGGCGAATGCGGTTCGCGAGGCCGGTGGCGAGGCAGTCGCACTTGCGCTCGACGTGACGGACACGGCCTCGATCGATGCCTTCTGGCGTGCTGCCGAAGCGGCGTTCGACGGCATCGATGTGCTGGTCAGCAATGCAGGGCGCGCCACGCTCGGACCACTCGTCGAGTGCTCCGATGCCGATCTCGCCGCCGACGTCACCGTGAACCTGCTGAGCCACCTGTGGCTGGCAAGGCGCGCGCTGCGGGGAATGATCGAGCGTCGCACGGGCGATCTGGTCTTCGTCGGCTCGGATGTCGCCGTGCGCCCGAAGCCGGAACTCGCGGCCTATACGGCAAGCAAAACGGGACTGGAGGCACTCGCCCGTTCGCTCGCCATGGAGGTCCACGATCACGGCATTCGCACGCTGCTTGCGCGCCTTGGCGTGACGGCTTCCGAATTCGGTGCCGAGCTTTCCGATGAACGCCGCGCGGCGGCGCTGGCACTCTGGCAACGCTGGGGGCTGCACCAGACGCTGGATGTGGTCGCGACGCAACGTGCAGCGAAATCCATTGCGGATGCACTGGCGATTCCGCCAGACGAGGGTGGCATGGTGCTCTTCGAACTGCTGCCGACCCCGACGCCGCAGCAGGGGTGGAAGCGATGAAGATTGCCTTCGTCGGCCTGGGCAGCATGGGGGCGCCGCTGGCGCGTCTGATCGCGCGCGCCGGACACGAGCTGAACGTGCATGATGCCTTTCCCGCCGCGTGCGAGGCGTTTCGCGACATCGCGCGGATCGGTACATCGGCAGCGGATGCGGCCAGGGGTGTGCAGATCGCCTGCGTCTGTGTGAGGGACGATCGGCAGGTCGAGGATGCAGTGCTGGGTGAGGCCGGGCTCGTCGAGACCCTTGCCGCAGATTCGCTGCTGCTGGTGCACAGCACCATCCGCATCGACACCCTGCAGCGGCTGCATCTCGAGCTTGGATCACGGGGCATCGCGCTCGTCGATGCACCCGTTTCGCGCACCCGTGCCACGGAGGATGAAGCCTTCGTCTTCACCATGATGGGTGGCGAGACGGGCGAGGTGGAACGGGCGCGGGCGGTGGTCGATGCGTTCTCGACGGAAATCGGGCACATGGGGCCACTGGGTGCCGGCATGGCAGCGAAGATCGCCAACAACCTGATCACCTGGACGCACCTGGTCGTTGCCGGACAGGCAAGCCGGCTCGCGGCTGCCCATGGTGTGGCCCATGAGAGGCTGCGACGCGTCATGGCGGCAAACGGCAATCTGACGCCCACGGTTGCCGCACTGCTGGACGGCAAGCGGGCGTCCCCGCCGGGCGTCGATATGCAGCGTGACCGGTTCCTGGTCAGCCAGGCGGGGATTGGCGAGAAGGACCTCGAACTGGCGATCGCCTGCTGCGAGTCGACCGGCATCGAAACGGCCATGGTCCGCGAGACCCGCAAACTGGTTCGTCCGGTGATGACGGGAGCGCTGCCGGGTGAGCCGCACGATCGCCGATCGTGACGCTCGGGTGGGATGATTCGTGCACACGGTGCACAGCACCGGGGAATCGGGTACCGATGCGCGGGTATAGTGGCGGGGTTGATCGATGCCGCACCGGGCAGCGACACAGATGAGCGAAGCGGACACCGGCCGGATTCATGGATCGTCGTTGGCATATTGATCTCCTTGTCTTTCTTGCCTGTGCGCTCGGCCTGCTGAGCGGCTCCGTGCTGTGGCTGCTCGGCTCGGCGGAACCGGCAGCCTGGGCCTGGGTGATCGGCAGCGTGCCGGCGGTCGCCGTCCTGCTGCTGGGGGTGCTCGCCGCGCTGCGCCGGCACGAGGCCGGGGTGGATGTGCTTGCCCTGGTGTCGATCGGTGGTGCCCTGCTGCTGCATCAGGAGCTCACCGCCGCAGTGATTGCCCTGATGCTCTCGGGTGGCAGCCTGCTCGAGAGCCTCGCCGAACGCCGCGCGGGCCGCGAGATGACGGCGCTGCTGGCGCGCGCGCCACGCAGCGCGCACTGCTATCGCGATGGGGCACTGGTCGAGGTGGCTTTGAGCGAGGTCGGTGCCGGGGATCGCCTGCTGGTGCGCCATGGTGAGGTCGTCGGTGTCGATGGGACGGCACTGACCGAGCGCGTGGTGCTGGATGAATCGGCGCTTACCGGCGAGTCGCTGCCCGTGACGCACCAGCGCGGGGCAACGCTGCGCAGCGGCAGCGTCAACGCCGGTGATGCCTTCGAGATGCGGGCCACGGTGACCGCAGCCGAGAGCACCTATTCGGGAATCGTGAAGCTGGTTGAAGCCGCGCAACACGCGAGGGCACCCGCCACCCGGCTCGCCGATCGCTACGCCATGGGTTTCGTGCCGCTGTCGCTCGGCCTGGCTGCAATCGCATGGATCATCAGTGGCGATCCGCTGCGCGCGCTGGCGGTCGTGGTCGTCGCCACGCCCTGTCCACTCATCCTGGCCGTGCCGGTTGCCATCGTCTCGGCAATCTCGCGCTGCGCGCAGCGTGGCGTGCTGGTCAAGGGTGGCGCTGCGCTGGAAGCACTCGCCGGCGCAGGCACCGTGTTTCTCGACAAGACCGGTACGCTGACGGGGGGGCGGGCCGAGCTGATCGGCATCGACAATGCCGGCACGGTCGATGATGACGAACTGCTGCGCCTCGTCGCCTCGCTGGAGCAGATGTCGCAGCACGTCATCGCCGGTGCCGTGGTCGCTGCCGCACATGCGCGAGTGGCGGCACTGAGCGTCCCCGACAATGTGACCGAGTCCCCCGGTGCCGGCGTGCAGGGGACGGTCGATGGCCTGCACGTCGTCGTGGGCTCGTACGAGTACGTATCGGAGGCCGCAACGCTGCCGCCCAGCGTCAGGGCGCTGCTCGATCGAACCAGCGTGGACGGGACGGCCGTCGTGCTGGCCGTGCTGGATGGGAAATACGCGGGAGCGCTGCTGCTTGCCGATCAGCTGCGCGCCGAAACGCCACGCGTGCTGCGCCTGCTGCGTGCGGCCGGTGTCGAGCGCATCGTGATGCTCACCGGTGATCGGCGCGAGGTGGCCGAGACCGTGGCGATTGGCGTGGGTGTCGACGAGGTGCTTGCCGAGCAGTCACCTGCCGACAAGCTTGCCGCGATCGAGGCCGCACGCAGCTCGGGCCCGACGGTGATGGTGGGCGATGGGGTGAACGATGCCCCTGCGCTCGCCGCGGCAACGGTCGGGGTGGCCATGGGTGCGCGTGGTGCCACGGCATCTGCCGAAGCGGCGGATATCGTGCTGCTCGCCGATCGCCTCGATCGCCTCGCCGAAGCCCTGCACATTGCCCGCAGGGCGCGCCGCATCGCACTGCAGAGCGTGTTCGCTGGAATGGGGTTCTCGGTGCTTGCCATGCTGTTCGCCGCTGCCGGCTTCCTGGCGCCGCTGTACGGAGCGCTGCTGCAGGAAGTGATCGATGTTGGCGTGATCGTCAACGCACTGCGGGTGCTGCGCATCCGCCCGCTGCGCTCCGTTCGCTACCGCCTGTCGGCGGAGGATGCCGCGCATCTGCAGGCCGAGCACGAGCATCTGTCACCGGTCATCGATCGACTCGGCGCGGTGATCGGTCGTCTGCCGTCGATGAGTCCCGAGGAAGCCCTGCCCGTGCTGAGCAATCTCGATGAGCTGCTGCAGAACCAGCTGATTCCCCACGAAAGTGCCGATGACCGTGACGTCTACCCGGCGATCGCCAGGCTGCTTGGCGGTGATGATCCGATGGTCGCGATGAGCCACTCCCACAGGGAGATCTTCCGGCTGCACCGGGTGTTCGGTGCCGACATCGCCCGCCTGCGCGCGCAACCGGGCGATGTCGGCATCCTGCACGATGTGCAGCGAACCCTGCACGCGCTGGATGCCATCGTTCGGCTGCACTTTGCCCAGGAGGAAGAGATCTATCGCAGCGTGGCCGAGGACTGAGTCGAACCGGCAGGCAATCGCAGGAGGTACTGGATGACGCGCGAGACGGTGCGCACGGCAGGCATGGTGGTGCTGCGGGCCAGCCGGCTGGAGGCGCTGGTGGCCCCGTTGCAGACCATGCTGGAGGCAACGCGGCCGCAGGATCCATTGGCCGGCCAGAGCGTGATCGCCGCGCACCCGGGCATGCGGCAGTGGCTGGTCGGCGCGCTGGCGAGACACCTCGGGCCCGAGCGCATCGTCGCCAATCTCGATGTCCAGCTGGCCAGCACCTGGCTCGATGGGCTGGCACGGCGCTGCCTGGGCGAACAGGCGGTGGCCCTGCCGCATTACCGCCGGGCCGGGCTGCGCTGGAGCCTGCACGCCGTGCTCGATGACGAATGCTTGCCCGCCGGCGTGGACGATGAGCGCATCCGGCGCTATCTGCAGCCAGTGGCCGGCAGTTGCCCGGCCGGGGAACTGGCACGCCGGCGCTTCCAGTTGGCCGACCGGCTTGCTGCGATCTTCACCCAGTACCTGGTCTACCGACGCGACTGGCTGGCGGCGTGGGAGGCAGGCAGGAACGATGTCGCCACCGGCGAGCGCGACGACAGGGCATGGGTCGAACTCGAGGCAAGGCTGCTCGCGCCGCTGTGGCGCAGCGTTCAGGCCAGGCTCGGTGTGCACCGTGGCGGACTGATGCGCGAGCTGGTGCAGGCGCTGCAGGGCAGGCAGGCCGCACTCGAGCCGATCCATGTGTTTGGCGTCTCGCATCTGCCGCCGGCCGAACTGGACATCCTGCGCGCATACGCCAGGCAGGCACCGGTGCTGTTCTATGTGCCCGACCCCTGCAGGGAGTACTGGGTCGGGCTGATTGCACCCTCGCATGCGCGCGCGGGTTTTGCCCGTGCCGATCAGCCCGCGTGGCAGCGCTATCGCCAGGATGAGGCCGAGCGCATCGAACTGGGTGAAGAAGGCAACTGGGAGCAGGGTCACCCGCTGCTGTCTCACTGGGGGCGACTGGGACAGCACTTCCTTGCCGCGCTTGCAGCCGAGGAGTTGATCGAGGACCAGCGTCACTGGCAGGATCGGGAGGATGTCGAGCCGCTGAACCGCCTGCAGCGGCTGCAGGAGAGCATTCGTCGCCTCGAGCCGGATCTGATGTGGGAGGACACACAGGCTCGCGCCGCACGCGAGGATGCCAGCCTGCTGGTTCATGTCTGCCATACCCGTTTGCGCGAGCTCGAGGTGCTGCGCACCGCCATGCTTGATGCGCTCGGGCAGGGCATCCAGCCCGGTGAGATGGTGGTGATGGCACCGAGCATCGGCGCCTACGCGCCGCTCGTTGCCGCAGTATTCGGTGAGGCCGGTTCGGCGAGCGCATCCCACCTGCC
>CAZSYV010000071.1:3478-6637 GCA_964610955.1 uncultured Klebsiella sp. | reverse complement strand
CGCTCGTTGCCGCAGTATTCGGTGAGGCCGGTTCGGCGAGCGCATCCCACCTGCCCTACCACCTTGCCGATGTCGCCGTCACCCGGGGGCATGCGATCTTCGATCTGCTGAACGCGCTGCTCGGCATGTCGGCGAGCCGTGTCGATGCTGCGCAGGTGGTGGATCTGCTGAAGCTCGCCGAGGTGCAGCGCGCGCTGGGCATTGCCGGAAATGATGTGGACAGCCTGGTCGGCTGGCTGCGCGAGAGCCACGTTGCCTGGGCGCTGAACGGCGCGCACAAGGCGGACTTCGGTGTGCCCGCCTCGAGCGCGAACAGCTTTGCCTGGGCGCTGGATCGCCTGCTGGCCGGCTATGTGATGGCCGAGCATGCGGGCGATGCGCCGGGAGTGGCTGTCGTGCTGCCCGATGGCACGAGGCTTCTGCCGCTGCCCGGCGTCGAAGGGCCGGAGGTGGTCGCGCTGGGTGGCCTGCACGACCTGCTGTGCGAGCTGGCGCAGTGGCGTGCGCTTGGCCAGCAGACGCATCCGGCCAGCCGCTGGCGGCTGATGCTGCAGGAGCGCGTCGATGCGCTGGTACGCATCGATGCGGACGATCGGGATGCACGCGCCGCGCTGACGGCGCTGCACCGCATCATCGGCAACCTGGCGGCCGAGCCCGCACACAACGGCGAGGACCCGGTGTTGCACTTTGCCGTCGTGCGCGATCTGCTGCGCGACGCACTCGCCAGCGTGCCCGAGCGGCAGCGCTTCCTGATGGGGGGGGTGACCTTCTGCGGCATGGTGCCGCAGCGTGCGATCCCCTTTCGGCTGGTCTGCGTGCTCGGTCTCGACGAGGGTGAGTTCCCGCGTCGACGCTCCGATGGTGGCCTGGACCTGATGGTGCACAAGCGTCGCGTGGGCGATCGCGACACCATCGGCGACGACCGTTACCTGTTCCTGGAAATGCTGATGTCGGCGCGCGAGCGCCTGCACCTCAGCTACATCGGCCAGAGCGTGCACGATGGCAAGCGGCGCAACCCGGCGGCACCGCTGGCAGAGCTGCTGGCCGAACTCGACCGGGCCTGTGGCAACGGCAGTGAGGCACGGGATGAGCAGCGCCCCTGGGCGGTGCTTCATCCCCTGCAACCCTTCGATCCACGCTATTTCGATGGCAGTGATCCGCGCCTGTTCAGCCACGTTCAGGAGTACGCCCAGCTGCCGCGAAATGGCGGCAGTGTGATGCCGGGTTTCAAGCCGAAAGGCGAGCGCTGGCCACTGCCGCCGTGGCCCGATGTGCTTGCGCTGCGTTCGCTGACGGCATACTTCAGGGACCCGGCCCGGGAGATCCTGCGCGATCGCCTGCAGCTGTCACTCGCCAGTCTGGAGGCCGAGCGCGCGCTGCCCGAGTCCGAACCCCTGGATGGCATCGAACGAATCCATGCCCTTGCGCGCACCCTGTTCTTTGCGCACGCATTGCCGGCAATGCTTGGCGCAGACGATTGGGATGCCGGCACGCCGCCGGCCTGGGTGGGACTCTCAGGCATCCTGCCGATCGGTCGAGCAGGACAGGCAGCCTGGGAAGCCGAGGCGCAGGCCGCCAGGGATGCCGCCGATGTGGCAGTGAGCACGGGGCGCTTCGATCGCACTTCGCTGCACGACAGCCAGGGTCTTGCCGTGAGCGTCGCCATCCCGGTGGAGGCTGCTGGCCACATCGTGCGCATCGAGGGCAGCGTGGCGCAGGTCTATGGACTGGCCGGTGAACCGGGCGGGCTGCAGCTGGTGCGTGTGTTCCCAAGTGCGCGTGAAAGCAAGGCACCCAGGCTCAGGAAGGGAGCCGATCTCCACTTCGGGGAGCTGGTTCCCGCCTTCCTCGACTGGGCGCTGCTGCGCCTCCAGGTCGACAGTGAGCTGTCGGGCGGAAAACGGCCACCGCGTGTTCTGCTGACGCTGATCACCAATGGTGATGTCGCGCTGGCTGCAGGCATCGAGCGCTGGGACCGGGAGTATGCGGCAGCAGATGATGGCAGGCAGGAGCTGATGCGCACCGACCTGCACCGGCGCGTCGCCGGACTCGCCGCACTGTGGCAGCGCGCAGCCGATGGCAGCGTGGCCTACTACCCGAGGACCGCCTTCAGGGCGTACCAGGTGTCCGAGTGGGACGTCAATGGACGACTGTCGGACCTCGAGCAGGTGGCGGCCAAGGCGCGCGGCGCCTGGCGTAGTGATTGGGGTGAAGGTTCCGGCGAGCGTGACCATGCTCCCGGCTATGCGGCGTATCTGGAGGGTGATCTGTGGTTTGGTGATCGCGAGCACGACCCGGACAACACGGGGCTGCAGGAACTGCTGGCCGTTGCGCAGGAGCTGAACGCACTGATCAGCCTCGATGCGCTCCAGGCGGAGGTTGCGCCATGAATGCGGTGCGCGACTGGCAGCACCTGCCGCTGGCGGGCGCCGGGCGCAGCCTGGTCGAAGCCAGTGCCGGTACCGGCAAGACCTGGACCATTGGCGTTCTCTACCTGCGCCTGCTGCTGGAAGAGAAACGCACTCCCCGGGAGATCCTGGTCAGTACCTTCACCGACGCGGCTGCAGCCGAGCTGCGCGAGCGCCTGCGTGCACGGCTGGTCTGGGCGCTGGAGCAGGCCGAAGGCAGCACAGTGCCCGATGATGCCGTGGGGACGGATATCGCCTGGCTGCACGCCCGCTGGGGCGATGCCGATCAGCGCCGCAGCGATATCGCTCGCCTTCGGGCTGCCGTGGCGAGTTTCGATCAGGCTCCGGTCGCCACGCTGCACGCACTGTGTTCACGCATTCTTGCCGACCACCCCTTTGCCGCAGGCAGCCTGTTTCGTGCGCTGGAGCCTGCCGATGTGGGGCAACTCTCCAGAGAGCTGAGCGATGATCTGTGGCGGCGCCTGCGCCAGGGCGATCCCGAAACCGACCCGCTGGCCAAGGCAACAGAGACGGTTGAAGTCACGAGAGCGAAGCTCGGCGAGTGGCTGCGCGCCTTGCTGCAGCCCGATACGCAGGTCCCCACATTCGACGAGCGGGCGTTGTTGGAAAAGTTCGCTTTCCTCGGCGAGCTGCGGACGTGGATTGCCGCAACGCGTGAAGTGCTGGCCTGTGAGGCCAATTTCAACAAGAGCTGCGCCTTGCGTACCCGCTGGGGAGGACTCGTCGACGC
>CAZSYV010000071.1:0-3378 GCA_964610955.1 uncultured Klebsiella sp. | reverse complement strand
GCTGCAACCCTCGGACATCGCCGTGCTGCTGCCATCGAACGCCAATGTGCAGACGCTGGTGCGGATGCTCAAGCTGCGCGGCGTGCCCTGTGTCAGCAGTTCGCGCGATCGCACGGTGTTCGACTCCGCAGTGGCGCGCGAACTGCGCATCGTGCTTCATGCTGTCCTGCACGCGGATGAGCCGGCGAGCCTGCGCGCTGCGCTGGGCACACGACTGTGGGGAATGAGTCTTGGGCAGCTGGGTGCGCTCGCCGAAGACCCGATGCAGTGGAGCGCACTGGCGCATCGATTCAGGCAGCTCCATGTGCTGTGGTCCGGGCGTGGTCCGCTGGCCGTGATCAACGAACTGCTGAACCACGCGGCATCACGAGTGCTGGCGACCGTGGAGGGCGAGCGCATCCTCACCGATCTTCGCCACCTGGGAGAGCTGTTGCAGGCAGCGGCGGAGCCGGGGCGCGGTGCAGAGAGCCTGCTGGCCTGGCTGGCCGATCAGACCGATGCCGCGAGCCGTGACGGTTCGGGCGACGCCGATGCGGCGGCAATTCGCCTCGAGTCCGATGCGCATCGCGTACGGGTGATGACGCTGCACGCCAGCAAGGGACTGGAGTTCCCCGTGGTGTTCCTGCCACTGATGTGGAACAACAGGCGCGTTGCGCGCGGCGTGCGCACGGTGGTCGACCCGCACGCCGGCGTGCGCACGCTCGTGCTTGGTGGTACGGATTCGCCCGCCGACCTGATTGCGCAGAGGCAGGAGCTCGAGGAGCGCTACCGCCTGCTTTATGTGGCGCTGACCCGGGCAATCCACGCCTGCCACCTCTTCGCCGTGGGAGGTGATGGAGAGCCAGCGCAGGAAGGGGAGTCCGGGATGAAGTTCACTGACGCGCCTCTGAAGCTGTTCGCAAGGCGGCTGCAGGCGCCCGGTTCCGGTGAATCCGCTGCCAGCGAATACGCTGCAATTGCCTGGCGCAGCGGCTGGCAACTGTACCCGGGCGTCATGTACCGGCCTGCAGCAGGGGTTGCAGCACCCGTTCAGGCCCGCCCCATGCCGAAGGCCGCGCTGCGGCCGCTGCCGCGCCGACACAGTTTCAGCTCATTGCACGATCAGCATCACATCGCTTCGGGGAGCAGCGAGAGCGCTGCTGCCGATGAGGAGCCGGGCCTTGGTCCCGAGCCCCTTGTCGAGCGCGATGCGCAGGCCAGCGCCAGCCGTACCCCCCACGCGCAGCTCGAAGCGCTCGGCAGCGTTGCGGGCACCGACTTCGGCAACGCCGTGCATGCCATCTTCGAGCGTCGCGAGTTCGGCAGGCTGCTGTGCGATCAGGAAGCACTGGTGCTGGACTGCCTGCTCGCTGAGGGCGTGCGCCCGCTCGGCGCCAGTGTGGACGCGCTCGTCACGCCGCTCATCGAGCGATTGCAGCAGGTGCTCGACACCCCGCTCGGTGCATTGGATGGACCCCGGCTGGGGGCGCTCGAGCCTGGCGATACCGTGGCTGAAATGCAGTTCGATCGCGTGCTCGAGGGTGTTTCGATGGCGGAGCTGCGCCGCGTGTGTCGCGAGCATGGCGAACCCGATCTGGTGCCGAGCATCGACAGCACGCTGCGCGGCGTGCTGAACGGCAAGATCGATCTGGTGTTTCGCCACGCCGGGCGCTATCACGTGCTCGACTACAAGAGCAACCGCCTGGCGCCACCGGGTGAGCCGTGCCTGGAGCACTACGGGCCGGGTACCGTGCACGATGCGATGAACGCCAACGGCTACCGCTTTCAGGCGCTGCTGTACGCCGTGGCGATCGATCGTTACCTGCGCGAGCGACTCGGACGGGACTACGAGCGCTCGCGCCACCTTGGCGAGTGCTGGTACCTTTTCGTGCGCGCCACCGGTCTCGTGCTCCCCAGCGGTGAGCCCTGCGGTGTGTGGCGCCACCGTTTCGACGATGGCCTGCTCGATGCCGTGCAGGCCGTCCTGTCCGTGCGCAGGGAGGCAGGGCAATGAACCGTGAGGCAGGCATGGCGCTTGGTCTGGCGTCCTCGGCGCGGACGGGTGTGCCCGATGCGTGGCGACGGATCGATGCCGCCGTCAGGCAGTGGGTGCTGGATCACGGCGGCGAGCCGTCGCTTGCACTGATCGCCGGATGGGCCAGCCACGCAGAGGGTTTCGGTCACAGCGCGCTGCCGCTGGATGAGCCGTTGTTTGCCGGGATGCCGCCCGTCGATGAGCCACTGCGAGCTGCCCTGCAGGCGAGCCCCTGGGTGGGTGACGGACGTGACGCTGGGGAGGGAATCGATGCGGGAGAGTCCGCACGACCCTTCGTGCTCGATGCAGACCACTTCTATTTGTTGCGCAACTTTCGCCAGGAACGGGCTGTCGCCAGCCGGATCGCAGTTCTGCGCCAGGCAGCCAGTGAAGCGTGGCACCCGCTGACCAGCGACGATCTGCTTGCACTCTTCAACGCCAGCGATCACGACAACGAGAGGCTCCAGCGCGAGGCTGTGCGCGCCGTCGTGGGAAAGCGCTTCTTCGTGCTCACCGGCGGGCCCGGCACCGGCAAGACCACCACCGTGCTGCGCATGCTGCTGGCGCTTGCGCGCGAGCATCACACGCGTAGCGGCGCCCTCCCGCTGATCCGACTGGCGGCGCCCACCGGCAAGGCAGCGCAGCGCCTGGGCGAGTCGCTGCGCCAGGGTGCCCAGACGCTGTGTTCGGCTGCCGCTCCGCTGCCCGAAGGCTGGCAGCCGTTCCTTGATCATGTGCTGCGGGTCGAGTCGGGTACCGTGCACCGCCTGCTTGGCAGCCGTGGCATGCGCGCCGGCATGCGTCATCATGCCGTCAACCGGCTCGCGGCCGATATCGTCGTGGTCGACGAGGCGTCGATGCTCGATCTCGGGCTGCTGCGCGATCTGCTGGATGCGCTGGACGAGCAGGCGACACTCGTGTTGGTCGGTGATCCCGACCAGCTGACATCGGTCGGCACAGGCTCGATCCTGGTCGACATCACGGGCGCGCTGGAGGCGTCGCCGCAGGGTGATCTGGTGAGCCTGCAGCACTGTTTCCGCGCCGACACCACCCTCGTGCCCATACATGCCGCCGTGCGTGAAGGCGATATTTCGGCGTTCAGGCGGGCGTGGTCGTCTGCGGGCGCCAAGGCACGGAGCTGCCAGGTGGACAGCGCTGGCGCCCTGCACAGGCGCCTGGCTGCCTGGGGCGCACGTGTGCAGCAAAGTCTGCTGCGGGCGAACTTCACGGCTGCAATCGATCCTTCCACACCACAGCCCTTCCGGCAGGTGCTGGCCAGCCTGCGCGAGCAGCAGTTGCTGTGTGCACTGCGCGAGGGCGCGTTCGGCGCGCTGGAGGTCGACGCATGGCTGTGTCGCTACCTG
>CAZSYV010000070.1:0-14691 GCA_964610955.1 uncultured Klebsiella sp. | reverse complement strand
TCGAACACCGTCTTGGCGATCTTGCCCGAGATGGTGCCATCGGCGATGCGTGCGATCAGCGTGCCGAGCGCCGGTGCCTCGACACGACTCGCCCCGATGTCGAGGCCGTCGCGATTCAGCGCGCCGAGCAGTTCGACCATGACCCAGTTCGCGCCCGTCTTCGCGTCGCCGCATGCCGCGACCACCTGCTCGAAGTAGTCGGCCAGCTCGCGGCTGCTGCAGAGCACGCCCGCATCGTAGGCGCTCAGGCCGTATTCGCGGCGAAACCGGGCGGTTTTCGCGCCCGGCAGTTCGGGCAGCGTGGCACGCACGGCCGCGATGTAATGTTCATCGACGACCACCGGCAGCAGGTCGGGTTCGGGGAAGTAGCGGTAGTCGTGCGCGACCTCCTTCGAGCGCATTGCCCGCGTCTCGTTGCGCTCCGGATCGTAGAGCCGTGTCTCCTGCACCACGCTGGCGCCGCCTTCGAGGATCTCTGCCTGACGTTCGCGTTCGCTGTGGATTGCCTTCTCGACGAAGCGAAACGAGTTGACGTTCTTGATCTCGGTGCGGGTGCCGAATTCCTGTGTGCCGGGGCGGCGCAGCGAGATGTTCACGTCGCAGCGCATCGAGCCCTCCGCCATGTTGCCGTCGGAGATGCCGAGGTAGCGCACGATCGAGTGGATCTGCCTCAGGTAGGCGACCGCCTCGTGTGCGCTGCGGATCTCGGGCTCGGAGACGATCTCGAGCAGCGGCGTGCCGGCGCGGTTGAGGTCGATGCCGCTCAGGCCGTGGAAATCCTCGTGCAGCGACTTGCCTGCATCTTCCTCGAGATGCGCCCGGGTGATGCGGATGGTCTTCGCGTCTCCGTCCGGCAGATCGATCCGTACCTGCCCGCCACTGACGATCGGGTGGTCGAGCTGACTGATCTGATAGCCCTTGGGCAGGTCGGGATAGAAGTAGTTCTTGCGGTCGAAGACCGAGACCGCCGCGATCTGCGCCTCGATTGCCAGGCCGAAACTCACCGCCATGCGCAGTGCCTCGGCATTGAGTACCGGCAGCGTGCCGGGCATCGCCAGGTCGATTGCGCAGGCCTGGGTGTTCGGCGGTGCGCCGAAGCGTGTCGCAGCTCCCGAGAAGATCTTGGTGCGTGTGGCGAGCTGGACGTGCACCTCCAGCCCGATCACCGTTTCCCATTCCATGTGCTGTTCCCGCCTCTGGTGTTCAGTCGATGCCGGGTGGCCGGCGAAGGTGCCAGTCGGTCGCCTGCTGGAAACGGTGCGCGACGTTGAGGATCCGCCCCTCATCGAGGTGCCTGCCGACCAGCTGCAGGCCGACGGGCAGCCCATCGGCCAGACCGGCCGGAACCGACAGTGCCGGTACGCCGGCGAGATTGGCTGCGATCGTGTAGATGTCTTCCAGGTACATCGTGACCGAATCCGTGCTCTTTTCGCCGAAACGAAACGCCGGTGATGGCGAGGACGGGCCTGCGATGATGTCGACCTCGGCAAACGCTGCGCGAAAATCGTCGGCAATCAGGCGGCGAATCCGCTGTGCCTTGCGGTAGTAGGCGTCGTAGTAGCCTGCCGACAGCGCATAGGTGCCGACCAGGATGCGCCGCTTGACCTCATCGCCAAAGCCCTCGGCGCGGCTGCGCGAGTACAGGTCAAGCAGATCCTGCGGAGCGGCACAGCGGTAGCCGTAGCGCACGCCGTCGTAGCGCGCCAGGTTGGTCGAGCACTCGGCGGGCGCGATCACGTAGTAGGCAGGGATCGCGAGCGGGGCGTGCGGCAGGCTGATTTCGCACAGCCGCGCACCGAGGCGCTCGAGTTCGGCCAGACCCTCGCGCACGGCAGCAGCGGTCTGTGGGTGCAGCCCTGAATCGAAGTATTCCCGCGGGATGCCGATGCGCACTCCCGTGATGTCGGCGCCAAGACCTGCGTGGTAGTCCGGCACCGGAGCATCGATGCTGGTTGAATCACGCGGATCGAAGCCCGCCATGGCGCCGAGCAGCAGTGCGGCGTCGGCAGCCGAGTGCGTGAGTATCCCGCCCTGGTCGAGGCTGGAGGCAAAGGCGATCATCCCGTGGCGTGATACCCGCCCGTAGGTCGGCTTGATGCCGGTCAGTCCGCACAGTGCAGCGGGCTGGCGGATCGAGCCGCCGGTGTCGGTTGCGGTTGCCGCGGGTGCGAGGCGGGCGGCCACGGCGGCCGCGGAGCCTCCCGATGAGCCGCCCGGGACACGCTCGTGGTCCCAGGGGTTGCGCACCGGGCCGTAGTAGCTGCTCTCGTTCGACGAGCCCATGGCGAACTCGTCCATGTTGGTCTTGCCGAGTGTGATGCACCCGGCCGATGCCAGGCGCTCGACGACCGCGGCATCGTATGGGGGCACGAAGTTGTCGAGCATGCGCGATCCGCACGAGGTGCGCATGCCGGCGGTGCAGAAGAGGTCCTTGTGTGCGATCGGCACGCCGCACAGCGCCCCCGCCCGTCCTCCTGCCCGTGCGGCGTCGGCGGCTCGCGCCTGGGCGAGCGCCGCCTCGGGGTCGACCGTGATGAAGGCGTTGAGCGCCGGGTCGAGCCGTGCGATGCGTTCGAGGAAGTGGGCGGTGATCTCGCTGGCGGAGAACTCGCCTCGCGCAAGCGCCGAGCGGATCGCTTCCAGTGAAAGCTCATGCATGGTGGGTGGGTCCTGCGCTGCTGCCGTGGTGTGCCTGCGGTTGGCTCATTCGATCACGCGTGGCACGAGATAGAGGCCGTTCTCGCTGTGCGGGGCGATGGCGAGGAACTGCTCGCGCCGGTCGGCCTCGGTGACCACGTCCTCGCGCAGGCGCTGGGTGGCATCGAGTGGATTTGCCATCGGGGTGATGCCGCTGGTGTCCACGGCGCTCATCTGGTCGATCATCGCCAGGATGTCGCTGATGCGTCGGGTGACCTCCCCGACGGTCGTTTCGTCGAGGCGAATGCGCGCGAGCTCGGCAATGCGGGACAGGTCCTGTTCAGTGATCGACATCGATGTTTGTCCGCAGTAAAAGGGCACACACCACGGACGCCAGGGGAGTCCGTGGCGTTTTGGGCAGGCGGAATACCCCGAAATATCAGTCGCCGTCGGGGTGTCAGGCAGCGTAAACTTAACATATTCACGAGCCGGCCAGAACAGGCAGCTCCCGCTTGGACCCGCTGACACCGATGGTGCTCATGCGCTTTTGCGACTGCACAGACTAGTAAATATGTTCAAGAGAATCCGCGGCATCTTCTCCAATGATCTGTCGATCGACCTGGGCACTGCAAATACCATCATTTATGTACGTGATCAGGGCATCGTGCTCGATGAGCCCTCGGTGGTCGCGATCCGGGTCCACAACGGGCAGAAGACGATCGAGGCGGTTGGTGCCGACGCCAAGCGCATGCTCGGACGCACGCCGGGCAACATCACCGCAATCCGGCCGTTGAAGGACGGGGTGATCGCCGATTTCCAGGTGACCGAGAAGATGCTGCAGCACTTCATCGCCAAGGCGCATCAGCACAGCTTCATTCGTCCGAGCCCGCGTGTGCTGGTCTGCGTGCCGTGCAAGTCGACTCAGGTGGAGCGTCGCGCAATCCGCGAGTCCGCCTACGGCGCGGGTGCCCGTGATGTGCGCCTGATCGAGGAGCCGATGGCTGCGGCAATCGGGGCCGGGCTGTCGGTGGAGGAGGCGAGCGGCTCGATGGTGGTCGATGTCGGCGGCGGTACCACCGAGATTGCCATCCTGTCGCTGAACGGCGTGGTCTATTCGGACTCGGTGCGCATCGGCGGGGATCGCTTTGACGATGCGATCGTCACCTACGTGCGCCGCACCTTCGGCAGCCTGATCGGCGATGCGACCGCCGAGCGCATCAAGCAGGAGATCGGCTGTGCAATGCCGGGCAGCGAACTGCGCGAGATCGACGTGCGCGGTCGCAATCTCGCGGAAGGCGTGCCGCGCTCGTTCACGCTGACCAGTGACGAGATCCTGGAGGCGCTGCAGGAGCCGCTGAACATCATCGTTCAGGCCGTCAAGGGCGCGCTCGAGCAGTCCCCACCGGAACTGGCCGCCGACATTGCCGAGACGGGCATCGTGCTGACGGGGGGCGGAGCCTTGCTGCGCGATATCGATCGTCTGATCGCGCGCGAGACGGGCTTGCCGGTGATCGTTGCCGAGGACCCGCTGACCTGCGTGGCCCGCGGCGGAGGCAGGGCGTTGGAGATGATGGATCGCCGACGTCTGGAACTCCTGTCCTCGGAGTGAGTTGCGCGCGGTTGCCGCGTACGCTGCCAGCGAAGGGGGAAAGGCAATAAAACCCATATTTCGCAGCGGTCCATCACTGAGCGTGCGCCTTGCGGCGTTCGTGTTCGTTTCCGTGCTGTTGCTGGTGGCTGACGGGCACTTTGGCGTGCTCGCCCCGGCCCGCACGATCATGGCAGATGTCGTGGTGCCGGTGCATTGGCTGAGTTCGGCACCAGGGCGGGTGTTCGAGTGGCTGCGCGAAACCCTGGTCGTACGCGAGACACTGCTCGAGGAGAATCGTGCCCTGCGTGCCGAGGCGCTGGTGCTGCGCGCGCGCAACCAGCGTCTGGCGGCGATCACTGCGGAGAACGTGCGCCTGCGCGAATTGCTCAACTCGACTGCGGTGCGTGATGAGCATGTGCTGGTGGCGGAGATCATCGGTGTCTCCCCCGATCTGGCCAGCCAGACGGTGGTGATCGACAAGGGCAGCCGGCAGGGACTGCAGCCCGGGCAGGCGGTGATCGACGCCTACGGCCTGTTCGGGCAGGTGATCGAGGTGAGTCAGTTCAGCTCGCGTGTGCTGCTGGTGACCGATGCGATGCATGCACTGCCTGCGCAGGTGGTGCGCAACGGCGCACGGGTGATCGTCGAGGGCGACGGTCGCATCGACATGCTGAACGTCAACCATGTCGCGTCCACGATGGACGTACGCCCGGGCGATCTGCTCGTCACCTCCGAACTGGAGCAGCGTTTCCCTGGTGGCTATCCGGTCGGCGTCGTCGAGTCGGTGGTCAACGATCCGGGCAAGCCGTTTGCCGTGGTGCAGGCGCGCCCGAGTGCGCAGCTCGATCGCAGTCGACACGTTCTCGTGGTGATCGGCATGGTGTCGCCAGCCGTCGAAAAACCCGTGCAGGCAGCGCCGGCCGAGCTTGCCGGGGCGCTGGCGCCAGAAAAGCAAGAGGTGCCACGGTGAGGCAGGATGCACAGCAAGCCCAGCCCGTGCTGCTCGTCGCCTCGATCCTTGCGGCACTGCTTGGGTCGATCCTTCCTCTGCCCGTGTGGCTGGCCCCGGCGCGCCCCGACTGGCTGGCACTGCTGGTCATCTACTGGGTGCTGCGCACCACGAGCGGCTTCGGGATCGTTTCGGCCTGGCTCATCGGCCTGCTGATGGATGTGCTCAGTGGCGGCCTGCTCGGGCGCCACGCACTGGCGCTGGCAGTGGTCGCCTACGCGGCGTCGCTGCTGCGCCAGCGCCTCGGGCACTACACGCTGGCGCAGCAGTCGGTGGTGGTGCTGCTGCTCTGCGTGGCGGATCAGATCCTGGTGGGTTGGGTGCAAAGCCTGGCGGGGCACCCTACGCAGAGCCTGGAGTTCCTGATGGGCAGTCTGACGGCGGCGTTCTGCTGGCTGCTGATCGCTCCGGCATTCGGTCGCGACCGTTCGCTGGACAGCTGGCGGCTTGCACCCTGAATCGGGATACCGTCATGTGTACAGACTCGATACGGGGTGAGGAAGAGGCGGATTTCTACCTGGCTTCGGGCTCACCACGGCGTCGTGAGCTGCTGCGTCAGCTCGGCTACCGCTTTGCCGTGCTGTCGGTGGATGTCGACGAATCGGCCTTCGCCGGCGAGGAGGCTGCGGCCATGGTGCTGCGCCTGGCGAGCGACAAGGCCATGGCGGGTGCGCGCTTGCTCACGGAGCAGCGCAGGTTACCGGTGCTCGGGGCCGACACGGTGGTGGTGGTCGGTGACAAGGTGCTCGGCAAGCCGCTGACATGCGATGAGGCGCTGCACATGCTCGGGCTGCTTTCGGGGCGCACGCACCATGTGTTCACGGGCGTGGCGCTGGCAGCTGCTGGGCAGCTGAAGACCGTCTGCAGCGAAACGCGCGTCACTTTCCGGGAGCTGGGTCGGGCGGAGATGCAGCGCTATTGGGAAACCGGGGAGCCGCAGGACAAAGCGGGCGGCTATGCACTCCAGGGCCTTGGCGCCATTTTCGTCGAGCGTGTCGAGGGCAGTTGCTCCGGTGTGGTCGGGCTGCCCCTTTTCGAGACGGCGCGCTTGTTGCAGGATGCAGGAATCGACGGCTGGCAAGCACAAAGGCCGCGCAATGAGTGACGAGATCCTCATCAACTCCACTCCCGTCCAGACCCGGGTTGCCGTGGTCGAGGGCGGCGTTCTCGTCGAAGTCCATATCGAGCGGCGCAGCCACAAGGGGCTGGTCGGCAATATCTACCTCGGACGCGTGATGCGCGTGCTGCCCGGCATGCAGGCAGCCTTCGTCGACATCGGGCTCGAACGGGCCAGCTTCCTGCACGCCAGCGACCTGATGACGCTTGGCCCGGATGGTCTCGAGATCCGCGACGAGGAGACGCGCGATATCCGTGACATCGTCCGCGAGGGACAGTCGGTCGTGGTACAGGTGGTCAAGGACCCGCTGGGCAGCAAGGGCGCACGCATCACCACGCACCTGTCGGTTTCGTCACGTTACCTCGTGTTCATGCCGTATACGCAGCACGTCGGCATCTCGCAGCGGATCGAGGACGATGATGAGCGCGAGCGCCTGCGCACCCTGACCGAGAAGAGTGCAGCCGAGCTGGGCGTGACGGGTGGCTTCATCGTGCGTACCGCAGCCGAGGGGGCCGGTGCAGAGGGCATCATTGCCGACATGCGGTTCCTGTTGCGGCTGTGGGCTTCGGTGCGCGAGGGCATCACCCATGCCAGTGCGCCGGAGCTGGTGCACGAGGACCTGCCGCTCACCATGCGCACGCTGCGCGATCTGGTGCGACCCGGGCTGGAAAAGATCCGTGTCGACTCCGCGGAAAACTTCGAGAAGCTGCGTCACTTCGCCGATGAATTCGTTCCCGAGGCGATCGATCGCCTCGAGCTCTACCAGGGAGCCCGGCCGATATTCGACATCTACAGCGTCGAGGACGAGATCGGCAAGGCGCTGGAGCGGCGGGTGCAGCTCAAGTCCGGAGGCTACCTGATCTTCGATCAGACCGAGGCGATGAGCACGATCGATGTCAACACCGGGGCCTTCGTCGGCAGTCGTAACCTCGAGGAGACGATTTTCAAGACCAACCTCGAGGCAGCCAACACCCTGGCGCGGCAGCTGCGCGTGCGCAATCTCGGTGGCATCATCATCATCGATTTCATCGACATGCAGGATCCGGAGCATCGTCGCCAGGTGCTGCGCAACCTCGAGCGTGCACTGGAGCGTGACCCTGCGCGCACGACGATCAGCACCGTGTCGGAGCTCGGTCTGGTGCAGATGACGCGCAAGCGCACGCGGGAAAGTCTCGAGCGCACCCTGTGTGAAACCTGTTCGACCTGCCAGGGTCGCGGTACCGTGAAGTCTGCCGAGACGGTGTGCTACGAGATCTTTCGCGAGATCCTGCGCGAGGCGCGCAGCTACGAGAACGATACACTGCTGGTGCTTGCCGCGCAGACGGTGGTCGATCGACTGCTCGATGAGGAATCGGGAAACGTTGCCGACCTGGAGGAGTTCACCGGCAAGGCAATCCGTTTTCAGGTCGAAACCATGTATACGCAGGAGCAGTATGACGTCGTGCTGCTGTGAGCCGCGGCGTGCACCGGATGGGGGCCAGCGATGAGGCGCCTGTTGTTCATGCTTCTGCGCGGTGGCTGGTATCTCGGTGCCGGGGCGCTGGTTCTCTGTGCCGTGCTGGTCACCCTGGGGCAGTATTATTTCCCGCTGCTCGGCGAGCATCAGGATGCCCTGCTGGGCCGTATTGCCGGGAAACTGCCGTTCGGTGTCGAGATCGAGGGTCTGGCAGCGGAGTGGACCGGACTTGCCCCCACGCTGTATGCACACAGACTGCGCCTGTATGCGCCCGAAGACCCGCAGCTGACCATTCTGACGACCGGACATACGGAGCTGCGCATCGATCTGCTGCGTTCGCTGCTCGATCTCGCGCCGCGTCTGCGCCGGATCGCGACCGAGGACGCGCAGCTTGCCTTCGTCGAGGACGCCGGTGGGCGCTGGCGCATTGCCGGTGCTTCGGGAGCCGGCGTGGTGGCGAACCCGGATGCAATCATGGATGCCTTTCTGGCGATCGAGGAAATCACGCTGCAGCGCACCCGTTTGATCCTGCGTCCACACGATGGTGCAGGCATCGAGACCGAGGGTGCAGAGCTGACCCTGGAGAACTACCGACGCTTCCGTCGTCTGCACCTGCTGGCCCATGATGCGCAGGCTGGCGGCACGATCGACCTGCTGGTCGAGTCGCATGGGGATCCACGCAAACGCCAGGACTTCTCCGCAGCGGCGTACCTGCGCCTCGATGAGGCACGACTGGGACGGCTGCAGCGCCTGTTGCCGGCGAGTATCGAGCTTCCGGAAGCAACGCTTTCGGGAGAGATCTGGGCAAGGTGGTCCGAGGACGCGGTACTACAGCTCAGCGCATCCCTGCAGTCACCGGAACTCGATCTGACACCGGTGCGCTCGCTCGCCCGGGTGGGCGAGCCGCTGCGTGGCCTCGACCTGCGCTTCAGTGCCGAATGGAGCGCCAGCAAGGCCTCGGTCTGGCTCAGGGAACTGCACGGGGTGTGGTTCGGGCAGCAGTTGGAGATCGAACGCCTGCGAGTCGATGTCGATCGCGAGGGATCGGGGTGGCGCGTGCACGCGGGTGCAGAGTATCTGGACATCGGTTCGCTGGCGGCGATGGTGCAGTCCTCTCGGCAGCTGGGTCCGCGCTGGCAGCAGGTGCTGGAGGATCTTGCGCCCTATGGCGGCCTGGCAAACGCACACCTCGACCTGAGCCTGCCGGCGGATGGTCCGGCAGACTTCGGCTTCCGTGCCCAGATGAACGAGGTGTCGGTCTCGCCCTGGGAGGGTGCTCCGGGGGCGCGCAACCTGCGTGGCTACCTCGAGGTCGCGCCCGGCAGGGGGCTGGCCGAAATCGACAACGGGCCGGTGACGCTCGAGTTTCCGCGTCTGTATCGCCACGATCTCGATTTCGAGCACCTCGCGGGGCGGGTGCGCTGGGAATACGGTGCCGAGGGTGTGCATGTCGGCAGTGCACTGCTCGAGGCGCGCATCGGTGGCTCGCAGCTTGCCGCCCTGTTCGACCTTGGCCTGTTCAGTGACCCTGCTGCGGACGACTACCTGTCGCTGTCGTTCGGCTTGCGTGATGCGGCGGCATCCGCCTATCGCGACTACCTGCCCTACATCGTGTCGACGCAGCTCCAGGAATGGCTCGAGGCGAGCATCGAAGGCGGACGTGTCGAAAACGCCGCATTCACCTACCACGCGATACTCCATCACCCGGAGCGGCCATTCCGGCATACGCTGCAACTCGCGCTGGAGGTGCGCGATGCCGCGCTTTCCTACCATCCGGACTGGCCAGCAGTGCGTGATGCGACGGGGCGGGTGCTGGTCGATGACGATCGCGTCGGTGTCGAACTCGATACCGGGCGCATGCTGCAGAGCACCCTTGGCAGCACGCGGGTCGAACTGTTGCTGGGCCATCCCGGTGGTACTCGCCTGCGCGCGCTCGGGGAACTTCAGGGCGGACTCGACGACGGATTGCGGGTACTGAACAACGCCCCCCTTGCCAAGGCGACCGGCAGGGCGCTGCAGAACTGGAGGGGCAGCGGGGGCATGGTGCTCGACCTGGCACTCGACATGCCGCTTGCAGCGGGAGCGAGTGCCGCCGATGCACGGCTCGAGCTTGCGGCAAGGCTCGACTCGGCGCGTCTCTATGTTGCGGAGCCGGGACTGCAGTTCGAGGGCGTGCATGGTGATGTCACGTTCGACCTGGAACATGGTCTGGTCAGCAAGGGAATCGATGCCACGCTCTGGGGCAGGCCGATCCAGGCGCGCATCGGCAGTGCAGCGCCAGCGCAGCGGCGCATCGCCGTCGATGTCAGCGGGAGCGCGGATGTGGCGCGTGTCGGTGCGTGGCTGCGCTGGAATCTCGGCGATGCCGTCACGGGCATCGCACCCTTCACCCTGCAGGTGCAGCAGCAGGAGGCGCATGGTTTCGGCTTCACCTTGCGCTCGCCCCTGAGCGGGGTGGCAAGCACGCTGCCGGCGCCGCTGGCCAAGGAGGCCACGCAGGAGCTGCCGCTCGAGCTGCGCTGGCACACGCTTGCCGATGGCGCCGACATCGAGCTTGCACTCGGTGACCATGTCCGCGGTGCCTTGCACCGCAGCCCGCAGGGACGCCTGGGTGGCGGCATCGCATTCGGGGTCCCGCCGCTGCAGGGCTGGCCCAGCCTGCTGATCTCGGGGCACGTCGCAGAAACGGATCTGGCCGCGTGGATCGTGGCGGTGCGTGCGATCGCCGATGCCAATGATGCACGCACGAACAGTGGGGAAACCGATCTGCAGCTGCGCGATATCACCATCGATGCGGCAACCCTGCTCGGTGCGCGGCTCAACGAGGTGCAGCTGTCCTCGCGACGCGATGCCGACGGCCAGGTGTTCGAATTCGCTGCCGATGCGGGAGCGGGGGCGCTGCGCCTGCCTGTGCGCGGTGGCGACCCCCTGGTGCTCGAGCTGCAGCGCCTGCAGCTGCGCTCCTTCATCGGTGGGGAGCCGCTTGACCCGACTGTGGCGTCCTCGCCGCCCCCGCACCTGCCGGTCGGGGATGCCGATGCGTGGCTGCGCCTGCGTGAGACCCAGGTGCCGCTGGTCGATGTGCATGTGCAGCGGCTGCTGTCGGGTGAGCGGGAACTTGGGGAATGGTGGCTGCGTGTGTCTCAGGAAATCGATGCTCTGGCGCTCACCAGGCTGCATGCGACGGTTGCGGGAGCACAGATCGGGGGGCGGAACGGGGAGGGTGAGGGCAGTGCCCGCCTGCGCTGGATTGCCGGAAAGCCGCACACGGAGCTGTTGCTCGGCCTGCAGAGCAGGAACATCGATCGTTTCACCAAAAACTGGGGTTACGACAATATGCTCGAGGCCCGCAGTGGGCACGCGAACATCGACTTTCGCTGGCCGGGCAATCCGATCGACTTCAGCATGCAGCAGGTTTCGGGAGCACTGGATTTCAGTTGGAGCGACGGCAGGCTGCTGCGTGCGAGCAGTGGCAACAACCCACTCGTGCGCGCGCTTGGCGTACTCAATTTCGATGAGGTGTTGCGTCGTATCCGGTTCGATTTCAAGGACATCTACCAGAGCGGCCTGGCTTTCGATACCTTTGCGGGTGCGGTCGACCTTTCCCGGGGCGAGGCAAGCACGCGTGAACCGATCACGCTCGAAGGTCCGTCGGCGCGAATCCGGCTCAGCGGGCACTCGGACCTCGCTGCAGGGCAGATCGACGCCGATCTGATCGTGACACTGCCGATCGGCAGCAACCTGCCGTGGCTGGCGGCGCTTGCGGGTGGGCTGCCTGCAGCAGCCGGGGTCTACGTGGCGAGTCGGGTCTTCGAGTCGCAGATCGGCAAGTTCTCGAGCGCCATCTACAAGGTGAGTGGACCACTTGCCGATCCGGAGATCGATTTCGTGAAGGTGTTCGATACGGAAGACGCGGAACAGACACACAAGCGTGCGCCTGCGCCGGCTCCCGGCACCCCGGCCGGCGCGAGCCAGGAGTCACCGCCACAGCCTTCGACGCAGGTGCCACCATGACGGCGACGATACGCGCGGCTGCGGTACAGATGGTCAGCACGAATGATCCCCGACACAACCTCGAGCGAGCGGATGAGCTGATTGCACAGGCTGCCGAGCGGGGGGCTCGCCTGGTCGTGCTTCCTGAAGGGTTTGCCTGCCACGGCAGTGGTGCGGAAATCGCAACCATCGCGCAGGCGGAGCGTGATGGTGCGGGGCCGCTGCGCAGCTTTCTTGCCACGACGGCACGTCGACATGGCATCGTGCTGGTCGGCGGTACGATTCCGGTGGCGGATGCGCGCTTGCCGGGGCGGGTGCGGGCAGCCTGTTTCGTGCACGATGCCGACGGACGCGAGATTGGGCGCTATGACAAGATTCACCTGTTCGATGTCGAGCTGCCCGACCAGCAGCGCAGCTACCGGGAGTCGGATACCGTCGAGGCGGGTGAGCAGCTTGTCTGCGTACCCGGCGAGTACGGGATGCTCGGACTGGGGGTGTGTTATGACCTGCGCTTCCCCGGCATGTTTCTCGCGCTGGCCGATCTCGGCATGAGTGTGCTGGCCCTGCCATCGGCGTTCACCCGCCTTACCGGCGAGGTGCACTGGCATGTGCTGCTGCGTGCGCGGGCAATCGAGCATCAGGTGTACGTGATCGCGGCAAACCAGGGGGGGCGTCATTCGGCAACCCGCGAAACCTGGGGCGGGTCGGCGATCATCGATCCCTGGGGCAGTGTCCTGGCCTGTGCCTCCAGCGGCGAGGCGGTGGTGCTTGCCGGTATCGACCCGGCGGTGCGGGCTCGGGTTGCAGCGCGCATCCCCGTGGCGGCACACCGGCGTTTCGGCGCAGCGTCAGTCCTCAGCCCGCCTCGAGACGCGCCAGAATGAGCCGGTAGATCTCGCGTCGGGCGTGCCGCGCGCGTGTGGCATCGGTGCCCGCCAGTGCGGTGCGGCGAAGTTCTGCGAGCCGCACGGCCCCCTCGGTGTCGAGTCCCAGCTCGGGTGCCGTCTCTGCTTTCTCGAGCACACGATCGCGCAGCATCGCCGCACGCTGCTCGCGTGCGACCTGGGCGCGATCGCGCGAACTGAATCTGTCGAGCTCCGTGCGCAGCGCCCGGGGGTCGCCCTGCAGCAGTTGCTGCGCCAGGTGCCTGAGCTGGCGATTGCGGGCACCGCTGGCGCGCATCGTGCGCGTGGTGCGAATTGCCTCGCGCAGCTCGGGGTCGAGTTCAAGGCGGCTCAACCGGCTCTCGGGCAGGGCAGCCAGTTCGGCGGCGAGTTCCTGCAGCGCGTGATGATCGCGCTTGCGCTGTGACTTGCTTGGCACAGGCGCGGCTTCCGAAGGCTCGTCCACCTTCATTATTCCGACTCGCCGAATCGGTTGCCGATCAGCGTCTCGATGGCGCCGAGTGCCTCGTCTGCATCCTCGCCCTCGGCGCTCACCATGAGGTCGGCGCCTTGCCCGGCAGCAAGCATCATGACCGCCATGATGCTCTTGGCGTCGGCCTCACGCGTGCCGTGCACGATCTGCATCCGGCTCGAGAACCGTGCCGCGGTGGTCACCAGTGTCGCTGCGGCGCGCGCATGCAGTCCGAGGCGGTTGATGATGGTGAGCTGCCTGCTTTTCATGTCATGCCTGCGATCTGGCGCGCACGAGTTCGCGATGGCGTACCTGCACACCGGGAAGCAGGCTGCGGAAGTGCTCCCCGAGGCGCTCGCACACATAGACCGAGCGGTGCTGTCCGCCCGTGCAGCCGAGCGCGATGGTCAGGTAGCTGCGGTTGCCCCGGGCGATGCGTGGCAGCCATTTGTCGAGAAAGGAGCTGATGTCGTTCAGCATCTCGCGCACTTCGGGGCTCTGTTCGAGAAAATCGATCACCTCGGGGTCGAGCCCGTTCAGTTCACGCAACGGCGGACTCCAGTGAGGGTTCGGCAGACAGCGCAGGTCGAAGACGATATCGGCGTCGATCGGAATGCCGCGCTTGAAGCCGAAGGACTCGAACAGAATCATCATGCCCGAGCCTGGATCGGCGATCACGGTCTTCGCGATGATGTCGCGCAGATCGTGCAGTGACAGCTCGCTGGTGTCGATGGTGAGCGAGGCGCGCTCGGCAATCGGTGCGAGCAGCATCCGTTCGGCAGCGATGGCTTCGTTGAGCGAGGTCTGGGTGTTGCTCAGTGGGTGGCGGCGCCGGGTTTCGCTGAAACGCTTGATCAGCGTCGCGTCATCGGCGTCCAGATAGATGATCTCGACCGTGAATTCCAGGGGCAGCATGCGCAGGATGTCGCCAAAGCGCGACAGGTGACTCGACATGTTGCGTGCGTCGATGCTGACCGCCATGCGCCGGGTCGCCGGCGTGGGCGAGTCGCTTGCCTGGTCGAGCAGCTCGGGAAGCAGCAGCGCCGGCAGGTTGTCGATGCAGTAGAAACCGGAGTCCTCGAGCACGTGCAGCGCCGTGCTCTTTCCCGACCCCGAGCGGCCGCTGACGATGACCAGCTTGCCCGGTGCGGGGAGGCCCGCCGCCTGCTCCTGCGGTGTGCGGTCATCAGCGCTGCTTTGACCGTCCTCGGGTTCGTGGCCCACCGGAGGGGACTCCTGTTCTCAGGGTTCCGTGCTGTCGTGCTGGCGACTCTGTACCTTGCCCTTGTGCTTGCCGAGCTGGCGGTCGAGCTTGTCCGACAGGGCATCGATCGCCGCGTACATGTCGTCGGCTTCTGCAGCGGCGATCAGCTCACCTCCGGCGAGGCGGATCGTGGCATCGACCCGGTGGCGAAGCTTCTCGACGTTCAGCACGACGTCTGCGTGGGTGATTCTTGCTTCGCGCCTCTCCAGCCGCCCCAGCTTGCTGACGACATAGTCGCGCAGTGGTGCGGTGACCTCGACGTGGTGGC
>CAZSYV010000069.1:0-15286 GCA_964610955.1 uncultured Klebsiella sp. | reverse complement strand
GGCTAGAACCACCGGTAGCGTGAGGACAGTTCGCGACGCTGCCTGTCACGGTGCTCGGCAATGCGTGCCGGGCTGACCAACAGCATCGACAGCAGCAGCCCGGCGGCAAAGCCGCCGACGTGGGCCCAGAATGCCGTTCCGCCGCCTCCATCATCGACCATGCCGCTGACGATCTGGATCAGGAACCAGTAGCCCAGCATGAACAGGGCCGATACGGCGACCGTGGTCACGTAAAAACCCAGGAAGATCAGCGTGTGTACGCGAGCCTGCGGGTACAGCCGCGCATAGGCACCAAGGACACCACCAATGGCGCCCGATGCGCCAACCATCGGCACCACGCTGGCTGGATCACTGAAGACCTGTGCTGCAGCGGCTGCAAATCCGCACAGCAGGTAGAAGATGACGAAACGCACGGTTCCCATCGCATCCTCGACGTTGTCGCCGAATATCCACAGAAACCACATATTGCCGGCAATGTGAAACCAGCCGGCGTGCATGAACATCGAGCTGAGCACGCTGAACCAGCTGCCGTTGCCATCGATCCGGCACACCAGTCCCTGCCCGAGCGGGACTTCCGTTCCCATGCTCACGTGCCCGAGCAGGTCCCCCGGAATCAGGCCGTGCAGGCACAGCGAGCGCGCCAGCGCCTGTTCGCTGCCAAAACCCTGCAACACGAACCACACCAGCACGTTCAGCACAATGATCAACACCGTGCCAAACGGTGTGTACAGCCGCAGGTTGTCGTCGTAGAGGGGAAACACGCTTCAACCCAGGACCTGGCGGATCTGTGCGAAATCGAAGCCACGTTGCTGCAGCTGACGTGCGATGCGTTGACGCTCTGCCGCAGTGGCCGGAGGTGCGTCCCCGTGGCGCTTGCGCTTCCACTCCCGCGCCACCTCGGCCCACTCGGGCGCGCCCGCATCGACACAGGCTGTCGCCAGCTCACGCGCAATCCCGCGCATGCCAAGTTCGTGCAGGATGCGCAGCGGACCGTGGCCACGGCGGCGCTGCGCTCGCACGAAGGACTCGGCAAAGCGCTCGTCACTCTGCAATCCCGCGTCACACAACTGCGCCAGCACTTCGTTCACTGGCGCATCCGGGCCAAGGCGTGCCACCAGTTTCGTGGCGAGTTCGCTCAGCGAATGTTCACGCCGCGCCAGCAGGCCGAGCGCCGCGTTGCGCACTACCGCAGGATCGTCTGTAGCGAGCACTGCACGCCGCAGGCTGCTCACTTCACGCGTCCGGCTTGCGCTCAGATCTCTTCGCTCACTTCGACGGTCGCTTCAGTGGCCGCTGGTGCAGTGGCAAACACCTTGGTGCGAATCTCGCTTTCCAGCGAGTTGGCCAGCGCGGGATTTTCCGCCAGAAAGCGCGCCGCATTGGCCTTTCCCTGCCCGATGCGCTCACCCTTGCATGAATACCAGGCACCTGATTTGTCGATCAGCCCGTGCTTCACACCCAGGTCGATGACCTCCCCCATGCGGTAGATGCCCTGTCCATAGAGGATTTCGAACTGCGCCTCGCGAAATGGCGGTGCGACCTTGTTCTTGACCACCTTGACGCGTGTTTCGTTGCCCACGACTTCATCACCATCCTTCACCGAGCCGATGCGACGGATATCGAGGCGTACCGATGAGTAGAACTTCAGCGCATTGCCCCCGGTGGTGGTTTCCGGCGATCCGAACATCACGCCGATCTTCATGCGGATCTGGTTGATGAAGATCACCAGTGTATTCGAGCGGTTGATGTGACCGGTGATCTTGCGCAGCGCCTGGCTCATCAGTCGAGCCTGCAGCCCGACGTGTGAATCACCCATCTCGCCCTCGATCTCGGCGCGTGGCGTCAGCGCTGCCACCGAGTCGATGACGACCACATCGACTGCCGCCGACCGGACCAGCATGTCGACGACCTCCAGTGCCTGCTCGCCCGTGTCGGGCTGCGAGACGATCAGGCTCTCGACATTCACGCCGAGCTTTTCCGCGTAGGTCGGATCGAGTGCGTGCTCGGCATCGATGAACGCCGCAGTACCACCAAGCTTCTGGCATTCAGCAATGACCGACAGCGTGAGCGTGGTCTTGCCCGAGGATTCCGGCCCGTAGATCTCGACCACCCGTCCGCGTGGCAGGCCACCGATGCCAAGAGCAATATCAAGCCCCAGCGAGCCGGTGGAGATCGCGGGAATCGATTCCTGCGCCCGCTCCCCCATGCGCATCACGGTTCCCTTGCCGAACTGGCGCTCGATCTGTGCCAGCGCCGCATCCAGTGCCTTCTGCTTGTTTGCGTCCATTGTGCCCCCTCGGGTGTGCAGTAATCAGAAAACCATTGACTGCGGTGCATTCAAGCAGAATACTGGATAAATATCCATATGTCGGTGATTGTCCGCCCCGCATGCCCGTGTCGAGCAGTCATGAATGCGCGCGGGCTGCACTATACCCGTGCCGCCCGCTGCTCGCACCGCCCATGGCACACCTCATCGCCGAGCGTGCCGTTCGGCCCGACGAACGGCGTACAGACACCGACCGATGCTGCCGACGGTTCAGCTCTGGGGCTGCACCGCCGCCCGCCCCGCCATCACACGTGTGCCTATCCAGGCCAGGCCGGCGAAATAGATGCACCCGAGGCCGATCGCCATGAAGGCTTCAGGAAAATCCAACCCCTTCTGTACAGCAGGCATCGTGCCGACAGTGAGAAACAACATGAAGGTGAGGTTCACCAACACCGATACCCAGCCCATGACCTGGCAGTAGACCGCCACCAGGATCAGGCCGAAGAAGGCCAGACCACCCATTTCGCCAAGCAAGCCGGGCAGAAGCTGCTCCGACCAGGCGAGCAACAGTCCACCCAGCGCGCCCATCAGGCACGGCAGCAGCTTGTCGAATGCAACGTGCTCGATGCCAGCCCAGTACAGCAGGAACAGAAATGCTGCCCACATCTGATGGATGCCGAGCGCAAGGCACAGCGCAACGAAAGCACCGATCACGACTATGATGGCCAGCAGCACCAGCAGGCCCTTGAGGGGTGTCATGGGAGCTGCTTCCGGGGTACCTGACGTGGGGGGGGGTCCGCTTTGACTCATGGTGTTTTCCTTATGTTGCCTGGGGGGCGGGCGTGGGCTGCACACCCGCTGTGCCGCAGCATACCCCGGCCCGATCGGGCGGGGTAGCCATAGTCATCGGAGCAGCGTCGCCCGCCCTTCATCGCTCGCCCCGGCCCGTGCCAAATGCTATGTTCGCCGTGCAGGTTTGCACTGGCAGGAGGAAAATCCGATGGCCCTGAACGAGGAACGCTGCGAGGCCTGTCGTGCCGATGCACCACGGGTCAGCGACGAGGAACTGGCCGAACTGATTCACCAGATTCCCGACTGGCAACCGGTCGTGGTCAACGGCGTCATGCAGTTGCGGCGTGAGTTCGGCTTCGACAATTTCGTCGATGCGCTGGCGTTCACCAACCGCGTGGGCGCACTGGCCGAGGAAGCAGGGCACCATCCCGCGCTGCTGACCGAGTGGGGCAAGGTGACGGTTGCCTGGTGGAGTCACAAGATCAGGGGACTGCACCGCAACGACTTCATCCTGGCCGCACGGACCGACGCACTGTTGACGAAACCCGTGTAAGACGACCCACGAACAGACTCGTCCCGACACCCCGTCGCACACCTGCGTGCGACCCCGCCACACGCCAGTCCAGCTCCTTGCAGACAATCGGCCCCCCCGCTACCATCCTGCGTCGACTGTCTGCGCTCGGGTACTCCCGGACAACCCCATGAGTAGTCGTGAAACCCAGAACAAGATAATCGAAGCCGCAATCCAGCTGTTCAATGATGCAGGTGCATCATCCACATCTGCGTATAAAATTGCCGACTTGGCGGGCAATGACTAAAGCAGAAGCCTCCTCGCATACCCCGATGATGCAGCAGTACCTGCGCATCAAGGCACAGCACCCAGACGAGCTGCTGTTCTATCGCATGGGTGATTTCTACGAGCTTTTCCACGAGGATGCCAAGCGTGCCGCCTCGCTGCTCGACATCACACTGACTGCGCGTGGCATCTCCGCCGGGCAACCGATCCCGATGGCCGGCGTGCCGTATCACGCGGTCGAGGGTTACCTGGCCCGACTGGTGCGTGCGGGTGTCTCGGTTGCCATCTGCGAGCAGATCGGCGACCCGGCGGCAACCAAGGGGCCGGTCGAAAGAGCGGTCACGCGCATCGTCACCCCAGGCACCCTGACCGACGAGTCACTGCTCGATGCCACACGCGACAACCTGCTGGTGGCGGTAGCGGAGAGTGGCACGCGTTTCGGCATTGCGTCGCTGGAACTCGCCAGCGGGCGTTTCCACGCACTCGAGGTGGATGGCGAGGACGCTCTCGCCGCCGAGCTGCGCAGGCTGCAGCCAGCCGAGCTGCTCTGCAGCGAGCAGACCGCACGACACGCGGCGCTCGCCAACCAGCCCGGACTGCGCACCCGTGCAGCCTGGGAGTTCGACGTGCGCAGTGCGCTCGAACTGCTGAGCAGCCAGTTCGGGACCCGGGATCTTGCGGGTTTTGGCAGCGCCGGACTGGAGCTGGGAATCGCCGCCGCCGGTTGCCTGCTGCGCTACGCCCGCGAAACCCAGCGCAGCGAGCTGCCGCATGTGCGCGCACTACTGCCCGATACACACGAGGACGCCGTGGTGCTCGATGCTGCAACCCTGCGCAACCTCGAGATCGACGTCAACCTCGCCGGTGGCAGCGAGCACACGCTTGCCTGGGCGCTCGATACCACGCAGACCGCCATGGGCGGGCGCTGGCTGCGTCGCTGGCTGCGCCGTCCGTTGCGCCGGCGTGATGCGCTCGAGGCGCGCCAGGCGGCGGTCGCCGAACTGCTCGATGATTCACACCACCATGCGCCACGCACGGTGCTGGCAGCAATCGGCGATATCGAGCGCATCCTGGCGCGTATTGCGCTGCGCTCGGCGCGCCCGCGCGATCTGAGCAGGCTGAGTGCAGCACTGCAGAGTCTGCCAGCGCTGCAGGCCAGTTGCCTTGCGCTCGAGGCACCGTTGACGCGACAGTTGCTCAGCGACATCGGGGAATTTCCTGCGCTGGCCGATGAACTCGAGCGTGCGCTCATCGACGCGCCCCCGGTGACCATCCGTGACGGCGGAGTGATCGCCGACGGCTACGACGAAGAGCTCGATGAACTGCGCCACCTCGACTCCGGTGGCCACGACTTCCTGCTCGCACTCGAATCCCGCGAGCGTGAGCGTACCGGGATTGCCAGCCTGCATGTCGGCTACAATCGTGTGCACGGTTACTACATCGAGATCAGCCGCTCACAGGCCGCCCAGGCACCAGAGGACTACACCCGTCGCCAGACGCTGAAGAATGCCGAACGCTACATCACTCCGGAACTGAAATCCTTCGAGGACAAGGCACTCAGCGCAAAGGCGCGTGCGCTGGCACGCGAAAAATGGCTTTACGAGCGTCTCCTCGATCGACTGCTGGACGAGCTTGCCCCACTGCAGCGCACGGCAGCGGCACTCGCCGAGCTCGACGTACTCGGCACCCTGGCCGAGCGTGCCGCAACACTCGACTACTGCCGTCCCCGCTTCAGCGAGTCAGGATGCCTGCACATCGTCGCCGGCCGCCATCCAGTCGTCGAACGGGTGCTCGACACCCCGTTCATCCCCAACGATCTCACGCTCGATGAACGCACTCGCATGCTGATCATCACCGGACCGAACATGGGCGGCAAATCCACCTATATGCGTCAGGTCGCACTGATCACGCTGCTTGCGCACACGGGTGGCTTCGTTCCGGCCAGCGCAGCGGAAATTCCCCTGGTCGACCGTATCTTCACCCGCATCGGCTCATCCGATGATCTGGCTGGCGGACGATCGACCTTCATGGTCGAGATGAGTGAAACCGCAACGATCCTGCACAACGCCTCCTCGGACAGCCTGGTGCTGATGGACGAGATCGGCCGCGGTACCGGAACCTTCGACGGCCTGTCGCTGGCCTGGGCGAGTGCGGCGCATCTCGCGCGCCACCAGCGCGCGCTCACGCTGTTCGCCACGCACTACTTCGAGCTGACCGCGCTGCCGGAGGAGATCGATACGGTAGCGAACGTGCACCTCGACGCAACCGAGTACGCCGACCGTATCGTGTTCCTGCACGTGGTACGCCCGGGCCCGGCAAGTCGCAGCTACGGACTGCAGGTTGCCGCCCTTGCCGGCGTGCCACAAACGGTCATCGGCGAAGCCCGCCGCAAGCTGCTCGAGCTCGAGACGCCACACACAGGTGGTGTGGGCCTGGTGCTCCCCGCTCAGGCACAGCTGCCTTTCGATGCGAACCCGCACGGAGAGGCCCTGCTCGCGCGTCTGCGCGAGATCGATCCTGATGCGCTGAGTCCACGCGAGGCGCATGCGCTGCTCTACGAACTCCGTCGGGAAGCCCAGCACAGCGGCTGAATTCTCAGCGCATGCCCCGTGCATACGGGCATGATGTGATACTATTCGCACCGCTTCCGCTACCTCTCGCAACCTGCAGCATCAGGAGGTTCGTGCGACATGACTTTCGTCGTTGGAGACAATTGCATCAACTGCAAGCACACCGACTGCGTCGAGGTGTGTCCGGTGGACTGTTTCTATGAAGGACCAAACTTCCTGGTGATCCACCCGGACGAGTGCATCGACTGCGCTCTGTGTGAGCCGGAATGCCCGGTCGATGCGATCTTCTCCGAGGATGAACTGCCGCAGGATCAGCAGGTATACCTCGAGATCAACGCCGAACTGGCGCAGGCATGGCCAAACATCACGGAGAAGAAGGACGAACTCCCTGACGCCGAACAGTGGAATGGCGTGCCGAACAAGCTGCAGCACCTGATCCGCTGATCGCTCACCGCAGCCGACTCCATCGGCTCATCCCACCTGCCCGACCTCATGGTCGGGCAGAGTCGTCTCGGCTCATCAACTGAAGACCGCCTCGCTGTCCAGACCCTGGCGCTCGAGGATCTCGCGCAGGCGACGCAGCGCCTCCACCTGGATCTGACGCACCCGTTCGCGGGTCAGCCCGATCGCCCGCCCCACTTCTTCCAGGGTGGCGCTCTCGTAGCCACCCAGCCCGAAGCGTCGTGCGATCACCTCGCGCTGCTTCTCGTTGAGTTCCTCGAGCCAGGCCGCAATGCTCTCGCGCATATCCTCTTCCTGCAGCAACTCGGCAGGATCGGAGACGTTCTGGTCAGCGATGGTATCGAGCAGCGAGCGATCCGAATCGGGACCGAGCGGCACATCAACCGAGGTCACACGCTCGTTCAGGCCGAGCATGCGCTTGACATCTTCGACTGGCTTGTCGACCAGCTCGGCAATCTCTTCGGCCGAAGGCTCGTGATCGAGTCGCTGCGTGAGCTCCCGCGCCGCACGCAGGTAGACATTGAGTTCCTTGACCACATGGATCGGCAGACGGATCGTTCTCGTCTGATTCATGATCGCGCGTTCGATGGTCTGGCGGATCCACCACGTCGCATAGGTCGAGAAACGGAAGCCTCGTTCGGGGTCGAACTTCTCGACCGCGCGGATCAGGCCGAGATTGCCCTCCTCGATCAGGTCGAGCAACGACAGGCCGCGGTTGAGGTAGCGGCGCGAGATCTTCACGACCAGGCGCAGGTTGCTCTCGATCATGCGCTTGCGCCCGGCCGCATCACCACGCAGCGCAAGGCGCGCGTAGTGGCGCTCCTCCTCCGCACTGAGCAGTGGAGAGAAACCGATCTCACTCAGGTACATCTGGGTGGCATCCAGCGTGCGCTGGGTGCCGCTTTCCTCCCTGCAGGCAGCAATGAACTCCTCATCGCGATCTTCGGCCTCCGCCCTGGCGAAACCATCCATATCGCCTTCGAAGTCCGCACCCGATTCGGCTTCCACTGCAACAAGCGCTTCATCCTCAAACCGTACACCTGCTTCCATTACCATTGTGCAGCCCCTTTTCTCCGAGTTTTACCGCGCTCACTCACCGTCCCGGCAGAACCTGCAGCGGATCGACCGGGTTACCCTGCCTACGTACTTCGAAGTGCAATTTCGGTCGATCGGTTGCACTGTCGCCCATCTCGGCGATGCGCTGCCCCGCCCGGACCACATCTCCCTCTGCGACGAGCAGCCGACTGTTGTGCGCATAAGCGCTCAGCCAGTGCGCATCGTGCTTGACGATCAACAGGTTGCCATAGCCGCGCACACCACTGCCTGCGTAGACCACAGTACCGTCGCGGGCCGCCAGCACCGGATCGCCGACGCCCCCCGCAATATCGATCCCCTTGTGAGGCTGCGAGCCACTGGCAAAACCCTGCAGGATCCGTCCCCGACTGGGCCAGTGCCACGCTCCGGGTCTGTGGTCCACCACGACGGGGGTTGCGGACGGGGCCTGTTGCGCCCTGCGTGTCTGTGACCTGGTCCGATCCTGCGATGCCTCGCCCGAGGCTGGCACAGACGGCTGCACGGAAGAGGGTTGAACGGGAGGCCGCTGAGCGGATTCCCCGCCACTGCCTGCCGGCTCGCGCGCTGTGACCAGTCGCAGACGCTGACCTGGGTAGATCGTGTACGGTGCACGGATGCCGTTCAGACGTGCCACCGTCGACCAGTCGGTACCGGCAGCAAATGCAATCGAGTGCAGCGTGTCGCCAGCCTTCACCACGTAGGTGCCAGCACCTGTCGCCGAAGGCATCGAGCGCGCCCCCGGCTCCGGCACGACGACCGGTTCCGGGATATCCGAGTAATACGGTCGGCTCGCACAGCCTGCCAGACCGAGCAGCAGGCTGATTGCCAAGACTAGAATATACGGACTCGTTCGACTCATTCATTCCGTTGGCTGGTATGTTCCCGGCCTTCTCTGTCTGATTCGGCTCTATATTATGCGTTTGCACCACTTTACTGCGCATCTATTTAGAAAAGGTTGTTATCAGTATGATTTTTCAGCGATTCGCGGAGCAATGTGCGCTGTTCATACCGACTTGTCAACCATAGGTATCGGCAAATTCGGTATTTCTTTACAGCAAAGAGGAAAAACTGCAGTTGCTGCGCATGGGGCACAGCCAGGCATCACGGCTCAGCGCAGCAGACCGGTCAACAACGGTACGAAACGCACCGGCTCGATCTCCCGAAGCTCGTAGCCCGTCTCGGTACGGGTGATCACGCTCAGCTGCTGCGTGCGTTCGTCGCCGATCGGGATCACCAGCCTGCCGCCGACGCGCAGTTGTTCCACCAGCTCCTCAGGGATGCTGCGTGGCGCAGCAGTGGTCAGGATCCCGTCGAATGGTGCACGTGAGTGCCAGCCCACGAAGCCGTCCCCATGACGCAGTGTGACGTTGTAGAGATTCAGCTCGCGCAATCGGGTGCGCGCACGCTCCTGCAATGCACGGATGCGTTCGACCGAACACACGCTACCGACCAGCTGAGCGAGCACCGCCGTCTGGTAACCCGATCCGGTACCGATCTCCAGCACGCTCTCAAGGCGGCCGCCGGCAAGCAGAAGCTCTGTCATGCGTGCAACGATATACGGCTGCGACAAGGTCTGATTGAAGCCGATCGGCAGTGCGGCATCCTCATAGGCGCGATGGGCAAGCGCCTCGTCGACGAACAGATGACGAGGCATGCTGCGCATGACATCGAGTACGCGCACGCTGCCGATGCCCTGCTCGGCCAGACGCTCGACCATGCGCGTGCGCGTGCGCTGTGAGGTCATCCCGATGCCGTCGTGCCTCATCCCGTCGGGTCCGTCACGACAGGCAGCAGCAGCAGCACCGCATGCGCGACGATACCCTCGCCCCTGCCGACGAAACCCACCCCCTCGCTGGTGGTCGCCTTGACGTTGACATCGGCCGCACGCACACCCAGATCGCTCGCCACCGTGGTGCGCATCGCCTCGATATGGGGCGCCAGCCGTGGACGCTCGGCGACGATGGTGAGATCGACATTGCCGACCCGATACCCGGCCTGCCTCACCAGCACCATGCAGGCACGCAGCAGCTCGCGGCTGTCGGCACCGCGAAAACGCTCGTCCGTGTCCGGAAAGTGGCGCCCGATATCACCGGCACCGATCGCACCGAGCAGGGCATCGCACAGCGCGTGCAGCCCGACATCCCCGTCCGAGTGGGCAACCAGCCCCTGCGTGTGCGGAATGCGTGTGCCGCACAGCACCACCGAATCACCCGGGCCGAAGCGGTGAACATCGTATCCGTGGCCAACTCTCATGACAGCCCTCCATGACGGGACAGGTGATGCTCGGCAAGCGCCAGGTCCTCCGGGTGCGTGATCTTGATGTTGTCCTCGCTGCCCGGCACCAGGCGTGGACACAGGCCGAGACGCTCGATCGCCATCGCCTCGTCGGTAATTTCAACACCGGCTTCCAGCGCCTCGCGCAGCGCCCGCTCGAGCGCGTCGAAACGAAACATCTGCGGCGTCTGTGCACGCCAGAGCGCCTCACGCGACAGCGTTGCCACGACGCGCCGTTTGTCATCGACACGCTTCAGGGTATCGGTCAGCGGCAGTGCCAGCAGACCTCCCACCGCATCCGCTGCCAGCTCATCCATCAGCGCGATGATCTGCTGCGGGCGAATGCAGGGACGCGCCATGTCATGTACCAGCACCCAGTCATCCGGCTCTGGTGCTGCCGAGAACCCATGCAGCGCATTCAGCACCGAGGCGGCGCGCGTCGGTCCGCCGACGACCACGCGCACACGCTCGCGCAGGGGCTGCGGCAACACCTGCCAGTGCGGATCGTCGGCGGCGATTGCAACCACTGTTTCACGGATGTCCGTCACGGCGAGCAGTGCCGCAAGCGTGTGCTCGGCCAGGCGCTTGCCGGCCAGCGGCATGTACTGTTTCGGCATCGAGTCACGCATGCGCGACCCGGTGCCGGCCGCTGGCACCACCGCCCACACCGAGGAATTCGACCGGGCGCCACGGCTGCCGGCGTCGCTCACGGTTCAGGGACTGACCAGCAGGTAGAAGGTTTCGTCTTCGCGAATCATTCCGAGTTCCTCACGAGCCATCTCCTCGACGCTGTCGAGTCCACTCTTGAACTCCTGAACCTCGACTTCCAGACGCTGGTTGCGCTCGCGCAGCGCCGCATTGCTTTCCCGATATCCATCGATCTGACGCTGCAGCGCAATCACCTCGGCGATACTGCCCTGGCCGATCCACAGCGTCGCCTGCAACGCAAGCAGCAACACGGCGAGCCCCGCACAGATCCACTTCCAGCGGATCATGCACGCGCCCTCAGGAAGACCATGCCTGCCGAGGGGGCTGGCACGGATTCAGCTGCGCCGCAGCTCGGCACGACCGCGGTACGGCGCCCGCGCGCCCAGTTCGGCCTCGATGCGCAGCAGGCGGTTGTACTTCGCCACACGATCGGAGCGACACAGCGAACCGGTCTTGATCTGCCCTGCTGCCGTGCCGACCGCGAGGTCTGCGATGGTCGTATCCTCGGTTTCTCCCGAACGGTGGGAAATCACTGCCGTGTAGCCAGCCCGACGTGCCATCGCGATCGCATCGAGTGTTTCACTGAGGCTGCCGATCTGGTTGAACTTGATCAGGATCGAGTTGGCGATTCCACGCTCGATGCCGGTTGCCAGAATTTTCGTGTTGGTCACGAACAGATCGTCACCAACGAGCTGCAGACGCTTGCCCGAGCGCTGCGTCAGCTCGGCCCAGCCGTCCCAGTCACTCTCGTCCATGCCATCCTCGATCGACAGGATCGGGTAGCGCGCGGCCAGCTCGTCGAGATACACGGCGAACTCCGCAGCAGAGAAGCTCCTGCCCTCGCCCGCAAGCACGTAACGCCCGTCACGGTAGAATTCCGATGCGGCGCAGTCGAGCGCCAGCGTCACGTCCTCCCCCATGCGATAGCCCGCCTTCGCGGTTGCAGCAAGGATCGCCTCGAGTGCCGCCTCGTTCGAGGGCAGGTTCGGTGCAAACCCGCCCTCGTCACCCACTGCGGTTCCCAGGCCGCGCTCCTGCAGCACCTTCTTCAGCGCGTGAAAGATCTCTGCGCCGCAGCGCAACGCCTCGGCAAAGCTCGGCGCGCCGACCGGCTGGATCATGAACTCCTGGATATCGACGTTGTTGTCCGCATGCTCGCCACCGTTGATGATGTTCATCATCGGCAACGGCATCGAATACTGTCCGGCCGTGCCGTTGAGTTCGGCGATGTGTGCATAGAGCGGCAACCCGCGGCCAGTGGCGGCGGCCTTCGCTGCGGCAAGCGATACCGCAAGAATCGCATTGGCACCCAGACGCGACTTGTTCTCGGTGCCATCGGCCTCGATCATCACACGGTCGAGTCCGCGCTGGTCGAGCGCATCACGACCACGCAGCAGCGCGGCGATCTCGCCATTGACTGCAGCGACGGCCTTCAGCACACCCTTGCCGCCATAGCGTGCGGCATCGTGATCGCGCAGCTCCAGCGCTTCGCGCGACCCGGTCGAGGCACCAGAAGGGGCGCAGGCCACACCAACCGCGCCGCTGACCAGTCGCACGCTCGCCTCGACGGTCGGGTTGCCCCGCGAATCAAGCACCTCGATCGCCTTCACTTCATTGATAACAGACATCTTGCAGCCCATCTCCAGTCAGAATGATTCTTGGTCGGCGCCGACACGCTCCCCGTACTCAGCGAATCTCCAGTGCGGGCATCGACTTCACGAGCTCATCGATCGCCTTCATCTGTGCCAGGAAATCGCCAAGCCGATCGAGTGGCAGCGCACAGGGTCCATCACAGAGTGCGCGGTCCGGATCCGGGTGTGCCTCGAGAAACAGGCCCGCAAGCCCCTGCACCATGCCCGATCGGGCGAGCTCGAGCACCTGCTGGCGGCGTCCACCGGCCGAATCGGCACGGGCACCCGGCATCTGCAGTGCATGCGTGACGTCAAAGATCACCGGATATCCAAACTGCTTCATGACGCCGAAACCAAGCATGTCGACGACCAGGTTGTTGTAGCCGAAACAGCTGCCACGCTCACAGAGCATCAGCTGCTCGTTGCCTGCCTCCGCGCACTTGCGCAGGATATGCCCCATCTCGTGTGGCGCCAGGAACTGGGCCTTCTTGATGTTGATCGGACGCCCGGTCCGCGCCATCGCCACCACGAGGTCTGTCTGACGCGAGAGGAACGCCGGCAACTGGATCACGTCACAGACCTCGGCAACCGCCTCCGCCTGCCAGGGTTCATGCACATCGGTGATCACCGGGACGGCGAACTGTCGCTTCACGTCCTCGAAGATGCGCAGTCCTTCCTCGAGCCCGGGGCCGCGAAACGAGGCGATCGACGAACGGTTGGCCTTGTCGAAGGATGCCTTGAACACATAGGGGATACCAAGGCGCGTGGACTCGCGCACGAAGGTTTCGGCAACCTGCAGTGCCAGCTCGCGGGATTCGAGCACGTTCATGCCGCCGAACAGCACGAAGGGCCGCTCGTTGCCGACCTCGATTGTACCGACGCGCACCAGGCCGAGTGTCGGTTCAGACATCACGGCCATGCTCCGCTGCGTGGCGCAGCGCCGCCTCGACGAAGCCCGTGAACAGCGGGTGGCCATCACGCGGGGTCGAGGTGAACTCGGGGTGGAACTGGCAGGCAAGGAACCAGGGGTGCTCGCTCAGCTCGACCACCTCGACCAGTGTGTGATCCGCCGACCAGCCCGTCACGCGCAGACCGGCGGCCTGCAGGCGCGGCAGGAAGTTGCCGTTGACCTCGAAGCGGTGGCGGTGGCGCTCCTCGATCTCGGCGCTGCCGTACATCTGACGGGCTCGCGAGCCTTCCTCGAGGTGGCAGCGCTGTGCACCAAGGCGCATCGTGCCGCCGAGATCCGATTCGTTGCTGCGCCGCTCCGACCGGCCATCGGTATTCATCCACTCGGTGATCAGCGCTACCACCGGGTATGCGGTTGATCTGTCGAACTCGGTGCTGTCCGCGCCAGCCATTCCAGCCACATTGCGCGCAAACTCGATTACCGCAACCTGCAGTCCGAGGCAGATGCCAAGGTAGGGGATACGGTTCCTGCGCGCGTACCCGGCCGCCTGGATCTTGCCTTCGATACCGCGTTCGCCGAACCCGCCCGGCACCAGGATCGCATCGACATCCGCCAGCACGGCTGTCCCTTCACGGGCGAGCTGCTCCGAATCGATGTAGCGCATCTCGATGCGCGTTCCGGTACGGATACCGGCATGGGTCAGCGCCTCGTTGAGCGATTTGTAGGCATCGAGCAGCTCCATGTACTTGCCGACCATCGCGATTCTGACGCAGCGGCTCGCGTGCAGCTTGCCATCGACCACGGCCCGCCATTCGTCGAGCCTCGCCGGCGGACAATCCAGGCCGAGCTTCGCGACCACGATGTCATCGAGCCCCTCGGCGTGGAGCAGTATCGGCAGCCGGTAGATCATGTCGACGTCGGGTACCGAGATCACCGCGCGCTCCTGGACGTCGGTGAAGAGTGCGATCTTGCGCCGCGAGGCCTCGTCGATCGGCACCTCGGAACGACACAGCAGGACATCGGGCTGCAAACCAATGGCTCGCAGCTCCTTCACCGAGTGCTGGGTGGGTTTGGTCTTGGTTTCGCCAGCGGTGCGGATGTAGGGAACCAGCGTCAGGTGGATGAACAGCGAGTGTCCCGGCCCGAGTTCCGCGCGCAACTGGCGGCTTGCCTCGAGGAATGGCTGTGACTCGATATCACCCACCGTGCCACCGACCTCGACCAGCGCCACATCGAAACCCTCGGCCCCGGCCAGGATGCGGCGCTTGATCTCGTCGGTGATGTGCGGGATCACCTGTACCGTCGCCCCAAGATAGTCACCGCGGCGCTCGCGACGCAGTACCTCCTCGTACACCTTGCCTGTCGTGAAGTTGTTGCGACAGGTCATGCGGGTGCGCACGAAGCGCTCGTAGTGCCCGAGGTCGAGATCGGTCTCGGAGCCGTCGTCGGTGACGAACACCTCGCCGTGCTGGAACGGGCTCATCGTGCCCGGATCGACGTTGATGTAGGGATCGAGCTTGAGCAGGGTCACACGCAGCCCCCGCGCCTCGAGGATTGCCCCCAGCGATGCCGAGGCAAGCCCCTTGCCCAACGAGGACACCACACCACCCGTGACGAATATCAAGCGCGTCATGCCTGGCCTTGCACGTGTTGAAACTGACTGGTCTTGACGCGGAGCGACGCCCCGCGAGGATGGGTGGCCACCTTATCAGAAAGCCCCTGCCACCTCAACGAAACACCTGCCCCCGGGCAGGCAGATCACCGGGCTGCCAGAGCATGCGACACCCGCACCACCCTCGCTCA